>NZ_JBWXUE010000003.1:262142-379235 GCF_057158765.1 Kitasatospora sp. NEAU-69
CCTGCTTTACCACGAGACACAAAGCCCACCCCACCCCCCCCCCCCCACCACCCCCCCCCCCCCCCCCCCCCCCCCCCCGGGCCCGGGTCTCAGCCGGCGTTGACGCGGGCCGCGAGGCGGAGCAGGGCGGGCGAGATCCGGCCCAGCCAGCGGGCCGCCTTCGCCTCGACGGTCACCGGCACCACCGCCTTGCGGGTGTGCACCGCGCGGACGATCTGCGCGGCCACCTTCTCCGGCGGGAACCCACGCCGGGCGTACAGCTTGGACGCCCGGGCCTGCTTCGCCGCCTGCTCGTCGGCCGAGACGCCGGAGAAGGTGGAGGTGCGGGTGATGTTGGTGTTCACGATGCCGGGGCAGATCGCGCTCACCCCGACGCCGGTGGGCGCCAACTCGGCGCGCAGGCAGTCGGAGAGCATCAGCACCGCCGCCTTGCTGGTGGCGTACGCGGCCAGCACCTTCGAGGGCAGGTAGGCGGCGGCCGAGGCCAGGTTGACGATGTGCCCGCCCTGGCCGCGCTCGGCCATCATGCCGCCGAAGGCGCGGCAACCGTGGATCACACCCCACAGGTTGACGTCGAGGACCCGCTGCCACTCCTTCTCGGTGGTCTGCAGGAAGGTCCCGGAGTGGCCGATGCCGGCGTTGTTGACCAGCACGTCGGGCACCCCGTGTTCGGCGGCGACGCGCTGCGCGAACTCGTCCATCGCGCCGCCGTCGCTCACGTCCACCCGGTAGGCGTGGCCCGATCCGCCGGCCAGGCCGACGAGTTCGGCCGTCCGCTCGGCCGCGGCGAGGTCCAGGTCGCAGACCACCACCCGGGCACCCTGCTCGGCGAAGGCCAGCGCGGTGGCCCGCCCGATCCCGCTGCCGGCCCCGGTGATCACGACCAACCGGCCGTCACCACTGGGCGGTTCGGCGCCACTCTCGGCGGCGGTGTCGACCCGGCCGACGAACTCGCGCACCATCCCGGCCACCACCGGACCCTGCTCCAGCAGCGCGGACCAGTGGGTGGCGTTCAGCTCGCGCCGGGTCAGCCTGGGCACCCAGCGCTCCAGCCCCTCGGAGAGGAACGGCTTGACGTAGCGGTCCCGCTTCAGCGTGATCAGCTGCACCGGCAGCCGGGTCGGCCGCTCGCGCGGGTTCCGCAGCCGCGGGCGCATGTTGGCCCGGTACAACTCGATGCCGCGAACCGCGTCCTGACGCAACGTCGGCTGCGGATGGCCCGGGCGCGGCGGCACCGCCTCCAGATCGCGCAGCACCCGCGGCCAGGCCCGGGCCAGCCCGAACCGCCAGGTGGCCGGCGCCAGGAACGGCAGGTGGAACGCCGTGATGTACCAGGAGTGCGCGCTCTGCGCCAGGAGTTGGCGGACGTGCCGGGGCGTCGGGCGGCGCAGCCGGTGCCGGATCCAGTGGCCCATGTGGTCCAGGCAGGGCCCGGACATCGTGGTGTACGAGGCGAGCCGCCGCTCGGCGCCGGGCTCGGTGACCGCCTCCCAGGACTGCAGCGAGCCCCAGTCGTGCGCGACCACGTGCACCGGGCGGTCCGGGCTGACCGCGTCGGCCACCGCGAAGAGGTCGGCGGCCAGCAGCTCCAGCCGGTACTGCGCGCGGGTGCCCGGCACCCCCGACTCCCCGGCGCCGCGGACGTCGTAGCGCACCACGTGGTGGTCGGCGGCCAGGTCGGCGGCCACGTCGTCCCAGACCACGTGACTGTCGGGGTAGCCGTGCACCAGCAGCACGGTGGGCCCGGCGGGGTCGCCCTGTTCGAAGACCGCGAGGTCCACGCCGGCGCTGTGCACGGTTCGGCGGACGATGGTCATGCCGCGATCTCCTCGGAGTCGTTCCAGCGCCGCACGTGCGGCAGGTCCTCGTCGAGCCAGTAGGCGCTGTCCTCGGTGATCACCAGCAGCTCCTCGAACTTGATGCCGACATCGCGGAACCCGATGTGCGGCTCCACCGCCCACAGCCCCGGGGTCGGCGCGTGCCGGGAGGAGCGCCCGTCCGCCCAGAGCGGGGAACGCCCGTGCAGGCGCTCGCTGATCAGCTCCCGGCCGAGCGTCTGCAGGGTGCGCAGCCCGAAGCCGAAGAGGTTGACGCCGGCCGGCGCGCGGCTGGTGTTGCGGGTCACCTGGTGGCCGATCACCCGCCCAGGGTAGACCTGGTGGCGGTTGTCGTACCCGTGCGCGGCGATCTGCGCGTCCACGGCCGCGTAGATCTCGTTCAGCGGCTTGCGGGCCGTCACCTCGCGCAGGATCAGCTCCCGGTAGACCTTGAGGTCCTGCGCGAGGCGGTCCCAGATCCGGTTCTCGCCGACCTTGCCGCCGTAGCCGATGTCGGCGGTGTAACCGTCCACCACCGGCGCGCAGTCCAGCACGTACGGCATGCCCTCGCGGAGCACCCGGCCGCCGGCGAAGAACTGCAGCGGGGTGTGGAAGTGCCGGAACGCCGTGCGGTCGCCGAACCAGGCGAACGGGACGTGGAAGAAGTCGTCCACGCCCTCGGCGACCAGGCAGCGGCGCAGCTTCGCGGTGGCCTGGCGCTCGGTCACGCCGGGCTCGATCCAGGCCGCGACCTGCTCGGCGCAGTGGTAGGCGAGCTGCTGGACCTCGCGGAACCGGTCCAGGTCCTGCTCGGAGTAGGTGAATGCCATCGTTCAGACCTCCAGGACCAGGGTCTGGCCCTCGGCTGCCCGCGAGACGCACGGCAGCAGCGCGCCGGCCGCGCGCTCCTCGGCGGTCAGCCGGCGGTCGCGGTGTTCGGGGGTGCCGGCCAGCACGGTCACCTTGCAGGTGCCGCAGAAGCCCTGGTGGCAGGAGTACGGCAGCTCGGGCCTGGCCTCGCGCAGCACGTCCAGCGCGGAGCGGTCGGCCGGCACGGCCAGCCGCTCGCCGTCGGGGCCGAGCTGGAGATCGAACGGACGGCCGCCGACGATCGGCGCGGCGCCGAACCGCTCGAAGTGCAGCGCGACGGCCGGCGAGGCCTCGAACGCGCGCTGCACGGCGGTCAGCATCGGGGCCGGGCCGCAGCAGTAGACGGCGGCGCCGGGGCGGGCCCGGGCGAGCAGCTCGGGCCCGGTCGGCACGGCCTCGGTGATGAAGCCGACCCGCTCCGGCGCGAGCGCGGCGAGCTCCTCGGCGAAGGGCATCGACGCTGCGCTGCGGCCGGCGTGCACCAGGTACCAGTCCAGCCCGCGGCGCTGTGCCTCGCGGGCCATCGGCAGCAGCGGCGTGATGCCGATCCCGCCGGCCACCAGCAGCAGCACCGGCTCGACGCAGAACGGGAAGCCGTTGCGCGGGCGGCGGACCGTCAGCCGGGCGCCCACGTGCAGCTCGTGGTGGACCTCCCAGGAGCCGCCGCCACCGTCCGCGATCAGGCGCACCGCGATCCGGTAGGACGTCCGGTCGGACGGGTCGCCGCAGAGCGAGTAGTGCCGCTCGCGGCCGGACGGCAGCGTGAGCCGCAGGTGGGCGCCGGGCTGCCAGGCGGGCAGCACGCCGCCGCCGGGTTCGGCCAGCCGCAGCTCGACGACGTCCTCGGCGATCATCCGGTGAGCGGTGATCACCAACGAGAGCGCTGCTCTCGAACGCGGCGCGGGGAGACGCGGGTTGCGGCGCAGCAGCGGGCTGCCCAGCGCGGGCGTGTACCGCTCGCTGAACGCCGTGACCGCGTGCATGAAGCGGTCGAGCTGCGGACGGCCGTAGAGGTCCGGCGGCGGCTCGCTGATGTCCAGCCGGGTGGTGCGGTCGAAGACCGCGGTCGGCGCCGGCTCGGTGGCCAGGCTGGGCTCGGCGATCGGGCTGGGCTCGACGGTCGGGCTGGGCCCGGCGGCCGGGGAGGTTTCGGTACGCGACTCGGTGCTCATCGGGCGGCGCTCCGGCGGCTCAGCGGGCGGCGGCCGCGCGGGCGGCCGGCGAGGTGGCGAGGTAGCCGAGCGCCTGGGCGCTGGAGCCCTCCTGGGTCGGGTGGTAGCGGGGACGCAGGTAACGCAGGCCGGACCGCAGCGACTGGACCGGGTCGGGCAGCAGTCCGCGCTGCGCGTCGGCCCAGGCCTGACGCCAGCTCGGCCGGACCCGCCCGTTCAGCGTCGGGTCGGCCGCGAGCAGGAACCGGGTGCCGCGCACCCACAGGTGCACCAGCAGCGGCCCGGAGACGAGCATCCCGCGGATCCGCCGCAGGTACCCCGGGTCCAGGTGCTCCATCAGGTCGAAGGCCACGCTGCGGTGCTCGACCTCCTCGGCGCCGTGCCAGCGCAGCAGGTCCACCATCGTCGGATCGGCCTTGGCGCGGTCCAGCCCCGGCGAGTTGAGCGCCCAGTTGCCGAGGAACGCGGTGAAGTGCTCGATCGCGGCGACGAACGCCACCCGCTCGATGATGTTCTCGCGCCGCTGCCGCCCGGTCAGCCCGGTCTTCTCGCCGAGCACCCGCTGGAACAGCCAGGCGAGCTGGCGCACGTACGGGCGAGGGTCGATGCCCTGCCCGAGCAGGTGGTCCAGCACCTCCTGGTGCGCCTGCGCGTGGATCGACTCCTGCCCGATGAAGCCGAGCACCTCCTCGCGCAGCTGCTCGTCGCGGACCAGCGGCAGCGCGTCCAGGAACACCTTGATGAACCAGCGCTCGCCCTCGGGCAGCAGCAGGTGGAGCACGTTGATGGTGTGGGTGGCGAACGGCTCGTCCGGTATCCAGTGCAGCGGCAGGCTGCTCCAGTCGAACTTCACGTCACGCGGTTCCAGCACCAGGCTGTCGTGCACCTCGGGGGCGTCTTTGCGCATGGGGGCCTCCTGACCTGCGGGGAGTGGCGGCAGCAGTTCAAACTACTGGCGGGTACGGCGGCCCACAAGGGTTTCGGCAGGTCTTATCGACAACGCGTCTAATAAGATCTGCCGAACGCCGCCCCGCTCGCGGGCGCCGACGAGCGCACCTACGGTGAGACCGCCGGTACTCTCCGGCATCGGAAGGAGAGAGCTGTGATCACAGCGCGTGACATCATGCACCGCGGGGCCCAGTGCGTCGAGGCCAGCCAGACGCTGATGGAGGCGGCCAAGATGATGCGGGACAAGGGCGTCGGCGCCCTCCCCATCTGCGGCCCGGACAAGAAGCTCAAGGGGATCATCACCGACCGCGACATCATCACCCGATGTCTCGCGGAGGGGAAGGACCCGTCGAAGATGACCGCGATGGACCTCGCCGGTCACCTGCACTGCGTCCGGGCCGACGACGACATGGAGACGGTGCTGAAGAAGATGGAGCAGCACAAGATCCGCCGGATCCCGGTGATCGAGAACGAGATGCTGGTCGGCATGATCACCGAGAAGGACCTGGCGGACGGGCACAAGATGTCCAAGGGCCTGACGGATCAGCAGATCATCGACTTCATGGACAGCATGTTCGTCACGCACTGACGCGCGGGACCTCCGTGCGGGCCGGGACGCCAGCCCGGCCCGCACGCACGTGCGCGCAGCGCGCACGCACGCTCAGCAGGCACAGCAGGCGCAGGCTCAGACCGCCATCGCGAGCATCAGCGGCGCCGCCCGCTCCGCGAGCAGCTCGGCCGCCGCACGTAGCCGGTGCGCGTTGTCCGCCGGCAGCGACATCGCCAGGCAGCCGACCGTGCTGCCGGCCGTCACCGGCACGGCGGCGCAGACCGTCCCCAGCGCGTACTCCTGGAGGTCGAGCATCGGGACGGTGGCCGGCTGGCGCTCCAGCCGGTGCATCAGCTGCTCGGCATCGGTGATGGTGCGCGAGGTGAGCCGGGCGATCGGATGCCGGGAGAGGTGGTCGAGCCGCCCGTCATGGTCGAGCTGGCTCAGCAGGCACTTGCCGATGGCACTGGCGTGCGCCGTCGCCTTGAAGTCCACCCACTCGTGGACCGCCGGCGCGTGCTCGGCCTCGGCGACCGCCTCGACCCGCAGTTCGCCGTCGTGGTAGCGGCTGAAGTAGACGGCGGCGCCGAGCTCGTCGCGCAGTTCGGCCAACTTGTGCTGCAGGCGGATCCGGATCAGCTGCTCGCGGTTGTGCTGGCCGAGCATCGCGAACGTGCCGCCGAGCACCCAACCGCCGTCCGCCGCCTGGAGGTAACCCTCGGCGCAGAGCAGCGCGACCAGGTCACGCACCACCGGCGCGGGCAGCGCGGTCTCCCTGGCCAGGTCGGCCAGGCCCGCGCCGTACGGGTGTCGATCGGCGGCCTCCAGCACCCGCAGCGCCCGGCGCAGCGAGCCGAACGGGCCGGACTCTCCCTGGTCGAGCGTGACCTGACGACCCGCACCGTGTGCCGACATGGCCTCCCCTTTCCGCTCATCGAGCGGTACCGGGGTCCACTGCGCGGCGCCAGCGACCATCCCGGAAACCAGGCTCCAAGCCTATCCATCACAGGGCCCGCGCACCCCCAGGTCCGGAGAGATTCCCGCTGGTGACGGGTATTGGCCGAATGGCATATGCCAGACCGTCCACTGACCGGCCGCGCCTGGCTGAAATGCCGCACTTGACCGAAAGAGATCGTCAACCCCGGCCCAGACGCCCGCGGGCTCCTCCCCCACTGTCGAGGGGGAGGAGCCCGTTGAGGGTCGTCAGTTGGTCGTCAGGCGCAGCCGGTCAGGACCGAACTGTCAGGACCGGATCGTCAGAATCGGACTGTCAGTCAGTTCTCGTCGCCCGCACGGAGCTTGGCGACCGCGGCGGCCAGCCGGCGGCCGTAGTCCTCGTCCGCGGCGTGGAAGTGCGCGAGGTTCTTCTCGACGATGTCGTCGCGCGAGACCTGCGCGAGGAAGCCCGCGAGGTTCTCGATCAGCCGGGACTTCTCGCCCTCGGACATCAGCCGGTAGAGCTCGCCGGCCTGGAAGAAGTCGTCGTCCTTGCTGTGCGCCGGCGTGGTGTACGTGCCGGTGTGGCCGCTGACCGCGACCGGCGCGGCCAGCGCGCGGTCGGTCTGCGCCGGGCCGTCGAACGAGTTCGGCTCGTAGTTCTTGCCCCGGCCGGCCTTGTTGACGGCGGAGAGGCCGTCCCGGCCGTAGTTGGCCGCCTCGGTGGCCCGCGGCGCGTTGACGGCGAGCAGCGTGTGGTTGACGCCGAGGCGGTAGCGCTGGGCGTCCGCGTAGGCGAACAGCCGGCCCTGCAGCATCTTGTCCGGGGACGGACCGATGCCGGGCACGAAGTTGTTCGGCGAGAAGGCGGCCTGCTCGACCTCGGCGAAGACGTTCTCCGGGTTCTTGTTCAGCACCAGGCGGCCGACCTTGACCAGCGGGTAGTCGGCGTGCGGCCACACCTTGGTGAGGTCGAACGGGTTGAAGCGGTAGTCGGCCGCCTCGGCCACCGGCATCAGCTGGACGTAGAGCGTCCAGGACGGGAAGACGCCGCGCTCGATCGCCTGGTGCAGGTCGCGCTGGTGGCTGTCGGCGTCACCGCCGACCACCTCGGCGGCCTGGGTGCCGTCCAGCGAGCGGACGCCCTGGTTGGTCTTGAAGTGGTACTTGACCCAGAACGCCTCGCCCGACTCGTTGACCCACTGGTAGGTGTGCGAGCCGTAGCCGTTCATGTGGCGGTACGAGGCGGGGATGCCGCGGTCGCCGAAGAGCCAGGTGATCTGGTGGGTGGCCTCGGGGGCGTGCGCCCAGAAGTCCCAGACGTTGTCGGCCTCGGTGATGCCGGTGAACGGGTCGCGCTTCTGCGAGTGGATGAAGTCGGGGAACTTGATCGGGTCCTTGATGAAGAACACCGGGGTGTTGTTGCCGACCAGGTCGTAGTTGCCCTCGGCGGTGTAGAACTTCAGCGCGAAGCCGCGCGGGTCGCGCACCGCGTCGTTGGCGCCCAGGTTGCCGGCCACGGTCGAGAAGCGCAGGAAGACCTCGGTGCGCTTGCCGACCTCGGCGAGGAAGTCCGCGCGGGTGTACCGGGAGACCTCGTCGGTCACCTCGAAGTAGCCGTACGCGCCGGAGCCGCGGGCGTGCACGACCCGCTCCGGGATCCGCTCGCGGTTGAACCGGGCGAGCTTCTCCAGGAGTTGCTGGTCCTGGATGAGCAGCGGGCCGTACTCGCCGGCCGAGGCCGAGTTCTGGTTGTCGGCGATCGGAGCGCCGGACTCGGTGGTCAGGATCTTGGACATGGGGGTCCTTCGCGATGAGAGGCGGTGCGTGGAGAAGAGGAGCCCGGTGAGTCGGCCCCTGGGTCGGCCTGTGAGCAGGCCCCGCGGGTCAGACGCCCAGCAGGCGCCAGATCGCGGCGGCCCGGCGGGTGGTCTCGGTGCCGTCGGGGCCGTCGGCGGGCAGCAGCGCGGCGACGGCCGCGGTGAGCTCGGCCGGTCCGGCGAGCGGACGGGCGGCGGCCAGCGTGATCGCCTCGGCGCCGGTCAGGCCGGCATCGGCCAGCGCCTGGGCGGCCTCGGCGGGCGCCAGCGCGTTGAACCAGCGCAGCGCGAGCGCGGCGCGGCCGGCCTCGGTGAGCTTGCCGACCAGCCGCAGCCGGGCCAGGCCGCCGTCGGGGTAGACGTTGATGCGCACGTGGGTGACCGTCCGGCCGCCGTAGCCGGACGACGCGGTCAGGCGCAGGCGGTGGCGGGTGTCGGGCTGGAGCCGGGTGCGCGGCAGGATCTCGAACCAGCCGGCCGCATCGGTCTGCGGGTCGCCGCCCGACGAGGCGTCGTACCCCACCAGGTCGGCCCAGCCGGGGGCGTTGGCGACGAAGTGGGTGGTATCCACCTCGACAGCCAGGACCTCGCCGCCCCCGGCCAGGGCGATCTGTACCCAGTCGTTGGCCTTGTCGCGCCGACGCCGGGTCTCCCAGCCCTCGCCCATGACGGAGGCGCGACCGGGAGCGTTCAGGTTGTGCGGGGAGGAGAAGTAGCGGTCCGAGGCGGCCTCGGCGACGCCGCCGTACTCCTGGGCGGCCAGGTCGAAGGTGAGGCCGTCCAGGTCGCGCGGGTCGGGCAGCACCTCGCCGTGCACCCGCAGCCGGGCCACGCCGCCGTCCGGCCAGATGTTCAGCCGCACGTGCGTGTAGCGCGTGGTGTCCGTGACCTCGAACGCGTGCACGGTGTCACCGCGCAGCGCGGTGCGCGTGACCAGGTCGGTCCACTCGGCGGCGTCCAGCTCCTCGACCGAGGGCAGCCCGGGTATCGAGGCGGCCTGCACGGAGGCGGTCTCCGGGTAGTTGCCGGTGAAGTGCGCGGTGTCCACGATCACGCCGTGGATCCGGCCGGGCACGCCGAGCCGGACGATCGCCCAGTCGTGGTCCTCGTCGGTGGGGTGCGGCTGCTCGGCGCTGACGCCGCGCCGGCGCTTGCTCTCCCAGCCGTCCATGATCTGGCCCTTGTGGCCGAAGGTGTGCGCGCGGAACTCGGCGGGCTTGGCGACCAGCAGGTTCTCCGCGTCGGCGAAGGTGTCCTCGTTGGTGGCCACCACGCCGGCGCCCAGCAGCCGGGAGGCGAGGTTGACCAGCTCGGTGAAAGGAGCGGCCGGGGTGTCACTGGTAGTCATGTCGCTCCTCAGCGATGGGTGTCGGCGGTGTGTCGGCGGTGCTGTCGGCGGTGCCGTCCGGCGGATGTGGTGTCAGCGGTGGCGCAGGATCTGCTGCCCGAAGGGCTCGGCGCTCACATCGACCACCCGGCCGCGCAGCCAGGTGGTGCGCACGACACCGGTCAGCTTCTTGCCCGCGTACGGGGTGACCGGGTTGCGGTGGTGCAGCCCGGCGGGATCGACGGCGAACTCGCCGTCGGGGTCGAAGGCGACCAGGTCGGCGTCGTGCCCGACCGCGATCGCGCCCTTGCGCCCGTCCAGGCCGACCAGCGAGGCCGGGCCGCTCGCCATCCAGCGCACCACGTCGGTGAGCGCGTGGCCGCGGCGCCGGGCCTCGGTCCAGATCGCCGGCAGGCCGAGCTGGAGCGAGGCGATGCCGCCCCAGGCCGCCGCGAAGTCGCCGCTGCCGCCGTACTCGCGCAGCAGCTTCAGGTCAGGGGTGGACGGCGAGTGGTCGGAGACGATGCCGACGAACTCGCCGTTCGCCAGCGCCGCCCAGAGCTTGTCGCGGTTGGACTCGTCGCGGATCGGCGGGCAGCACTTGAAGGCGGTGTCGCCGTCCGGCACCTCCTCGGCGGCCAGCGTCAGGTAGTGCGGGCACGTTTCCGCAGTCACCTGCACGCCGTCGGCGCGGGCCTGGGCGAGCAGCGGCAGCACGGCGGCAGACGAGACGTGCAGGATGTGCACCCGGGCGCCGGTGACCCGCGCGGTCTCCAACAGCCGTGCGACGGCGGCGGATTCGGCAGCGTCCGGGCGGGAGGCGAGGAAGTCGCGGTAGTGCACGCCGGGCGTGTGCGGCGCGGCGTCCAGCACCGCGGGGTCCTCCGCGTGGATGATCGCGAGCGCGCCGATCCGGGCCTGCTCGGTCAGCGCGGCGGTCAGGTCCGCCTGCTCGACGTGCGGGAACTCGTCCACACCGGACGGCGCCAGGAAGCTCTTGAAACCGAAGACGCCGGCCTCGTGCAGCGGCTCCAGGTCGGGCGTGTTGCCCGGGATCGCGCCGCCCCAGAAGCCGAGGTCCACCCAGCTCTGCCCCTCGGCGATCTGCCGCTTGGCTGCCAGCCCGGCCACCGTGGTGGTGGGCGGGATCGAGTTGAGCGGCATGTCGATGATCGTGGTGACGCCGCCGGCCGCGGCCGCCCGGGTGGCGGTGGCGAAGCCCTCCCACTCGGTGCGGCCGGGCTCGTTGACGTGCACGTGGGTGTCGACCAGGCCGGGCAGCAGCGCGGTGTCGCCGAGGTCGGTGAGCGGCGTGTCGGCGGGCAGCGAGCCGATGGGCTGGGAGCGGGAATGCACAGAGCCGGAGTGGAGCGAGCCGTGCTCGGCGATCCGCTCGATCCGACCGTCCCGGATCAGCACGTCGGCGGGGCGCTCACCCTCCGGCAGGACCACTCGCCGGGAGCGGATCACCTCGGTCGACTGCTGCATCAGATACCTCCGACTGTGCTGGCTCAGCGCTGCTTTGGGGGTGGCTCGGAGCCTAGGCCCGCCTTCAACAAAACGTCAATGTAGGAAGATACGACTAATTTCTGGCCAACCGCTGGTGGATCAGCGGCCCGCGAGCAGGTCCCGGGCGAGCTTCTCGCCCGCCACCTCGGCCAGCTCGGCCGCCAGCGTCAGGCTGTCGCCGGGCTGCTCGGCCAGGTCGGTGAGCGCGTACGCGGCCACGAAGCCGGCGGCCCGCCACTGCGGCTCGGCCAGTTCGAGCCGGCCTGCCACAGCGGCCACCGGAACCCCCGCCCCAGTGGCCGCCGCGGCGACTCCGGCGGGTGCCTTGCCATGGAGCGTCTGAGCGTCCAGGCAGCCCTCACCGGTGACGACGAGGCGTGCCCCACGCACGGCCTCGTCGAAGCCCAGCAGTTCGAGCAACAGCTCGATGCCGGGCCGCATGGTGGCACCGAGCAGGGCCAGGGCGGCGAAGCCGACCCCGCCTGCGGCCCCGGCGCCGGGGGCGTCTCGGAAGTCCTCACCGGTGCTCTCGCGCACCACGTCGGCCCAGCGGGTCAGGCCGGCCTCCAGGACCACCAGGTCCTCGCCGTCCGCGCCCTTCTGCGGGCCGTAGACGGCGGTCGCGCCGCGCGGGCCGAGCAACGGGTTGTCCACGTCGCAGGCGACCACGATCTGCACGCCGGCCAGGCCGTCCGCGAGCGAGCCCGGGTCCAGGCGGTGCAGCCGGCGCAGGGCCGCACCGCCCGGCGGCAGCTCGATGCCGTCGGCGTCGTGAAGTCCGGCGCCGAGCGCCTGGACCATGCCGGCGCCGCCGTCGGTGCAGGCGCTGCCGCCCAGACCCAGCACGACCCGCTTGACCCCGAGCGCGACGGCCCGGCCGATCAGCTGGCCGACGCCGTAGGAGCCGGCCCCGAGCGGCGCGGTGCGGCCGCCGGGCAGCCGGGCCAGGCCGGAGGCCTGGGCGAGCTCGACCACGGCGGTGTCGCCCTTGACGGCGATCGCGGCGTCCACCGGCAGGCCGGTCGGGCCGGACACCTTGACCGGGATCCGGGTGAACCCGGCCGCCAGCGCGGCGGCCAGGGTGCCCTCGCCGCCGTCGGCGACCGGCAGTTCGCGGACCTCGACGCCGGGGACGACCCGGCGGATCCCCGCGGCCAGCCGGGCGGCGACCTCGGCGCCCTCCAGGGTGCCCTTGAACTTGTCGGGAGCTACGACCACATGGCCCTGGGTGGGGGTGGCAGGCATGGTGCTGGCCTCACTTCCGAGTCGAGCTGGCTTACGAGTCGAGCTGGTGGTCCATCGTCGGTTCGTCCATGGTGCGCGCGAACCGGATGAGATCAAGGGGTGCGACCCCCTCCCCGCCGATCCTCCCGTCCCGCTTCCGACGTACGGGAGGCTCCCCTCGGCGAGGAGGGGATCGGGCGGCGCGTCCGCACGACCGAAGTGCGCTGCGCCGCCGGTTGGCACGACCAGCGGGTGGGGGTCCTCCCGGCGGCTGCCGGATTGGTGGATGAGCCCCACGCCCACCCGCTGGTCGAATTTGGCCTCCTGGTGACGCGGGCACGACCGGACAGGTACACGCCACCAGGAGGAGTCATGAGGACCCGGAGGTCACTTCACCTCACGGCCGGCGAGGCGCTCGACGCCGCGCAGCAGGGCCGAGTGGTCCAGGCCGCCGTCACCGTTGGCGCGGGCCGAGGCGACCAGCTGGGCGACGGTGGCACCGAGCGGCAGCGGGGCCTCGACGGCGCGGGCCGCGGCGGTCACGATGCCCATGTCCTTGTGGTGCAGGTCGATCCGGAAGCCCGGGGCGAACTCGCGGTTCAGCATGTTGGCCTTCTTGCGGTTCAGCACCGTCGAGCCGGCCAGGCCGCCCGCGAGGACGTCCAGCGACGCCTCCAGGTCCACGCCCGCGTTCTCCAGGAAGACCACGGCCTCGGCCACGGCCTGGATGTTGATCGCCACGATCAGCTGGTTGGCGGCCTTGACGGTCTGACCGGCACCGGCCGGGCCGACGTGGATCACCGTGGTGCCGAGCGCGTCGAAGAGCGGCTTCGCCTCGGCGAAGTCCTCGGCGGCGCCGCCGACCATGATCGAGAGCACCGCCTCGACGGCGCCGGCCTCGCCACCGGAGACCGGCGCGTCCAGCGCACGCAGGCCCTTGGCCCGGGCGGCGGCCTCGACCTTGATCGAGGTCTGCGGGGTGATCGAGGACATGTCGATCACCAGCGCGCCGGCCTTCGCGTTCTCCAGCACGCCACCCTCGCCGAGGATCACCTGCTCGACGTGCGGGTCGGCCGGGACCATCGTGATGACGACCTCGGCGTCCTTGACGGCGTCCGCGATGCTGCTCGCACCGTGGCCACCGGCCGCCACCAGGGCGTCGATCGCGGACTGCTCGAGGTTGAAGCCGGTGACGTGGTGGCCGGCGTTGACCAGGTTGACGGCCATGGGCTTGCCCATGATGCCGAGGCCGATGAAGGCGATCTTGCGGGAGGCGCTCATCGCGTGGCGTCCTTACGTGTGCGGGGTGGTGGGGAGTTCTTTGGCGGGCACTGGGTGGCCGGCATGCCGGGCGCGGGAGTGCGTGGGACTACTTCGCGGCGCGCAGCTCGCGCGGCAGCCAGTCGAAGCTGTCGGCGCTGACGCCACCGGCGGGGCGGTACTCCAGGCCGATCCGGCCGGTGTAACCGGCGGCGGTGAGCCGGGCGAACAGGTCCTCGAAGTCCAGCGCGCCGGTGCCGGGCTCGTTGCGGCCCGGGTTGTCGGCGATCTGCACGTGGCCGAAGCGGTCGGCGTAGGTGTCGATCACCTCGGCCAGGTCCTCGCCGTTCATCGCCAGGTGGTAGAGGTCGCAGAGGAACTTCGCGTTGCCCAGGCCGGTCGCGGCGTTGACCTGGTCAACGATCTCGACGGCGGCCTTCGCGGAGACCAGCGGGTAGTCGGGCGACTCGGGCTTGTTCAGCGCCTCGATCAGCAGCACCGCGCCGATCGCGTGCGCCGCCCGGGCGGCCAGGGTGAGGTTCTCCAGCGCGAGCGCGTCCTGCTCGGCCGGGTCCACACCCGCCACGCGGTTGCCGTAGAGGGCGTTCAGCGCCTTGGTGCCGAGCGACTCGGCGAGCGCCGCGGTGACCGGGACGTTCGCCCGGAACCGCTCGCTCTCGGCCGGCACCGAGACGGTACCGCGGGCGCCCCGGCTCAGGTCGTCGAGGAAGTTGAGGCCGGTGAGCTGGACGCCCGCGTCGGTGAACGCCTTGCGCAGCGCGTCCAGCTCCGCCTCGGACGGGGTGTGGTTCTCGCCGAAGGGCCACCACAGCTCGGCCGCGGTGAAGCCGGCGGCCGCCGCGGCGGCCGGGCGCTCCAGCAACGGGAGCTCACCGAACAGGATCGACAGGTTGATCGTGAAGTTGTGCCCGGAAGCGGCGCTCACGTCCATCACCTTTCACTCTTCCGTATCCTCAACTTCCATGATGCGGAAGAAGGATTCTGCTTGATGGAATCTTGCCACGAGCACCCTCGGAAGTGTCAAGGGCTCTGCAACAGTTTGTTGAAGCAGCTGCTCCGCCGGGCCCGCCGCACACCCGCTCGCTACAGTGAGCGCGTGCGATTGATGGTGGAGTTCACGACAGAACCGTTCGAACTGGTCAACTTCCCGGACCACGCGGCGGCAGCCCGGCGAGTGGTCGACGAGGCGGGCCTCGCCGTCTCGGTCGGGCCGTTCGGCACGAGTGCCGAGGGTGAGGCCGAGCAGGTGCTCGCCGCGGTGACCCGACTGCTGCACGACACCCTGGACGCCGGCGCCAGCCGGATCTCGGTCCAGGTCAGCGTGGTCCCCGAGGAGGCCGCCGAGACCCCTGAAGGAGTGGGTACGCAGTGACCGAAGCCCTGGAACACCCGCTCGCCGTGGCGATAAAGCCGCTGCTCGACGCCGTCGGCGCGACCCCGCTCGCACTGGACGAGGCGAAGCCGGACGACGTGCTGCTGGAGTGGGACGGCCGGCCGGCGCTGGCCGTCCGGCTCCCGCACCTGAGCAGTGCGCTCGACCGCCTGCTGGCCGAGATGACCCGCCAGTTCGACGGCCGTCCGCTCGCCGAGCTGGACCGGCTGGAGAAGCAGCGGGTCGTCGCCCTGCTGGAGGAGCGCGGCGCCTTCACCGTGCGGCACGGCGTGGAGACGGTCGCGTCCGCCCTGGGCGTCAGCCGGTTCACGGTGTACAACTACCTGAACCGGCAGGTCGACGGCCCGAAGGCCGACTGACCAGGCCAGTCTCACCGAGCACCACGCACGGCACACTTGGCGGATCACACACGAAACCACCCGGTGAGCACCGGCGGTTCGAAACGTAACCACCAAGGCTTCAACAAAGTGTTGACGCCCGGGGGTGGTGGATCTAGCTTTTCCGGGTGGCACCACTCTTCAGGAGGCCCACCCGTGACCAACCACCCCCACGCGTCCGATGACGTGGCGAGCGCCCTCGCGGCGCTCGCGGCGGCTCCGGCCGACGAGCTGGAGAAGCTCCTGCTGGAGGTCTGCTCCAGCCCCGGCTGGGCCGGAGCCGTCGCGGCGACCCGGCCCTGGTCCGGCCGCGACGCCCTGCTCGCCGCCAACTCCGCCGCGATGGCCGGCCTTTCGGTCGGCGACCTGAACGACGCGATGGCCGGCCACGCCCGGATCGGCAAGCCGAAGACCGGCGACGCCACCTCCGAGCGCGAACAGGCCGGCATCCACGGAGTGGACCAGGCGCTGCTCGACGAGCTGCACGAGGCGAACGCCGCCTACGAGGCGAAGTTCGGCCACGTGTTCCTGATCTGCGCGACCGGGCGAACCGCGGCCACCATGCTCGCCGCCCTGCGCGAGCGCTTCCCGAACGACGCGGCCACCGAGGCCGAGATCGTCCGGGGCGAGCTGCGAAAGATCAACGACATCCGTCTGGGTCGTCTCCTGGACGAGACCTCCTGACGTATTTTTCCGGTACGTGCTCCTGGCACGTACTTTCCGAAACGTACTTTCTGACGCATCGTCACTTTCCGATGATCCGTCACCCCTGTTACCAGTAAGGTCACTCAGCCATGACTGGCATCTCCACGCACGTGCTCGACACCAGCCTGGGCCGCCCGGCCGAGGGCGTCCCGGTCGAGCTCGCACTGTTCACCGAGGGTGGCTGGAAGGTGCTCGGCGCCTCCGCCACGGACTCCGACGGCCGGGCCAAGGACCTGCCGGCCGCGGAGGCGGGCTCGGTCGTCCGGCTCACGTTCGACACCGCTGCGTACTACGCGGAGAAGTCGGACGAGACGCCGTTCTTCCCCGAGGTCTCGATCGTCTTCACGGTCGCGCCCGCGCAGCAGCACTACCACGTGCCGCTGCTGCTGAACCCCTTCGGATATTCCGTCTACCGCGGAAGCTAGACACCAAGGAGCCGACGATGGCCCACGTGCTCGGTCAGAACCAGTACGGCAAGGCGGAGAACCGCATCGTCCGGGTCTACCGTGACAGCACCCGTCACGAGATCAAGGACCTGAACGTCTCGGTCGCCCTCCAGGGCGACTTCGAGGACGTCCACCTCACCGGCTCGAACGCCAACTGCCTGCCCACCGACACCACCAAGAACACCGTCTTCGCCTTCGCGAAGGAGCACGGCATCGAGTCGGCGGAGGCGTTCGGCATCACGCTGGCGCGCCACTTCGTCGACAACACCGAGCCGGTGCACAGCGCCCGGATCCGGATCGAGGAGTACACCTGGGACCGGATCAGGACCCCGGACAGCTCCTCCCGCTTCATCGGCTCGGAGGAGGTCGGTCACTCCTTCGTGCGCAACGGCGGTGAGGTCCGCACCAGCGAGATCGTCTACGACGGCGAGACCGTCCAGGTGATCTCCGGCCTCAAGGACCTGGTCGTGCTGAACTCGACCAACTCCGAGTTCTGGGGCTACATCAAGGACAAGTACACGACCCTCCAGGAGGCCTACGACCGGATCCTGGCCACCCAGGTCACCGCGCGCTGGAAGTACTCCTACAGCGGCCGCGAGGACGAGGCCCAGCCGAACTGGAACCGCTCCTACCAGCACGTGCGCCGGCACATGCTGGAGGCCTTCGCGGAGACCTACTCCTACTCGCTGCAGCAGACCCTGCACGCGATGGGCACCCGGGTGCTGAACAACCGGGCCGAGGTGGACGAGGTCCGCCTGGAGCTCCCGAACAAGCACCACTTCCTGGTCGACCTCTCGCCGTTCGGCCTGAAGAACGACAACGAGGTGTACTACGCCGCCGACCGCATGTACGGCCTGATCGAGGGCACCGTGCACCGCGAGGGCGTCACCCCGGTCATCCCGGTCGTCTGAACCGCGGTTCTTCGCCCAGACCGACACGCACGGCCGGACGGGTGCCCCAGTCCTCCCCGCTCCCGCCCGCCGGCCGTGCCACCGTCGTCGTCACCCACCCTCACGGGCTCGCGGCCCTCCTCCCGGCCCCGCCCGGCCCTCCCCCATTCACCAGGAGTCACCATGGCAGTCCAGCCGCCGCCCGCCGACCAGCGGATCGTGATCGAGAACGTCGCGATCGCCACCGTCGACGCCGCCGACACCGAGTACGCCCGCGGCCATGTCGTGATCAAGGGCAACACCATCGAGTCGGTCGGCGACGGCCCGGCTCCGCAGTGGCTGGACAACGTCGTGCGCCGGATCAACGGCGAGGGCCACCTGATCACCCCGGGCCTGGTCAACACGCACCACCACTTCTACCAGTGGATCACCCGCGGCCTGGCCCAGGACAACATCCTCTTCGACTGGCTGGTCGCGCTGTACCCGACCTGGGCCCGGATCGACGACCAGCTGGTGCACGCCGCCACGCTCGGCTCGGCCGCCGCGCTGCTCAAGTCCGGCTGTACCACCGCGAGCGACCATCACTACGTCTTCCCGAAGGACGGCGGCGACATCCTGGGCGCCTCGATCGAGGCCGTCCAGTCGCTCGGCCTGCGCTTCACCGCGCTGCGCGGCTCGATGGACCGCAGCAAGAAGGACGGCGGCCTGCCGCCGGACCACGCGGTCGAGACCACCGAGGACATCCTGATCGCCTCCGAGGCGGCCGTGGACAAGTACCACGACTCCTCCTTCGGCTCGATGCTGCACGTCGCGATCGCGCCCTGCTCGCCGTTCTCGGTCTCCACCGAACTGCTGCGCGAGGCCGCCGTGCTGGCCCGCCGCAAGGGCGTCCGGCTGCACACCCACGGCTCCGAGACGGCCGAGGAGGAGCAGTTCTGCAAGGAGCTGTTCGGCATGGGCCCGACCGACTACTTCGAGTCCACCGGCTGGCTGGGCGAGGACGTCTGGATGGCGCACTGCGTCCACATGAACGACTCCGACATCGCGAAGTTCGCCGAGACCGGCACCGGTGTCGCGCACTGCCCGTCCTCCAACGCGCGCCTCGCCGCCGGCATCGCCCGGGTGCCGGACATGGTGAGAGCGGGCGTCCCGGTCGGCCTCGGCGTGGACGGCACCGCCTCCAACGAGTCCGGCGAGCTCGGCACCGAGCTGCGCAACGCCCTGCTGATCAACCGCCTGCACGGCCGCCCCGACGCACTGACCGCGCGCGGCGCGCTGCGCCTGGGCACCATGGGCGGCGCCCGGGTACTGGGCCGTCAGAACGAGATCGGCTCGATCGAGGTCGGCAAGCTCGCCGACCTGGCGCTGTGGAAGGTCGACGGGATCATGCACTCCTCGATCGCCGACCCGGTCGCCGCGCTGACCATGGGCGCGCTGCCGCCGCTCGCGGCGCTCTTCGTCAACGGCAACGCCGTGGTCGAGAAGGGCACCCTGACGACCGTCAACGAGGACCAGATCGCGCTGGCCTGCGCCCGCGCCGCGAAGGAGCTCGCCTCCCGCGGCTGATCCCCCCATACTCCGGGCCGCCCAGGGACGGTGCGTGACCCGGACTCCGTCCCCCGCCACTCCCGGCGGTGGGCGGACCGCAGCCCCGGACCCACGGCGAGGGTCCGGGGCTGCGGCGTGCCGTGCCGGGTGGGCACGTAGGTTACTGCTCATCAGCACTGCACCTCGACGGCCGAAAGAGACACGATATGACCACCGTGGGCCCGGCGCTGCCCGCTGCCAGCCCTGGGCGTGCCAGCCCTGGGCGTGTCCTGGCCGCCGCGCTGCGTCATCCGGTGGTCGCCGCCACCCTGCTGGCCGCGGTGCTGCACGGCATCTGGGCCGTGGCGCTGGCCAACGACGCCGGTGACCTGGCCGCCCAGTACGCCTGGATGGAGTTCACCCGGCAGCACCCCGAGGCGGCGTACAACCTCTCCTGGTACGGCGGGATGCACACCGCCTCGTACAGCGTGCTCTCGCCGTACCTGATGGGTCTGATCGGGGTGCGCACCACCGGCGTGCTGGCCGGCACCGCCTCCGCCGCGCTGGCGGCCGCGCTGCTGCGGCGCACGGGCCTTGCCCGGCCGCTGGCGCCGGCGCTGTGGACCGCCTTCGCCCTCTGGTGTGACGTCGCCTCGGGCCGGGTGACCTTCGCGGTCGGCGTGGCGTTCGGGCTGGGCTCGGTGCTGCTCGCGTTCACCCCGACGGTGCTGCGGCTGCGCGGCTGCGCGCTCTTCGGGCTGGCCGCGCTGGCCACCCTGGGCAGCCCGGTGGTCGGGCTCTTCCTGGAGGTGGTGGCCGCCGCGCTCTTCCTGACCGGACGGCGCCGGGACAGCTATCCGCTGGCCGCGGCGCCGGTGGTCGTGGTGGCGGCCACCACGCTGCTCTTCCCGTTCTCCGGCGTGCAGCCGTTCGACTGGTTCACGGCGGCGCCGGTGATCGCCGCCGCGCTGTCGGTCGCCTGGCTGGTGCCGTCCTCGTGGCGGGTGGTGCGGCGCGGCGCGCTGGTCTACGCGCTCGGCGTGTTCCTGGTCTGGCTGATCCCCTCGCCGGTGGGCAGCAACGTCGAGCGGCTCAGCCTGCTCTTCGCGGGGACGGTCTTCCTGGCCGTCCTGCTCGGCGCGCGACCGGGCGACTCGGCGGTGCGGCCGGGCGACACAGCGCAGCCAGGCAGCACAGCGCAGCCGGGTGACACAGCGGTGCGGCCGGATCCGCGGCACACCGGCTGGCGGCGGCTGGCGCGTGGCCGCGGCATGGTCGCGGTGGCGTTCCTCTCGGTGGCCTGCTGGCTGGCCGGGCGCACGCTCGGGGACCTGCTGGTGACCGTCCCGGTCTCGGCGCCGGCCCGGGACGGCGGGGCGCTGATCGACGAGCTGCACCGGGTCGGCGCGGACCGGGCCCGGGTCGAGGTGGTCCCGCTCGCCTCGCACTGGGAGGCCGCCGGCGTGTCGCCGTACGTCGATCTGGCACGCGGCTGGAACCGGCAGGCGGACGTCACCCGCAATCCGCTCTTCTACGCCGACAAGCTCTCCCCCGACGACTACCACGCCTGGCTGCGGCACTGGGGCGTCGGCTACGTCGCGCTCTCCACCGAACGGCCCGACGACGCCGCGGTGGACGAGGCGGCGCTGGTCGCGGCCGGCCAGCCCTGGCTGCAGCAGGTGTGGCAGCACGGCAGCTGGCGGCTGTTCCAGGTCACCGACGCCGAGCCGCTGGCCGAACCGCCGGCGGTCGTCCAGCAGGCCGGGCCGGCCGCGCTGACCGTCCAGGTGCCCGTCGCCGGCCCGGTGCGGCTGCTGCTGCCCTGGTCGCCGTGGCTGGGCATCGCGAGCGCGACCGGCGGCGCGGTGGGCTGCCTGGCCGCCTCCGGCGACTGGACCATGCTGTACGCGCCGACGCCCGGCACGTACCGGATCGCCGGTGACTACAGCCTGACCCGCGGCACGCCGTGCTCGGCGGCGAAGCTGGCCCAGGCGGCAAAGGCGGTCCGGGCCCGCTGACGCTCGGTCAGCGGGCCCGGACAGGGTGATCTGGCGGGGTGCTCTGGCGGGGTGATCGGACCGATCAGCCCTTGCGATCAGCCCTTGAGCGCCAGGATCGCGGTCGGGGCGTGGCCGGGCTCGGTGGCCAGCTCCTCGAACTCGCTGACGTCGCTGATGTCGGCCGTCTTGCTCATCGCGATGTTGGTGATCCGCTCCAGGATCGCCTCGACCACGACCGGCACCTGGTGCTCGGCGGCGAGCTTCTTGGCCTGCTCGAACGCGGCGCCGAGCTCGCTCGGGTCGGTGACCCGGATCGCCTTGCAGCCCAGGCCCTCGACGACCTTGACGTGGTCCACGCCGTAGACGCCCAGCTCCGGGGAGTTGATGTTCTCGAACTCCAGGTTGACCTGGAAGTTGATGTCCAGGCCGATCTGCGCCTGACGGATCAGGCCCAGGTAGGCGTTGTTCACCAGCACGTGGACGTACGGGATCTTGTGCTGGGCACCGACGGCCAGCTCCTCCAGCATGAACTGGAAGTCGTAGTCGCCGGAGAGCGCGACCACCGGGGTCTGCGGGTCGGCGGTGGCGACACCGAGGGCCGCCGGGGTGGTCCAGCCGAGCGGGCCGGCCTGGCCGCAGTTGATCCAGTGCCGCGGCTTGTAGACGTGCAGCATCTGCGCGCCGGCGATCTGGGAGAGGCCGATGGTGGTGACGTAGCGGGTCTCCGGGCCGAAGGCCTTGTTCATCTCCTCGTAGACGCGCTGCGGCTTCATCGGCACGTTGTCGAAGTGGGTGCGGCGCTGCAGCGTGGCCTTGCGCTCCTGGGTGGAGGCGACCCACGCGCTGCGGTCGGGCAGCTTGCCGGCGGCCTTGAGCTCCTTGGCCACCTCGATGAAGAGCTCCAGCGCGGCCTTGGCGTCGGAGGCGATGCCGAAGTCCGGGGCGAAGATCCGGCCGATCTGGGTGGGCTCGATGTCGACGTGGACGAACTTGCGCTCGCCGCGGTAGACGTCCAGCTTGTAGCCGGTGTGACGGTTGGCCCAGCGGTTGCCGATGCCCAGGACGAAGTCCGACTCCAGGAAGTTCGCGTTGCCGTAGCGGTGCGAGGTCTGGACGCCGACCATGCCGGCGCTCAGCTCGTGGTCGTCCGCGATGATGCCCCAGCCCATCAGGGTGGGGATGACCGGCGTGTTGGTGAGCTCGGCGAACTCGACCAGCAGGTCCGCGGCGTCGGCGTTGATGACGCCGCCACCGGCGACGATCAGCGGCCGCTCGGACTCCAGCAGGAACCCGATCGCCTTATCGATCTGGGCGCGGGTCGCGGCCGGCTTGTAGACCGGCAGCGGCTGGTAGGTCTCCGGGTCGAACTCGATCTCGGTCAGCTGCACGTCGATCGGCAGGTCGATCAGCACCGGGCCGGGGCGGCCGGAGCGCATCAGGTGGAAGGCCTGCTGGAAGACGCCGGGGACCTGCGCGGCCTCCAGCACGGTGGTCGCGGCCTTGGTGACCGGCTTGGCGATCGAGGCGATGTCGACGGCCTGGAAGTCCTCGGTGTGCAGCTTCGCGACCGGTGCCTGGCCGGTGATGCACAGGATCGGGATCGAGTCGGCGATCGCCGAGTAGAGCCCGGTGATCATGTCGGTGCCGGCCGGGCCCGAGGTGCCGATGCAGACACCGATGTTGCCCGCCTTGGTGCGGGTGTAGCCCTCGGCCATGTGCGAGGCGCCCTCGACGTGGCGGGCCAGCGTGTGCCGGATGCCGCCGCCCTCCTTCAGCGCCTTGTAGAAGGGGTTGATCGCGGCGCCCGGCACGCCGAACGCGACCTCGACGCCTTCGCGCTTGAGGATCTCAACTGCTGCGCGGGCGGCTGTCATTCGAGGCATCGGGTGACTCCTGACCGACTCGGTTCCGCACCGAGTGTTTCCACTATGCGGAATAATGCTTCTAGGATGCGAAAACCACGGTAGGTGGCGGCCCGCCAGGGCGTCAAGAGTTCCGCAGGGCCATCTTCAACAACTCGTTGAAGTCCCGGCCATTGGCGATCCCACCAGGAGCGAACGGCCACGCGGGCCCCGATTCGCACCGAACACACCATTCGCATACGGACCACATGGGCGGCGGCACCCGTAAGGGCCGAGCCGATCAGCCGGCGTGGAGCGCCTGCCCGGCTCCGGGCGCTTTAGCGGCTTGCTAGGCCGGCGCGGTAGACAGCTCAGTCCGCTTCTCTGCCCGCTGGAGCCCGCCCATGACAAGCCCTGCCCCGACATCCGACACCGCCGCCACCCCTGATCGAGGTTCAGGGGCCACGCTGACCGTCCTGGTCGGCGCGTATCTGATGATCGGCATCGACTCGACGGTGGTCAACGTCGCACTGCCCGCCCTGCAACGCCAGCTGCACTTCAGTGCGACCAGCCTGTCCTGGGTGCCCAACGCGTACTCGCTGACCTTCGGCGGCCTGCTGCTGCTCGGCAGCCGGCTCGGCGACCGGCTGGGCCGGCGGCGCACCTTCACCGTCGGCGTGCTGCTCTTCACGCTCGCCTCGCTGCTCGGCGGCCTGGCCGCCGGTGGCAGCTGGCTGCTGGCCGCCCGCGCGCTCCAGGGCGTGGGCGCGGCCCTCACCACGCCCAACGTGCTCGCGCTGATCGCCGTCAACTTCGCCGAGGGCGCGCCGCGCAACCGGGCGCTCAGCCTCTACTCGGCCACCGCCGGGATCGGCGCCTCGGTCGGCCTGGTCCTCGGCGGGCTGCTGACCAGCTGGTTCTCCTGGCGCTGGGCGCTGCTGATCAACGTCCCGGTGGGCCTGGCGGTGGCGTTCGCCGCTCCCCGGGTGATGGCCGAACCACCGCGCCACCCCGGCCGGTTCGACGCCGCCGGCGCACTCACCGGCACGCTCGGCATCAGCGCGCTGGTGTACGGGTTCCTGCAGGCCGGCGACCGCGGCTGGGGCGACGGGCGGACGCTGACCGCCTTCCTCGCCGCCGCGCTGCTGCTCGTGGCCTTCCTGCTGGTCGAACTGCGCACCAGCGAGCCGCTGTTGCCGCTGGAGCTGCTGCGCGACCGGGTGCGGGTCGGCGGGTACGTCAGCATGCTGCTGATCCCGGCCGGGATGCTGCCGGCCTTCTTCTTCCTGACGCTGTTCCTCCAGGACGTGCTCGGCTACAGCCCGCTGCGCACCGGCTTCGGCTTCCTGCCGCTGACGCTGTCGATGTTCGTCACCGTGCGCCTGCTGCCCCGGGTCCTGGCCCGTACCGGCACCCGTCCGATGCTGCTCACCGGCGCCACGCTGCTGATCCTGGCCAACCTGTGGCTCACCCGGCTGCCGGAGCACGGCAGTTACCTGGCCGCACTGTGCGGGCCGATGCTGCTGACCGGCGTCGGCGCGGGGCTCAGCTTCATGCCGATGAGCGTGCTGGTGCTGACCGGCGTCAGCCCCGCCCGCTCCGGCGCCGCGGCCGGCCTGATGCAGACGCTGCAGTGGAGCAGCGGCACGGTCGGCACCGCCGTACTGGTCTCGCTCTACGGCAGCGCCGCCCGGCACGGCTCAGGCAGCCCACTGCACCACCAAGTGCGCGGCCTGGACACGGCGTTCACCGGCAGCGCCACGATCATGGTGCTCGCGCTGCTGGTCGCCGCGGTGATGCTGCGCCCCGGGCCGAGCCGGGGCCGGTCGGACGGGCCCGCGGACGGGCCCCGGGAGACCGGAGCCCAGCCGGTCCCGGCCCAGCAAGTAGCTGCTTAGCCGATCCGGTTCAGCAGGTCCCGGTTCAGAAGGTGCGGCCGAGCGTGGCCAGGTAGGCGCGCCAGCCGCCGAACTCGGTGATCTCCTTGTGCACGCCGCGCTCCGACTCGCCGCGGGCGAGCAGCATCGAGAAGCAGGCGCTGCCGTCGGCGAGCCGGATGATGCCGAACTCCAGCTCCGGCGGCTCACCGGGCAGGATCACGTCGCGCAGCAGCTCCAGGCTCAGCTCGTAGAGCTCACCCTCGATGGCGGTGTCCACCGCCGGATCGGGCAGCAGGCCGGGGCAGACGTCGCCGATCGAGAAGAAGCGGTGGCCGGGCGCGGTGCGGACCTCGCCCAGGAACGGCGCGCCGGCGAGCAGCGGGTGGAACTCGCCGCCGCGCATCGCCTGGCCGTTGAGGAACATGCGGACCATGGTGCATAAGCCTTTCGTGGCAGGAAGCGCACGGTCCACCGGGGAGTGTTCGCCCCGGTGGACCGTACGAATCGGAGTGCGGTGCTCAGCCGAGGAGTGCGTAGCCTGGCAGCGTCAGGAAATCGACGAAGTCCTCGGCGAGCGCGACCTGCTCGAAGAGTTCGCGGGCCTCGGCCCACCGGCCGGCCGCGAAGACCTCGTCGCCCAACTCGGCCTTGACCGTGGCCAGTTCCTCGGCGATCAGGCGGCGGGTCAGCTCGGCGGTGGCCTTCTCGCCGGTGTCGGCGAGCACCACGCCGTTGTGGATCCACTGCCAGATCTGCGAGCGGGAGATCTCGGCGGTGGCCGCGTCCTCCATCATGTTGAAGATGCCGACCGCGCCCAGACCGCGCAGCCAGGCCTCGCAGTACCGCAGACCGACGGCGACCGCGTTCTGCAGCCCGGCCTCGGTGCAGGAGCCGCCGGAGCCGGCGATGTCGAGCAGCTGGGCCGCCGTCACCTGCTCGGCCGAGCCGGGGTTCTCCTTCTGGTTCGGCCGGTCACCGAGCACCGCGTCGAAGGACGCCCGGGCGACCGGGACGAGGTCCGGGTGCGCCACCCAGGAGCCGTCGAAGCCGCCCGCGGCCTCGCGGTCCTTGTCCGCCTTGACCTTCTCCAGCGCGGCCGCGTTGACCGCGGCGTCCTTGCGGCTGGGGATGAACGCGGCCATGCCGCCGATCGCGTGGGCGCCGCGCCGGTGGCAGGTCTGCACCAGCAGCCGGGCGTAGGCGGCCATGAACGGCGAGGTCATGCCCACGCTGTTGCGGTCGGGCAGGATGTACTGCTCGCCGGCGTCGCGGAAGTTCTTGACGATCGAGAAGAGGTAGTCCCAGCGGCCGGCGTTGAGCCCGGCGGCGTGGTCGCGCAGCTCGTAGAGGATCTCCTCCATCTCGAACGCGGCGGTGATCGTCTCGATCAGCACGGTGGCCCGGATGGTGCCGTGCGCGATGCCGAGTTGGCGCTGGGCGTAGGTGAAGACCTCGTTCCAGAGCCGGGCCTCCAGGTGGCTCTCGGTCTTCGGGAGGTAGAAGTACGGCCCCGAGTTGGGGTCCTCGGCGCCCTTGGCGAGCAGCCGCTTCGCGTTGTGGAAGAAGTAGAGGCCGAAGTCGAAGAACGCGCCGGCCACCGGTACGCCGTCCACCATCAGGTGGCTCTCGTCCAGGTGCCAGCCGCGCGGGCGGACCACGACGGTGGCGAGCTCGGCCGCGGGCTTGAGCTTGTAGTGCTTACCCTGCTCCGAGGTGAAGTCGATCCGGCCCTCGTACGCGTCGATCAGGTTGATCTGACCGGAGACCACCGAGTGCCAGGTCGGGGACGTCGCGTCCTCGAAGTCGGCCAGCCAGACCTTGGCACCGGAGTTGAGCGCGTTCACCACCATCTTGCGGTCGGTCGGTCCGGTGATCTCGACCCGGCGGTCCTGGAGCGCTCGCGGCGCCGGAGCGACCTGCCAGTCCGCGGCGCGGATCTCGGCGGTCTCGGCGAGGAAATCGAGCGTTCCGGCCTGGGCGACCTCCACCCGGCGGGCCGTGCGGCGGGCGAGCAGCTCCTGCCGACGGCCGTCGAACGTCCGATGGAGACCGACCACGAACGCGACCGCCTCGGGAGTGAGCACCTCCTCCGCACGGGCGACGCGCGGACCGGCGACAGTGACGACCGGAGCGGCGGAGGTGACGCCGGCAGATCCCTGGTCTGTGGCCATGGGCAGGACACTCCTTGGACGGTTGAGCCAATGTAGGGAGCCCCGGTGGAGGCTTCCCTCGATACGACCCACCTACGGTGGCAGTTCGATTCTGTAAGGTGGAGACTAGTTTCCGCGATACAGAATTTCAACGGTTTGTTGAGTGGATCGCTGGGACTCTACTCCTCCCCCGAGAGCAAAGGGAACGCCGGTGGCCAGCACCCCCGACGCAGCTTCGACAGCACCAGAGCGCGCCGCCCCCGGCGGCGTGCAGTCGGTCGAGCGCGCCTTCCAGCTCCTGGAGGCGCTCGCCGACTCGAACGGGATCGCCACCCTCAGTGAGCTCTCCAGCACCTCGGGCCTGCCGATGCCGACCATCCACCGGCTGGTTCGTACCCTCGCACAGCAGGGATATGTCCGCCAGGACACCGCGCGCCGGTACACACTCGGCCCGCGGCTGATCCGGCTCGGCGAGACCGCGGGCCGGCTGCTCGGCAGCTGGGCCCGTCCGTACCTGGCCGAGCTGATGGAGGCCACCGGCGAGACGGCCAACCTGGCGGTACTGGAGGGCGGCGAGGTGGTCTACGTCGGGCAGGTGCAGTCGCGCCGCTCGATGCGGATGTTCACCGAGGTCGGCCGCCGGGTGCAGCCGCACTGCACCGGCGTCGGCAAGGCACTGCTGGCCCAGCTGCCCGAGGACGAGGCGCGCGCGGTGCTCGGCCCGAACCCGCTGCCCGCGCACACCGAGTTCACCGTCACCGACCCGGACGCGCTGCTCAGCCAGCTGGCCGCCGCGCGCGAGGCCGGCTACGTGGTGGACGACCAGGAGCAGGAGATCGGCGTGCGCTGCATCGCGGTCGCCGTCCCCGGCGCGCCGACGCCGACCGCGCTCTCGGTCTCCGGCCCCGAGGCGCGGATCCGGGCGCTGGAGGAGCAGAGCGGCGGCGCGGCGCTGGTGCCGGTGATGCGCCAGATCGCCGAACGGCTGGGCGCGGTCCTGGCGCCCTGATGCCGGGTGACCGGCCTCGTACGTAAAGTGACGGCATGCGACCACTGCTCGTCCCGCTGCTGCTCACGCCCGTGCTGACCGCCGCCCTGCTCGGCGCGGCGGCTGACCCGGCGGCCGCCCCGGCGGTCGCTCAGGCCGACCTCGCCGTGGTGCCGATGGACCCCGCCCCGGCGCCGCCCGGCGGCAGCACCACGGTGCACGGGTTCGTCGCGAACGAGGGGTCGGCGACCGCCGGCGCGTTCACCGTCGTGGTCCGGCTGCCAGTCGGTGCGACGGCGGTGGGGCCGTACTTCCCGGCCGGCTGCACGGCGAACGCGACCGCCTCGGTGGTCCGCTGCCCGTTCCCGGCGGGCCTGCGGGCGCAGCGCTCGGCGACCGCGACGGTGCCGGTGCGGATCGCCGCCACCGCGCGCGGGACGCTGGCGGGCGGGCGGGTGAGCGTGGAAAGCACCGGAGACCCGAATCCGGCGAACCACAGCGCGCCATTCGTGATTCGGGTCTCCGGGACCTGATCGTCAGATGATCCTCAGGCGATCGTCGCCGGTAGCTGTCAGCGGTAGACGCGCACGTAGTCCGCGGCGAAGCTGATCGGGGCGGTGCCGGTCGGGGCCGGGTGGTACTCGCCGGCGCTGATCGACAGGTTGAGGATCAGGTACGCCGACCAGTTGGCGCCCACGCCGGTGTTGTCGGAGAAGACCTTGACGCCGTTGACGTAGTAGTCCACCGAGTTGGCGCCGTAGTACGTGCCGATGGTCACCCACTGGCCGGGCTTCACCGCGTTCGCGTCGGTGTAGTACTTCTGCGCGGGGTTGACGTGGTTGGTCAGCTCCAGCAGGTTCGGGTTGTCCGGGTGGTACTCGAACGAGTCGATCTCGCCGTTGCCGTTCGACCAGGTCCACAGCGCCGGCCAGGCACCGGCCGTGCCCGGCAGCTGCACCCGGGTCTCGGCGTAGTCGCCGGTCTTGACCTTGAAGCCCTCGCTGGTGCCCTCGGTGGTCAGGAACCCGGTGGTCCAGGCCTGCTTGCCGTTCTCCAGGGTGTGGCTGCTCGGCTGGGCGGTGAAGGTGGCGACACCGTTCGCGACCGAGACGTCGGACGGGTCGAGCCAGTCCAGCTTGTTGTCGTTCGGGTTGTGGTTGCCGTACTGGTACGCGGTGCTGCTGCTGGTGTTCCAGCGGGCGCTGTTCAGCGGGCCGTTGAACTCGTCCGACCAGGTCAGCGACTTGCCGGCGACCGGCGCTGCGGGGGCGGCGGGGGACGTGGACGGGCTGGTGCTCGGCGTCGGGGCCGGCGCGGGGGCCGGGGTGACGGTGGGCGTCGAGGTCGGCGTCGGGGCGGGCGCCGGGGTCGGCGTCTGCGTCTGCGTCTGCGCCGGGGCGACGGTCAGCGTGTGGGCCGGCAGGTTGTGCCAGGTACCCGCCTGGTCCTGGTAGTAGCCGAACATGCTGTACGACCCGGTCGCGAAGGTCCGCGCGCCGGTGGTCAGCGACACCCCGCCCGGGCAGAGCTGCACGTTGCTCCGCGAGCCGGGGAAGTCCAGGTTGTCGCCGGCCGCGTCGCGCACGCCGACACCCAGCGACCTCACGGTGAAGCAGGAGCCGGAGTGCACGGTCAGTGCGGCGGTGGTGGCCGCTCCGGTGGTCGCGGTGCCGGGCGTCAGCCGGTCCTGGGTGACGCTGGGCGTCGTGGGCGCGGAGGTGCGGGCCCAGGCGGGCACCTGGCCGACGATCGGGACGGCGACCAGCGCGAGGGCGCCGGCGACGACGCCGAGGCGGACGGGGGTGGCGGAAGAGATCATGAGCGGTCCTCTTGCGACGCCTGCGAGGTGAGCTGTCGGGTTCGGGCCGCAAGTGGCCCGGCCGCCGGGAAGGCACGGCTTCACCCCAAGCCGTGACCGCGCGTGACGGGCAGACGCGTCAGCGGGGTCGCAGCACTACCGTGGGTCCCCCGCTCCTGCCCGGTGCGGTGCTCTGGTTCCGGACGACGGGCGGGCAGGACTCGGCGCCCCGGCGGTCGGGCTCGCCGTGGGGGGGCGAGCGACCTGCAGGTTAGGCAGATCAGAAGATCAATCACAATGTCAGACGACTCACACCAATTCACCCGTAACGGCTCACGGCGGACGTCCGGCATGCTCCCAGTCAGCGCACAGCAAACACTCAGACCACGTGACAGTTACATGGACATGAAGACTCGCCGAGTACCCCCGTGGCACCTTCTCAGCCGCCCTGATGCGGCCTCAGACTGCTTGCCATGCACACTCTTCTACGCGCGTTGAAGTCGCGTACCGCGTCCGTTCTCACCGTCGGCCTGATCTCGCTGGCCCCGATCGCGCTCACCGCCACCGACGCGCACGCCGACGTCAGCGGCAACGTCTGCCAGAGCACGCTGCCGAGCCAGGCGGACGACACGCTCAACCTGATCGCCCAGGGCGGCCCGTTCCCGTACTCCCAGGACGGCGAGACCTTCCAGAACCGCGAGGGCGTGCTGCCCAGCGAGCCGGACGGCTACTACCAGGAGTACACGGTCGTCACGCCGGGCGCCCGGACCCGTGGCACCCGCCGGATCATCACCGGCCAGGACGGCTCGGACTACTACACGTCCGACCACTACTCCACGTTCTACCTGGTCGACTTCAGCTGCTGAAACGGGCCTGACCTGGCCTGATCGCGGCCTGATCGCGGCCTGATCGCGGCCTGATCGCGGTCCGATCGCGGTCCGATCGACGATGCCGGTCCGCTCTCAGAGCGGCCGGCGAGACCCACCGACTGCCCCCGGACGCACGCCGACCGGGGGCAGTCGGCCTGCCGCCTGCCAGACCACCGCCGCCTCCACCCGGCTGTGCACCCGGAGCTTGGCGTAGGCGTGCTCCAGGTGCTTGTCCACGGTGCGCGGCGAGACCGCCAGCCGCCGCCCGATCTGACGGTCGGTCAGCCCGCCGGCGAGCAGGTCGAGCACCGCGGCCTCGCGCGCGGTCAACCGTGCGGCCAGCTCGGCGGGCAGTTGGGCGGACAGCCGGGCGGACAGCTCCGCGGGCACCCGCACCGGCGGCGCCAGCCGGTCCAGCGCGTGGCCCAGCCGGGCCCGCAGCAGCGTGGCCGCCTCCAGGTCGGCGTCCGCGAAGTCGCCGGCGGAGCGGTTCACGATCAGCGCGACGGTGCGCCGCCGGGTGCCCGACCAGCCGGCCGGGAAGGCCATCCCCAGCTGGTACTGCGCGTCCACCGCGCGCAGCACCGCGTTGTACGTGCCGAGCCGGTGGTAGTCGGTGAGGCTCTGCAGGTCGGAGCGGCGCAGCGGGACGCCGGGCCCGGTGATGTCGGTGTGCCGGAAGAACGGGTCCTCGGGCGCGTACCGGTAGAAGCCGGCCTCCGCCTCCGGGCTGTACAGGTTCACCGGCGTGTGCCTCGGGAAGCGTGCGAGCGTGGTCCGGGTGGACCAGGTGAGCGAGTCCCCCGGCACCGCGCGGAGCAGCAGCGGCAGCAGCGCCGGGAGGAGCGTCTCCTCGTCGACGGCATCGAGCAGCAGGTCGATCACGGCGCAGACACGCCGCAACCCGGCCTCCCCGGACGGAGCCACTCTTGGAGCGTGCTCCGTCCAGGGGGCCGGGTCAAGCCGGGCCCCGACAAACCCGGCTCCGGCGGCCGCCCGGCCCAAGCGAGGCGGACTGCGGTGACAGGTGGACTCTGGACTGCGGGCTACGGACTGCGGACTGCGGACTGCGGGCTGCGGGCTGCGGGCTGCGGAGGCGGCCGCCGTTCAGCGGCTCGTCGCCCTTCAGCGGCTCGCCGCGTAGACCCGGTTGACCGGGCTCTCGGCCGCCAGCCGCCAGTGGTGCAGCCCGGCGTCGTCGGCGAGGTGGCGCATGGCGTCCTCACCGGCGTGGTTACCCATCGCCATCGGGCCGTGCTGGGCCAGCGCGGAGGGCAGGCAGATCGCGACGCTGGCGGAGACCACCGCACGCCCGATCGGATTGGCGTTCTCCCGGACGTCGGCCGAGACGTTCGGCTCGACGATCATGCACGCGCCCTCGTCGGCCAGCGCCTCCTGGGCGTGCCGCAGCGCACTGCCCGGGTCGCCCATGTCGTGCAGGCAGTCGAAGAAGGTGATCAGGTCGTAACCGTCGCCCGGGAAGTCCTGCGCGGTGGCCACCTCGAAGGTCACCTGCTCGGACATGCCCTGCTCGGCCGCGATACTGCGGGCCGCGTCGATCGACGGCGCGTGGAAGTCGAAGCCGTGGAACCGGGAGGTGGGGTAGGCCTTGGCCATCAGCATGGTCGAGTAGCCGTAGCCACAGCCCACGTCGGCCACCTCGGCGCCGTCCCGCAGCTTGCGCTCGGTGCCGTTCATGGCCGGGATCCACTCCGGGACCAGCGCACCGGTGTAACCCGGGCGGAAGAACTTGGCGGTGCCGGCGAAGAGCGCGTTGCTGTGCTCCTCCCAGCCGACCCCGTGCCCGGTGCGGAACGCCTCCATCAGCGTGTCCTCGGTGCCGTAGAGCGCCTGCATCATCGTGAAGAAGCCGGCCGCGTAGGTCGGCGCCTCGGGGTTGGCCAGCACCGCGGCGTGCTCGTCCGGCAGCAGGTAGGTGTCGCCGTCCGCCTGGTACTGGACGTACTCGCCCGCCACCTGCGCGGCCAGCCACTCGCGCAGGTACCGCTCCTGCAGGCCGGTCCGCTCGGCGAGCGTGGCCGCCGTCATCGGGCCGGCGCCGGCCATCGCGGTGTACAGGCCCAGCCGGTCACCCAGCGAGGTGCAGAGCCCCGACACGGCCGCACCGGCGTCGGTCACCACCCGGCCCAGGAACTCCATCACCTTGTCCTCGTCCAACCCGGTCCCCTGACCGCCGGCCATGGCTCCCACCTCCTCGCTGTGCGTTCCCTCCCAGTGCAGCAGAACGCCCGCGCCCCGGGCCATACGGTGAATCCCGTACGTCCCGGGGGCGCGGCTTGACCCGTGGGGGCGAATACGCCCAACCCGCTCAGGTGTGCTGCAGGACCAGCTCGTCCTTGAGGCCGCTCCTGATCATGTCCCGCAGTTCCTTGCCGTCCTGGTGGCCGTGCACCGAGACGGCGTGCTCGGCCGCCGCACGGACGACCTCTTCCTCGGTACCGGAGATGCAGAGCGTGCAGTTCGTGTCACTCGGCATGTCCCGGCAGTCGACGACCTTGCGCATGTCGGCCTCCCGACTCGCCGTGGCACCGCGTCCGCCGGCGGGCCACCCGCTGGCCCGAGGACCGACGTGCGGCAGCACGCGCGTGTCGCGTGACCATTGTCCCTCCGTGACGCGGGTCGGATAGCTTTGGGAGCGCACCGGATCGCCCGACCGACCTGGCGGGGCGGTGCGGACCGCTCCAGAGCAGATCAGACCGGAAACGAGGACATTCGCGAGCATGACCGAGACCCCCGCCCTGCCGGGCTTCGCCGGCCGCACGTACCTCTTCCAGGTCGACAACGGCGCCGCGTTCCGCAACGCGTATTCGGCCGACGGCACCCGGCTGCGCTGGGAGGGCCTGGGCGAGTCCGCCGGACAGTGGGACGACGTGGCACTGCACGTCGCGCTGGTCGCGCCGCAGGTCTACTTCGTCAGCTGGACCGAGAAGAGCGGCCTGACGGTCAGCCATGTGATGGATCTCGGCGCGCTGACCGTTCGCGTGTTCTGGACGTACGAGGGCGAGGGCGGCCGGGTCGGCGAGCTGCACACGGGCACGCTGGAGCCGCTGGCCTGACGGTGCGTGCGACGGCGGTGACCCCGAGGCTGCGTCTGACGTCTGACGTCTGACGCAGCCTCGGCCTGACGCGGCCTCGGACCTGTCTGCTCGTCGCTGCGCTCAGCGGCTCTCCTCGCGTGCGCCGTCCCAGAGCCGCAGACCCGCCGTCAGCTCCCGGACGCAGCGTGCCGCCAGCCGGCCGGGCGAGTCCGGGCCGGTGGTCGGCGCCGGGCCGCCCGGGACCGCGGCGGCCGCCCACTGCTCCAGCGCCACCCGGATCGCGGCCGTCGCGGCGGCCGCGGCCAGCCGGACCTCCAAGGGGTCCGCCGCCGGACCGCAGCGCTCGGCGAGCACCCGGGCCAGCTCGTCCTCCGAATCACGGTGCACCGACTGCCAGACGGCCCGCAGCCCGGGGTCGGTGAGCAGCGCGATGGTCCAGTTCAGCGCCTCGGCACCCGCCGCGTCGGCGGGGGTGAGCGCCTCCACCGCGGCATGTTCCAGCGCCTGCGGCACCGCCAGATCGGCCGGTGCCGCGGCTATGAGTGCCGTCCAGCGCCGGCCGCCGGCCGCGAGCAGCGGGGCGACCGCCTCCTCCTTGGTGCGGAAGTAGCGGTAGAAGGTGCGCGGTGCGATGCCCGCCGCGCGGGCGACGTCCTCGGCCGTGGTGGCCTCCGCCCCTTGCTCGGCGAAGAGCGCGGCGGCCGCGGTGGCGATCTCCAGCAGGGTCTCGGCCCGCCTGCGCTCGGCGAGGGAGGGGCGGTCGGCGCGGTCTGTCATGCCCCCAAGCTACGTGCCCCCGGGATGCGTGTCACATTCTGCCTAGGTGGCACACTGTGCCACCTAGGCGTACGGTGGATGGCGCGTTCCCCTCCGGGGCCCCTCTGCGGCCACCCGTACCGCGGCGGCCTCGCCACCGGCGGCACGCGCCCACCGGCCGTCGTCACGAACGGTCTTCACGAACGGAGCACCACCATGCAGCGATTCACCGACCGCCGAGTCCTGATCACCGGCGGCGGCTCCGGCATCGGCCAGGCCACCGTGCACCGGATCCTCGCCGAGGGCGGTCGGGTCGTCACGGTCGACGTCAACGAGGCCGGCCTGGCCGCCACCGCCGAGCGGGCCGCCGCCGCGGGCACCGCGGACCGGCTGACCACCGCCGTGCTGGACATCTCCGACGAGACCTCGGTGCGCACCGGCACCGCCGCGGCGATCGAACGGCTCGGCGGGCTCGACGTCCTGGTCAACGCGGCCGGCATCCTGCGCTCCTCGCACACCCACGAGACCAGCCTGGACTTCTGGAACCTGCTGCTCAGGGTCAACCTGACCGGCACCTTCCTGATGACCCGCGAGGCGCTGCCCGCGCTGCTCGCCGACCGGCCCGGCGTGGTGGTCAACTTCAGCTCCACCTCGGCGAGTTTCGCCCACCCGTACATGGCCGCGTACGCCGCGACCAAGGGCGGTATCCAGTCCTTCACACACGCCATCGCGCAGGAGTACAGCAAGCAGGGCCTGCGCGCGGTCTGCGTGGCGCCCGGCAGCATCGACAGCGGCATGACCAACAACCCGGGCCTGCCGGCCGACACCGACTTCAGCCTGCTCGCCAAGCTGGCCCCGGCGCTTGGTCAGGGCTTCGCCGGCCCGGACGCGGTGGCCGGTGTGATCGCGATGCTGGCGAGCGAGGACGGCTCGTTCATCACCGGCACCGAGATCCGGATCGACGGCGGCACGCACATGTGAGGCTCCGTCAGATTGCCTCCGCCGGACCGTCGGCACCGGCCTTCAGGGCGTCCGCCACTGTGCCGCAAAGGCGCGGGAGGGGTTCTGACGGTAGATCAAATCGGCTTGTTCATCGCCCAGTTCGCGGATGATCCGCGGGCGCAGGCCGGTCAGCAGGAACGGCATCCCCGGACCGCCGCCGGTCGCCGCGCGGGCGGCGGCGGTCACGGTGTCGCCGCCGAGCAGCAGGCGCTCGGCGTGGCCGGCCCCGGCGAGCGCCGCGAGCACGTCCAGCAGCCGCCAGTCGGTGGCGTGGTGCGTGCGGGACGGGCCGTCGAATGCCAAGTAGGCTCCAGAAGTCGCGAGTTCGCGGTGCAGGCGCTGATCGGGGAAACGGTTGAGGTGCCCGAGGATCACGCTCTGCGGCGGCACTTCGAGCCGCTCGCAGAGCAGCTCCAGCACCTCCAGGCCGGCGGTTCCCTGCTCGTGGTGGATGGCGATCGGCGCGCCGGTCGCGTGGTGGGCGGCAGCGGCGGCGGTCATGGTGCGCCTGGCGTGCGCGTCGAGGCCGTGGAAGCCGCCGGCCACCTTGATCAGGCCGGCCCGGACCCCGGAGCCGCGGATTCCCTCGGTGAGCTCCCTGACGAAGAGTTCGGCGAGATCCTCCCCCGGCAGCTCGCCGGGACCATAGTGGATCGACTGGTGCAGGCCGGTCGCGGCCACCAGGTGCACGCCGGAGCCGCGCGAGAGCCCGGGCAGGTCGGCGGCGCGGCGGCCCATCCCGTACGGCGTCCACTGGACCACCGCCTGCCCGCCGGCCGCGTGGAACAGCGCGAGCTCGGCTGCCGCGGCGGCGGGATCGTCCAGCTCCTGACCCGGCAACTGCGGGCTGCGGATGAAGAGATGGTCGTGCGCATCGGTGACGCCGAGCTCGGCGGGGTCGAGCGGGCCGAGCACGGTGCGCACGGTGGCGGTGGTGGCGGTGCCGCTCATTCGGCACCGTCCTCGGTCGCCAGTTCGGCGAAGGTGGCCGCCGCCACGCGCAGCGCGGCCAGCGCCTTCGGCGTGCCGATGTACGGCGCGAGGTGGACGAAGACCTCGACCACCTGGTGCTGCGTCAGGCCGACCCGCAGGCTGCTGCGGATGTGCCCGGCCAGCTGCGGATCCACCCCGCCGAGTGTGGCGAGCGCAGCCAGGTTGACCAGTTGGCGCTCGCTCGGCTCCAGGCCCGGGCGCTGGTAGGTGCCACCGAAGAGGCTGGTGACGATCCAGTCCGGGAACCCCGGGGCGATCGCCTCCAGTGCGGGCAGCGCGGCCGCCTGCGTGGCGCGGTCCTGGTATTCGTCGAGCAGCCGGTAGCCGGCTGCGCGGTCCACGGTCGCCGTGGTCAGGCCGTTCGGGCTGTTCAGATCGTTCGGGTCGTTCGGGTCGTTCGACACGGTTTCTGCTCCCCTCGTTGAAGTCGGACGCGTTGAAGTCGGACGGTCGGGTGCGGCCGGCCCGCCACCGCCGGTCACCAGTGCCGCCCGCGCGGCACCTCGTCGAGCTCCGGGCGGGACAGGTGCAGCACCTGGTACCGCTCCCCGGCGGTCGGCGGAGCCTCGTGCGCCCAGAGCGTGAAGGTCAACAGCTCCCAGCGGGCGGTGTCGATGGCGAGCGCGACCGAGTGCAGGCCCGGCTCGTCCTGCGGCAGCTCCGCCAGCGCCCGCTCGACGGCCTCGGCCGGCGGGAGGTCGAACGGGACGGACTCGATCCGCCGGGCAGCCGAGGTGACCGAGGCAGCCGGGGCGCCTGCTGCAGCCTGGTACGCCGGCCCTTGCCGGTACGCGAGCCCGAGCCAGCGGCGGACCTCCGGGCGGCCGAAGTCCGCGCTCAGCCCGGCGAACCCCGGCCCCCAGAGGAAGCGGTTCGCCGCCTCGTCGGAGCGCCAGAGGTAGAACGGCGCGTACTGGTTGACGGAGGAGCCGGCCAGTCCGCGCTCGCGGATCAGATAGGCCTTGAGTCCGAGCCCGGGAAAGCCGTCGAGCAGATGACCCCGCTCCGCCACCCGGCGGCGGATGATCCCCATGTCGTAGTCGGCCGGCAGCGTGATCTCGTACTGCATCGCCTGCACTGTTTCGCCCTCCCGTCGCGTCGGCCTCTCCCTGCACCTGACTGTACATACTAGTAGGTACAGACGACAAGATCTTGTCCACGGATCGGACCGGACCATGGACAGGGACATGTAAAAACGGAATAGTAGGACCGGAATAGTTGAAACTTCATGCGCTGTTGTCCGGGACGGCACCGAGAAAGGAGCACACCGTGACCACTCACACCCCCGACGGCACTCTCTCCCCCGCCGAGGAGTACGCCCGGGCCCAGCTGTTCTTCGACTCCAAGGCCTACGCGGACGCCGCGCTGATCCTGGCCCCGCTGGTCACCGAGGACCCGGCCAACCTCTCCGCCCGTCTGCTGCTCGCGCGCAGCTACTACCACTCCGCGCAGCTGACCCGGGCGGCCACCGAGCTGCGCCGGATCCTGGAGCAGGACCCCGCCGAGAGCTACGCGCACCTCATGCTCGGCCGCACCCTGGAGCGCCAGGGCCACGCCGTCGAGGCCCGTCCGCACCTGCGCCTGGCCGCCGCGATGACCGACACCGCCGCCTGACCGCACTGACCGCCCGCACTGCCCGACGCCTGCTGCCCGACCCCGCCGCCCGATTCGCCGGCACCCGTGAGCGCCGCCCGCCCGCACCCCCACGCGGGCGGGCGGCTCGGTGCAGGGGCCACCCCGTCCCGGCGGGTCAGCCCGCGGCGATACTCCTGCCCGGCATCGGCTCCGCGAGTGCCGCCCGCCACTCAGGCGCACCGAAGGCGTCCCCGAAGTACTGCGTCTCGTGCACCACGTACCCGTCGGCGAATTCCATCGTGCTCACCGAGTAGCTGGGCACGCCGTCGTACGTGATCACACACTCGCTCACCCACAGATCGCCGCTGCCGACGATCCGCTGCACGGCGAAGTGCCGACTGGCCGGGTGCCCGCCACGCTGCGCCGAGATCGTCGCGCGGCCCCGGAAGCGCTCACCCGACTGGGGGTAGTCGAGGATCGCGTCCGCAGCGTAGATGGCGTGCTCGGCTTCGGTGTCCCCACGCTCCGACGCCCGCCAGTGTTCCTCGATCGCGGCCCTGTTCCGGGTATCGGGATCCATCGCCTTGTCCCTTCTGCGGGCGGCCGGGGGCCGGGCCAGGGCCTGGGACCGCTTCGAGGCTTCGAGACTTCCGCCCAGGACACCGGGCCACCGAACGCAACGGGCAACGCTGCCAGCCTAGCCAGACGCCTGGCGCGGCGCGCGGCGCCCCCATGGCCGAACGCGCGCACTTGCCGGAGTGGGGGCGGGGTGGCGCAGCGGATGAGCCAAAATGAATGTGAATCTGACGATCATTCATATCGCTTGCTAGCCTCACGCTCGAACTCGTACCTGTGCTCGATGCATCCCCATCCGACCAGAGGAGCGTGTGTCCATGAGCGGCCTCAAGCTGCTGCTACGCCGAGTCCTCCCGCTCGCCGTCGCCGCCGCGCTGGCGTTCTTCGCCTTCATCGTGCCCGGCGCGGCGAACGCGCAGGCCGCGACGCCGAACACGGCATCGACGGTGTGCGCCAACCAGTCCGTCCCGTCGGGTTACATCGTCACCGCCGTGTCCCCGACCAACGCGTGCCAGGGCTACCTGCTGTACACGATCGCGCTGCCCAGCAACGGCGCGAAGCTGTGCACCGTCGGAGTCCCCGTGCCGTACCCGTACGTCATCATCGCCGGTACCACCACCGCCCAGCCGCAGTGTGACAACCAGTTCGAAACACAGACGATCACCCAGGTCTACAACGGCATCGTGGTCTGCTTCGGCGGCACGCTGCCCTCCCCCTACGTGATCACCAACATCTCCACCGGCAACAGCGGTGGGTGCGGTGGCCAGGCGATGACCCTGCAGCAGGAGACCCCCGGCATCACGGCCTGCCAGCTCACCATCAAGTGGAACAACTACGTGGCCGTCTCCGACGGCACCGGCGGCCCCTGCGCGGGCTACGGGACCGAGGTGCTGACCCCGGTGTACAACGGCATCGTCGCCTGCGGCGTCGGCGCCGGCCCGGCCCCGACCGGCTACGTGATCACCCACGTCTGGAGCAGCTACGGCGGCTGCGGCCAGTACGAGGGGCTCCAGTACAACACCCCCTACAGCGGCATCGTCGCCTGCTCCAACACGACCGTGCCGGCCGGCTGGATCATCAGCTCCTACACGAACCAGAGCATCTGCAGCCCGTTCGAAGGCGAGATCCTGGTCCCCTGACCCAGTTGCTACGGCCGCAGCCGTCGCCGCCCAGCGCGGTGGCGGCTGCGGCCGTAGGCGTGATCGGCGGCTTCCCGGAACCCCGCCGCGCCCTGACCCGGCACCCACGGCCCGCCATTGAGGAGCGCGGGCCCGGTGCAGGTGGGTTCACACCGCGGCGCGGCCGCCGTCGACGGGCAGGACCACGCCCTGGACGAAGGAGGCCTGGTCGCCGGCGAGGTAGGCGACCGCGGCGGCGATCTCGGACGGGTCCGCGACGCGAGCGGCGGGGGCCTGGGAGGCGAGCTGGTCCAGGCCCTCACCCATGGGAGCGGTCCCTTCGGTGCGGACGGGGCCGGGGGCGACGGCGTTGACGCGCACGCCCTGCGGGCCGAACTCCGCCGCCCAGGACTTCGTCAGCAGGTTCACGGCCGCCTTGGTCGATCCGTACAGCGCCATGCCCGGCATGCCGAAGCCGGCGACCATGGTGGACACGCTCACCACCGCGCCGCCTCCGCGCTCGGCCATGGCCGGGGCCAGGGCCGCCGTCAGGAAGTACGGGGCCCTGACGTTGACCGCGTACATGGCGTCGAAGTCGGCCTCGGTAGTGGCCGCGGTGGGGCCGAACGCGCTCAGGCCGGCGTTGTTGACCAGGATGTCCACGTGGCCGCCGGTCTCCGTGGCGCGGTGGGCCAAGTCCCGGGCGGAGTCGGCGTCGCGCAGGTCGGCGGGCAGGAAGTCCGCCTTGCCGCCCTCGGTGCGGATGGCGGTCACGGTCTCGGCGCCGCGCTCCGCATTGCGCCCGGAGACCAGGACGTGGGCGCCGCGGGCGGCCAGGGTCCGGGCGATGGCGCGGCCGATGCCGCTGGTCGAGCCGGTCACCAGGGCGACCTTGCCGGAGAACTCCATGACGAACCTCCAGAGAAGGAGAGCCTCGGGGCTCCGGCCGGAGCCCCGGATTGGCTTGCGCGATCCACTATTCGCCGAAAAAAATGGACTGTCCAATCCAAAAATGGGCGTACGGTGGAGCCATGACGACGCACACGGCGCACACGGCTTCGAAGCCCCGAAAGCTGACACCCAAAGGCGAGCAGACCCGCCTGCGGATCGTCGCCGCAGCGGCGCAGCTGATGTTCGACCGGGGCGTCGCCGGCACCACGATGGAAGACGTCAAGGCGGCCTCCGGGGCCAGCAGCTCGCAGCTCTACCACTACTTCGCCGACAAGCAGGCCCTGATCATGGACGTGATCGCCTACCAGGACGAGCGCGTCGTCGGCGACCAGGAGCCGATGCTCGCCCGCCTGGACACCATCGACGGGCTGCGCGCCTGGTGCGACTTCATCGTTCAGCACCAACTCGACCTCGAATGCCGCGGAGGCTGCCCGATCGGCTCGCTCGGCAGCGAACTCGCCGAGGTCGACCCCGCCGCCCGGGCCGCCGTGTCGGGCTCCTTCCTGCGGTGGGAGTCCGGCATCCGCAACGGCCTGCGCGCCATGCACGAGCGCGGCGAGCTGACCGCGGATCCCGAGGACCTGGCGCTGACCGTCCTGGCGGCCCTCCAGGGAGGACTGCTCCTCACCCAGATCCACCGCGATGTCCGCGCCCTGCGGGTCACCCTCGACGCGATGATCGACCACGTTCAGGCCCGCACCACAGCAGCCACCCCGCCGCGGCTGGGCTGAGCTCAACACGAGTTTTTTCGCCATCCGACGCGCCCGGTCACACGACCGCACCCCCGCCGCCGAGGCGGTCGGTGACAACTGGCGCGTTCCGTCACAGCAGGTAATCGCTCACTCGTTCTATTCTGGCTTGAATATTTACGAACGAATGTTCGATCCTGGAGCCATGGCAACCCCCGTCCTTCTCCCCCCGTCGCGACCGACGCCGCCGTCGTCGCGACCGTCGCCGTCCCCGTCGCCGGCTTCGCCCTCGGCGGGGCGGCGGGCTGGCGTGCTGCCGGAGGGTGGCGTGCGACGGGGGACGGCGGTGGCGGTGCAGGGTGATGCGGGGCTGCTGCTGGCGCTGGCGGCGGGCGTCGCGGACGGCTGGTTCGCGGCGGTGGGGCTGCCGGAGCTCGGGCTGCTCGCGGCCAGTGGGTACGGGATCGATCCGGGGCGGCTGCTGCTCGCGGACGCGCCGGGGCGGCAGTGGCCGGAGGTGGTGGCGGCGCTGGCGGGGGCGGTGGAGGTGATCCTGCTGCGGCCGTCCGGGCCGGTGGCGCCGCAGCTGGCGGCGCGGCTGGGGGCGGTGCTGCGGCGGACCGGGTGCGTGCTGGTGGTGGCCGGGGAGTGGCCCGGGGCCGAGTTGCGGCTGGGCGTGCGGGAGAGCCGGTGGGTCGGGCTCGGGGACGGGCACGGGCTGCTGGCCGGACGGCAGGCCGAGGTGGTCGTGACGGGCCGCGGGGCGGCGGCGCGCGGGCGGACCGTACGGCTGTGGCTGCCGGACGCCCAGGGGGCGGTCCGGGCCGTGACGGCCCAGGAGGAGGAGAGCAAGAACAGGGACGAGAACGAAGGCGGGAGCGGGAGCGGGCTGGAGTACGCAGGGGACGGTGCGCTCGCACCCGCCGCTGCCGGGGTGGGGTTCGGCGTGGAGCCGGACGGCGCGGTGGGGCGGGGGCGGCTGACGGCGGTGTGACGTGACTGCCGTCGACAAGGAGGAAGCCGGTCGGGTGGCCGACCGGGAGGCGCTGCGGGTGCTGGCCGTCTGGTACCCGGACTGGCCGATCGTCGCCATCGGCGGGGTGGCCGGGCCTGACGCCGCCGTGGCCGTGGTCGAGGGCGGCCGGGTGCTCGCCTGTTCGAACGCGGCTCGGGCGGCGGGTGTGCGGCGCGGCCAGCCGCTGCGGCTGGCGCACCGGCTCTGTCCCGAGCTGCGGCTGCGCGAGCGGGATCCGGCCGCCGAGGCCGAGCGGTTCGAGCCCGTGCTGGCCGCCGTCGAGGCGTTCACGCCGCGGGTGGAGGTGCTGCGGCCCGGACTCTGTGCGATCCGGGTGAAGGGGCCCGGCCGGTACTTCGGCGGCGAGCAGGCGCTGGCCGCCGCCGTCGCCGAGGCGCTGGCGGAGCTCGGCGCGGAGCGCGGACCGGTCGGCCAGGCGGCTCGCGCGACGGACTGGGGCGGCGAGGTCGACGGGAAGGGCGGCGGCGGGGTCGGGTCGGTCGGGCAGACGGCGGAGGCAGCACCGCAGGAGGCAACGGCCCCGGAGGCCGGTACCGCTCCCCGGGTCGGCATCGCGGACGGTGTCTTCGCCGCCGTCCTCGCCGCTCGGGCCGGCACGGCCGGCGTGCTGGTCCCGGCCGGCCGGACCGCCGAGTTCCTCGCGCCCTACCCGGTCGCGGCGCTGGAGGACGAAGCACTGGCCGGGCTGCTGGTGCGGCTCGGGATACCGACGCTGGGCGACTTCGCCCGGCTGCCGGGCGGCACGGTCGCCGACCGGTTCGGTCCGGCCGGCCGGACCGCCCATCGGCTGGCCCGCGGCCTGGAAGCCCGGCCGGCGGCCGGGCGGCCACCGGGTCCGGACCTGGCGGTGGAGCAGCTCTTCGACCCACCCGAGCTGCTCGCCGAGCCGCTGGTCTTCGTCGGCCGGGCCCTGGCCGAGCAGTTGCACGCGGTGCTGGCCGGCGCGGGGCTGGCCTGCCGTCGGGTGGCGGTCGAGGTGCGCTGCGCGGACGGCACCACGGCGTCCCGGCTCTGGCAGCACGAAGGGCGGCTCTCCGCGCCGGCCCTGGCCGAACGGGTGCGCTGGCAGTTGCAGGCCTGGCAGGGGTCCGGGTTCCTCGGCCCGGAGGCCGGCGGCTTCACCGCGCTGCGCCTGGTGCCGGACGAACTGGTGGCCGACCAGGGCCGGCAACTGGCGCTCTGGGGACAGGCGGTGGTGGAGGACCGGGTGGAGCGGGCGGCGGCCCGGGTGCAGGCGCTGCTGGGGTACGGCGGGCTGAGCCGGGTGGAACGGGTCGGCGGGCGCGGTCCGGACGAGGTGCTGGTCAGGGTGCCCTGGGGCGAGCATCCGCCGCCGGCCGCCGACCGGGACGCGCCCTGGCCCGGCCGGTTCGGCCACCCCGCGCCCGGCTGGGTCCCGCCGGCGCCGCTGCCGGTGGAGCTGCTGGATGTGTACGGCAGCCCGGTGGAGGTGACCGGACGGGCCGAGGTCTCCGCACCGCCGGACCGGCTGGTGCTGGACGGGCGGAGCACGGCGGTGACCGGCTGGGCCGGGCCGTGGCCCGCGGTCGAGCAGTGGTGGGACCAGGACCGGGCCCGCCGCCGGGCCCGCTGCCAGGTCGTGCTCGCCGACGGCCGGGCGCTGCTGCTCGTGCTGGAGGGCGGGCGGTGGGCGGTGGAGGCCGCCTATGCCTGACGGATGACAGATCTCGGATCTCAGATAACAGATGACAGATTTCGTTATCTGTCATCTGTTATCTGAGATCCGCCGATCTTCGACGACCCACCGATACCGAACCGAACAGGAAAGCCGGAGCCGAGAGCACCATGGGATTCAGCAGCAGACCCGAGCTCCCCTGGAACGAGCTGCGCCGCCGGATGGACGGCCGGCGGATGGACGGCCGACCGCACGACGAAGCCGCGCCACGGCCCGGCGACGACGCGCCCCGGCCGGGCGAGGTCGTCCGGTTGCCGGTCGCGGGGCCCACCACCCCCCAACCGCCCTGGGCCGAACTGCACGTGCACTCCGCGTTCAGCTTCCTGGACGGCGCCGACGAGCCCGAGGGCCTGGTCGAGGAGGCCCTGCGGCTCGGCCTGGAAACGCTCGCGATCACCGACCACGACGGCCTGTACGGGGTGGTCAGGCTCGCCAAGGCGGCCGAGGGCACCGGCCTGCGCACGGTGTTCGGCGCCGAGCTCGGACTGCCCGGCGCACCCGGCCTGCGGGACGAGCACCTGCTGGTGCTGGCCCGCTCCCCGGCCGGCTACCGCCGGCTCTCCGCCGCGATCGCCGCCGCCCAGCTGGCCGGCCAGGGCAAGGGGCGCCCGGCGTACACGTTCGAGCGGCTCGCCGAGGCGCACGGCGGCGAGTGGGCGGTGCTCACCGGCTGCCGCAACGGACGGGTGCCGCGCGCCCTGGCCGAGCGCGGACCGGACGCCGCACTGCGCGAACTGCGCCTGCTCAGCGAGGCGTTCGGCCCGGAGAACGTCTTCGTCGAGCTGATCGACCACCGCCTGCCCGGGGACGACCCGCGCAACGACGCGCTGGCGGAGCTCGCCGGGCGGGCCGGGCTCGCCGTGGTCGCCTCCAACAACGTGCACCACGCCTCGCCCGCCCAGGGGCGGCTGGCCCAGGGGCTGGCCGCGCTGCAGGCCCGCAAGACCCTTCGGCAGGCGGCCGGTTGGACCAGGGCGGCGGGCACGGCGCACCTGCGCTCGGGTGACGAGATGGCGCAGCGGCTGGCCCGGTTCCCCGGTGCGCGCCAGGCCACCGCCCGGCTCGGCCGCGACTGCTCGTTCGAATTCCGTTCGCTGGAACCGCAGTTGCCAGGGTTCCCGGTGCCCCCCGGCCACACCGAGATCAGCCACCTGCGCGAGCTGACCTGGCAGGGCGCGGCCCGGCGGTTCGGTCCGGGCCACCCGGAGCAGGACAGGGCGCAGCAGCAGGTCGCCAAGGAGCTGGCGGTCATCGAAGAGCTCGGACTGGCGGGCTACTTCCTCATCGTGCACGACCTGGTGGAGTACTGCCGGCAGGCGGACATCTGGTGCCAGGGCCGCGGCTCGGCCGCCAACTCGGCGGTCTGCTACGCGCTGGGCATCACGGCCGTCGATCCGATCAGCTACCGACTGCTCTTCGAGCGCTTCCTCAGCATGGAACGGGACGGCCCGCCGGACATCGACCTGGACATCGAGCACCGCCGCCGCGAGGAGGTGATCCAGTACGTCTACCGGCGCTACGGCCGCGAGCACGCGGCCCAGGTGGCCAACGTGATCACCTACCGCCCCCGCCTCGCACTGCGCGACGCGGCCCGGGTGCTCGGCTATCCGATGGACCAGGTGAACGCCTTCTCCCGGCAGGTCGACTTCCACGGGCCGCCCCGCGAGGATGCCGTGATCCCGTCCGACGTGCTCGACCTCGGGCGCCAACTGCACGGCCTGCCGCGGCATCTGGGCATCCACTCGGGCGGCATGGTGCTGACCCGGGAGCCGATCGGGGAGATCTGCCCGACCGAGTGGGCCCGGATGCCGGGACGCTCGGTGCTGCAGTGGGACAAGGAGTCCACCGCCGGCGCCAAGCTGGTCAAGATCGACCTGCTCGGCCTGGGCATGCTCTCCGCGCTGCACGACGCCTGCGACCTGGTGGCCGCGCACCACGGCCGCCGGCTCGACCTCGCGAGCATCCCGAAGGAGGACCCGAAGGTCTACGAGATGCTCTGCCGGGCCGACACGGTCGGCGTGTTCCAGGTCGAGTCGCGGGCCCAGATGTCCACGCTGCCCCGGCTGAAGCCACGCGAGTTCTACGACCTGGTGGTGGAGGTCGCGCTGATCCGGCCGGGGCCGATCCAGGGCGGCTCGGTCCACCCGTACCTGCGGCGGCGGGCCGGGGAGGAGCCGGCCCACTGCCCGCACCCGCTGATGGAACCGGCCCTCGGCAAGACCCTCGGGGTGCCGCTGTTCCAGGAGCAGATGATGCAACTGGCCATCGACTGCGCCGGGTTCACCGGCGCCGAGGCCGACCGGCTGCGCCAGGCGATGGGTGCCAAGCGCTCACACCAGCGGGTGGCCGAGCTGCGCGGCCGGCTGCTGGCCGGAATGGCCGAGCGCGGGATCGCGCCCGAGATCGCCGAGGACGTCTGCACCAAGATCGAGGCGTTCTCCAACTACGGCTTCCCGGAGAGCCATTCGATCAGTTTCGCCTTTCTGGTGTACGCCAGCGCCTGGCTCAAGTACCACTATCCGGCGGCCTTCACCTGTGCCCTGCTGGCCAACCAGCCGATGGGCTTCTACTCCCCGCTCAGCCTGATCTCCGACGCCCGCCGGCACGGCGTGACGGTGCACGCGGTGGACGCCAACGCCAGCTCGGCCGGGCCGACCCTGGAGGGGCCGCCGGACAGCCCGGCGATCCGGCTCGGCCTGTCCACCGTGCGCGGCCTGGGCGAGGAGCCGGCGCAGGCGGTCGCGGCCGGGCAGCCGTACCGCGATCTGGAGGACTTCGCGCACCGCACCGGCCTGTCCGCACCCGTGCTGGAGGCGCTCGCCACCGCCGGGGCGTTCCGCTGCTTCGGTCTGACCCGGCGCCAGGCGCTGTGGGCCGCGGGGATGCTGGCGACCGCCGGCGCCGGCCTGCTGCCCGGCACCACGCCGGGGACGGCGGCGCCCGAGCTGCCCGCGATGACGCCGGTCGAGGAGACCATCGCCGATCTGTGGGCCACCGGCGCCTCGGCAACCAGCCACCCGGTCGAGCACGTCCGCCCGTCCCTGGCGCACATCGGCGCGCTCTGCGCCGCCGACCTGCCGGGTGTCGCGCACGGCAGTCCGGTGATCGTCGGCGGATTGGTGACACACCGTCAGCGGCCGCCGACGGCCGGCGGGGTGCTCTTCCTCAGCCTGGAGGACGAGACCGGGCTGATCAACGTGGTCTGCAGCCGGCCGGTCTGGGAGGTGCACCGCCGCACCGCGCTGGACCGGGCCGGCCTGCTGGTGCACGGCCGGATCGAACGCGACCGGGGGGCCACCAACCTGGTCGCGACCCGGCTCGCGCCGCTGCGGATCGCGATCTGATCACCGCAAAGCCCCGCCCGGTAGGGTGTGGGCGTGATCGAACTGGTGATCTTCGACTGCGACGGCGTCCTCATCGACAGCGAACGGCTGGCGGTGCGGGTGGACGCGATCGTCCTCAAGGAGCTCGGCTGGCCGATGGGCGAGGAGGAGATCGTCGAGCGCTTCGTCGGCCGCTCGCACGCCTCGATGACCGCCGACATCGAGGCGCACCTGGGCCGCAAGCTGCCCGCCGACTGGGACCGCGAGTTCCGCCCGCTCTACGACGAGGTCTTCGAGCGCGAGCTGACTCCGGTCGACGGCATCCTCGACGCGCTCGACGCGATCACCCTCCCCAGCTGCGTCGCATCCAGCAGCAGCCACCGCAGGCTGCACCAGACCCTGGGCCTGACCGGCCTGCTCGAACGCTTCGACGAGCGGATCTTCAGTGCCCAGGACGTCGCGAACGGCAAGCCGGCCCCCGACCTCTTCCTGCACGCCGCCCGCAGCCTCGGCGTCGCCCCGGAGGCCTGCGTGGTCGTCGAGGACAGCCGCTTCGGCCTCGCCGCCGCCCGCGCCGCCGGCATGCGGTCGTTCGGCTACCACGGCGGCCTCAGCCGTCCCGAGCAGCTGGCCGGTCCGGGCACCGTGCTCTTCGACGACATGCGCAAGCTGCCGGAACTGCTCCGCGCGGCAAACTAGGGCCTGTCCGGGCGATCTTGCCGGGCGCGCGACGCCGGGCGCTGATCCGACAAGATCGCCCGGACAGGCCCTAGTTGATCTCGCGGCGGATGACCGGTGCCACCTCCGTCGCGAACAGCTCCAGCTGCTCGTGCTGCACCTCCTCGGTGAGCGCGTCCACGCCGATGCCGACCACCTCGTTGCCGAAGGCCTCGTGGTAGCGATGGATCTTCTCGATCACCTGCTGCGGGCTGCCGACCAGTGCCGAGCCACGCGCCAGGGCGTCCTCCAGCGAGGCGAACGGCGAGTTGTTGTGCTTGCCGGCGGCCGAGTCGAAGAGCGCGTCCCAGTACGGGCGGAAGCCCGCCACCGCGTCCTGCGAGCGCTTGGCGAGGAAGAGTCCGCCGAAGCCGGTGCCGACCCTGGCGTCCTTCGGGTCCCGGCCGTAGTGCGCCCAGCGCTCGCGGTAGTGGTCCACCAGCGCGGCGTACTTCTCCAGCGGGTGGAAGCTGTTCGCGGAGAAGAGCGGGTCGCCGTAGCGGGCGGCCAGGTCGGTGGACTGCGTGCTGGTGGCGCTGCCGTGCCAGACCGGGATCGGCTGCTGGTACGGGCGCGGGTACGTGGTCACCCCGTCGAGGGCCGGACGGGTGCCGCCCGACCAGCTGACCCCCTCCTCGCGCCAGAGCCGGTGCAGCAGGCCGTAGTTCTCCGCGAGGTACTCCCACTGGCGCTCCTCGGCGAGCCCGAAGAGACCGAAGTGCCGCGGGTCGTTGCCCTTGCCGATGATCAGCTCGACCCGACCGCCGGAGAGCTGGTCGAGCATCGCGTAGTCCTCGGCGACCCGGACCGGGTCCAGGATGCTGAGCACCGCCACCGTGGTGAAGAGCCGGATCCGGGACGTCCGGGCGGCGATCGTGGCGAGCAGCACGGGGGGCGCCGGCGAGAGGAACGGTTCACCGTGCCGTTCGCCGACGCCGTAGCCGTCGTAGCCGAGCCGCTCGGCCGTGACGGCCTGGTCGATCACGTTCCGGTACTTCTGGGACGCGCTGTACTGCCGCCCGGTGACCGGATCCGGGCCGTTGGAGAGCAGGGACGAGACGATGAACCGCATGGTGATGACTCCTCGACACACATCGTGAACGACGACACCGCGGCAGCTGCCGGGTGCACCGACCGCCCCGCCGACCTGGCAGGATGCCGGTATGACCTACCTCGCGGCCGAATCCCGCTACGCCTCGATGACCTACCGCCGTGCCGGGCGCAGCGGCGTCCAGCTACCCGCCGTCTCGCTGGGGCTGTGGCACAACTTCGGCGACACCCAGCCGCTGGACGTGCAGCGCGCGGTGCTGCGCCGCGCCTTCGACCGGGGTGTCACCCACTTCGACCTCGCCAACAACTACGGCCCGCCGTACGGCTCGGCCGAGCGGAACTTCGGCACGCTCTTCGCCCAGGACTTCCGCCCGTACCGGGACGAACTGTTCATCGCCAGCAAGGCCGGCTTCGACATGTGGCCCGGCCCGTACGGCGACGGCGGCAGCCGGAAGTACCTGATGGCCAGTCTGGACCAGTCGCTCGTCCGGATGGGCCTGGACTACGTGGACGTCTTCTACTCGCACCGCTACGACCCCGACACGCCGCTCGAGGAGACCATGGGGGCGCTGGCCTCGGCGGTCCGCCAGGGCAAGGCGCTGTATGCGGCGATCTCCAACTACCCGGCCGAGCAGCACCGCGAGGCGATCGCGATCCTGCGCGAGCTGGGCACCCCGGCGCTGCTCAACCAGTCCCGCTACTCGATCCTGGACCGCGGGGTGGAGGACGGCGTGCTGGACGCGGTCGGTGACACCCAGACCAGCCTGATCGCCTACTCCCCGCTCGCCCAGGGTCTGCTGACGGATCGTTATCTCGGTGGCGAGGTGCCGGCCGGCTCCCGGATGTCGGTCGGGCACTTCCTCAAGGAGGAGGCGCTCACCGGCGAGAAGCTGGAGCGGCTGCGGGCGCTGGACCGGCTGGCCGGCCGGCGCGGGCAGACGCTGGCCCAGCTGGCGCTCAGCTGGGTGCTGCGCGACCAGCGGGTGGCCTCGGTGATCATCGGCGCGAGCAGCGTGGCCCAACTCGACCAGAACCTCGACGCGCTGGCGGCCGGGCCGCTGAGCGCCGAGGAGCTGGCCGAGATCGACCAGCTGAGCGGCTGAGCCACTGAGCGGCTGAGCCGCCACCGATCGGCCGCTGCCCACCGGGAACCCGGCGCCGGGCAGCGGCCGATCGGAACGTCGGAGGCAGAGCGTCAGATCCGGTTGGTGGGTGCGTACTTGTAGCCGACCCGGCGGACCGTGACGATGCTGTCCCGGTGCGCCGCGCCCAACTTGCGTCGCAGCCGGGCCACATGGACGTCCACCGTGCGGCCGTCGCCGACGTGGCCGTAACCCCAGACGGCGGAGACCAGGTGGTCGCGGGTGTGCACGCGCTGCGGGTGCTGGGTCAGGTGGGCGAGCAACTCGAACTCCAGGTACGTGAGATCGAGCAGCCGGCCGTCCACGTAGGCGGCCCGGCGGTCGAGGTCGACGTTGATCCCGCGACCGGTCGGCCACCCCGGCCGCTCCGGGTGAGCTGCGCCGGGCTGCGGGGCGGCGACCGCAGGAGCGACGGCCGGCGGGGCGGCGACCGGGGACAGAGTCGGGGTAGCCGGGGCAGCCGAAACGGCCTGGGCAGCCAGGGCCGCCGGATCGGCGGCCGGCACCAGGACCAGGTAGCCGACCATCGGCTGGCTGCCCTGCTGAGCGCCCAACTGGGCGCCGTACTGGGCCAGTAGCGCCTGCGGCAGCGCCGAGTGCGGCAGTGCCGCGACGACGGTCGCCCCCTCCGGCAGCACGACCGGCAGTCCGCCGGGGTGCGCCGCAGGCTGAGCGGCGGGCTGGGAGACCGGCTGAGCGGCGGCCGGATGGCCGGCCGTCAGCGGTGTCGGCGCGGGTGAGGGGTACGGCGCGGCCACGTTCGGGTGCCGGCGCTCGGCGCCGAGCGGCGCCGCACCGACCGAGCGGACGGCGCGCAGGTGCGGGGTGGCGGCCGGCGGGGTGAGGGTGGCCGAGGAGGAGGAAGACATGAGGCAGCTCTTTCGCGCAGGACGGTCGGGTGGGTGTCGTCTGCGCGTCGACGGGCTCAGCTGTCCGAACCGGTGTACCGGGGTCGGTTGACCGCGGATCAGCTGTGGGCGAGCCGGGACGCGCGAGGCGAGCCCGGACAGGTCTGGTCGAAGTGGTGCGGCTGCCGGGACGGCCAGAACGGCTCGAGGTCCTGCTGACCTCGGCTGCGGTCCACGGTGATGTGCACTCCCTGAGTGAAGCGGATCCCGGGGTCGGAGCGGCGGACCTGCCCGGCGCGGCGCGGTACTTCCCGTCGGATCGACGGCGTACGGCCTGCGGTCATGGTGCTCCCCTCCCCCAGTGGTCCGGACCAGGCGCGGGTCTCGCGCCTCGGCGGTGCGATCCGAGCGTTCCACGACGACCATGGAAAGGGCAAGCCTGATCGCGATTCAGCCCACACTCCGACCATCGGCGTCCCACATGCCGAGAAATCAGGGAATCATGCCTGCTCAGCGGCTTGGCGCCGAGACCTGACGCTCCGCCGCATGCTGGACGAGCCGGGCCAGCAGCTCCTTGCCGTCCTCACGGCGACGCGCGTCGCAGAGCAGCACCGGCACGCCGGGGTCGAGGTCCAGTGCGGCCCGGACGTCCTCGACCGCGAAGACCTCGGTTCCCTCGAAGCAGTTCACCGCGATCAGGAACGGGATGCCGCGCCGCTCGAAGAAGTCCACCGAGGGGAAGCAGTCCGCGAGGCGCCGGGTGTCCGCGAGCACCACCGCGCCCAGCGAGCCGCGCGCCAGGTCGTCCCAGACGAACCAGAACCGGTCCTGGCCGGGCGTGCCGAAGAGGTAGAGCGCGAGCCCGGGGCGCAGGTCGATCCGCCCGAAGTCCATCGCCACCGTGGTGGTCCGTTTGGCCTCCACCCCGGCCGTCGAGTCCAGCGGACGGCCGAGCTCGCTGAGCCGCTCCTCGGTGCGCAGCGGCCGGATCTGGCTCACGGCGCCGACCAGCGTGGTCTTGCCGACGCCGAAGCCGCCGGCCACCAGGATCTTCAGTGCGACCGCCGGCGCACCGGCCACCGCGCCGCCCGGACTGCTGGGCGACGGGCGGTCAGAGCGCGCGGAGTCCACTGATCACCTCCCGGAGCAGGCTCTCGTCCGGGAGTTCGGCGAGCGGGACGGGGCGGGTGACATCGATCAGGTCGGCGTCGTGCAGATCGCCGAGCAGGACCCGCACCACGCTGACCGGCAGGTCGGTGTACGAGCCGAGCTCGGCCACCGAGAGCGGCTCCCGGGCGCAGAGGTCCAGGATCGCGTGGTGCTCGGGATCCAGCACGGGCTCCGGCAGGATCGGATCACGGTCGGCCGGATCCCGCCGGGTGACCATCGAGATCAGGTCGAAGAAGCCGTCACCGGCCGGCCGGGTGCGCCCCCTGGTCATCGCGAACAGGCGCACCACCGGGCCCGCCTCGTCGTCGAACCAACACTCCCCTGCGGCGTCCTGACTGTCCGCCGGTAATTCGGCGGCCGCCGTCCGCTCGGCCGCCGAATCCTCCGCCGGGCCGGTCATCCGGCCGGCGTCCGCGGTTCGGCGGCCAGGTGCTCCCCGACCCGCTTCACCAACAGCGCCATCTCGTAGGCGATCTGGCCGATGTCGGAGTCGGCGTCGCTCAGCACGGCCAGGCAACTCCCGTCGCCTGCCGCGGTGATGAAGAGAAAGGCCTCGTCCAGTTCGACCATGGTCTGGCGCACGCCGCCGACCCCGAACTGCCGGCCGGCGCCCTTGGCCAGGCTGTGGAAGCCGGCCGCCACGGCGGCCAGGTGCTCGGCGTCCTCGCGCTCCATGCCGCGGGAGGCACCGGTGGCCAGGCCGTCGCTGGAGAGAATGACCGCATGTCGCAGCGACGCGACCCGGCCCACCAGGTCGTCCAGGAGCCAGTTGAGGTCGCCGGACGGCTGGGTCATTGCGGTCATCGATCGTTTCCTTCCGCTACTGCGGGTTGTGCTGGGCTTGGTGCTACCGGCAGAGCCGGGGGTACGGGGGACGGGGTCGGCGCGCGCCGTGCGGCCGGCCCGGCCGGGGCCGGCGGGCGCGCGGAGCCCGCCTGATCAGACGGTGTTCGTGGGGCGGATGGTTCCGGGACGATCCGACCGGCTTGCCACCGCCCGGACGCGCCGGCCGGAGCACCCGGCGGCCCGGCCCCGGCCGGATCGGTGCTCGGCGGCTCGGTGCTCAGCGACCCGGCCCCGGGCGAGTCGGTGCTCGGCGACCCGGCGCTCGGTGATTCGGCGCGGCCCCGGCTGAAGCCGCGCTGGAACGAGCTGAACGCCGCCCGCGCCTCCTCCGGCGAGCGCTCGCGCGACGATGCCTGCGGCTGCGGCTCGGCCGCGCGCTCGGTCAGGCGCAGTTGTGGGGCCAGGTTGGCCTGGCGCACCCGGCGGGGCAGCAGTCCGCCGGCCACCGGCAGCGGGGCGGACACATCCTCGGCCGGCGCCGTCGGCTCGACCGGATCGGTCAGCGCGGTCGCCGCGTCCGAGCCGGCCGCGCCCGCGTCCACCAGGTCCGCCCGCCGGTGCCGTCCGGTCGCGCCCGCCGCACCCGGGGCCGACGGCACCAGGACCGGCCCGCCCGCCGTCCGCCGCCGGGGCAGCCCGCCGGGCGTGGGTACGGGCTCGGTGCCGGCCGGCTGCGGCCCGGTGACCGACCGCTTGTGGCTGCGCACCCGGCCCTCGCCGCGGCGCGGCAGCTCGCCGCCCGCGCCGCCGGCCACCGCGACCAGCTCCCGCTGCCGCGGCCCCGCGCCACCCGGACGAACGCCGCCACCACCACCGGCAGCGACACCGGCAGCGACACCGGCACCGGCACCGCCGGAAGCACCGCCAGCACCCGCAGCCGCACCCGGCCCGCCCATCGCGACGCCGCCCGGCACCTCGGCCAGCAGCTCACGCGGTATCAGCACCACCGCCGTGGTCCCGCCGTACGGCGAGGCCCGCAGGTGCACCCGGATCCCGTGCCGCCGGGCCAGCCGGCTGACCACGAAGAGCCCGAGCCGGTCGGTGTCCGCCAGGTCGAACGGCTGCTCGATCTCCAGCCGCTGGTTGATCCCGGCCAGCGCCTGCTCGCTCAGCCCGAGCCCGCGGTCGTCGATCTCCAGCGCGAAGCCGTGCGCGACCACCTCGCCCTGCACCGTGACCTGGGTCTGCGGCGGCGAGAACACCGCCGCGTTCTCGACCAGTTCGGCGATCAGGTGGGTCACGTCGGCGACCGCGTTGCCGAGCAGCCCGGTGCCGGGGAACGGCCGCACGATCACCCGTGCGTAGTCCTCCACCTCGCCGACCGCCGCACGCACCACGTCCACCATCCGCACCGGCTTGCGCCAGGCCCGGCCGGGCGAACCGCCGGAGAGGATGATCAGGCCCTCGGCGTGCCGGCGCATGCGGGTGGTCAGGTGGTCCAGCTTGAAGAGGTCCTCCAGCTCCCCCGGGTCCTCGGTGCGCCGTTCCATGGTGTCGAGCAGGGTCAGCTGGCGGTGCAGCAGCACCTGGCTGCGCCGGGCCAGGTTGACGAAGACCGCCGAGACGCCGCGGCGCAGCTCGGCCTGCTCGACGGCGGCCTGCACGGCGGTGCGCTGCACCGCGTTGAAGGCCCGGCCGACCTGTCCGATCTCGGCCGGGCCGTAGTCGAGTTCGGGCGCCTCGGCCGCGATGTCCACCGGTTCGCCGTCACGCAGCCGCTTCATCAGCGAGGGCAGCCGGGCGCCGGCCAGGTCGTGGGCGGCGTTGCGCAGCCCGATCAGCTGGCGGACCAGGCCGCGCCCGATCCGGAACGAGATCAGCACCGAGAGCACGATCGCGACCAGGCCGACGCCACCCGCGATCACCCCGCGCCAGAGCAGTCCCATCGCGTACGACCGGGCCTGCTGCCCGAGTTGGTCGGCCAGCTGGGTGTTGAGCGTGCCGAGCTCGCCGAGCGCCTGGTCGGCGTCCTGCCGCCAGGGCATCCCGAGGACGTTGTGCACCGAGTCGGCGGGCTCCGCCGCACTCTGGAACTCCGTTTCGGCGATGCCCAGTTCGGCGAAGGCGGGGTCGGTCCAGAGCGCCCGGTACTGGTCCTGGGCGGGCTGGTCGAGTTCGTCGATGTAGACGGTGAAGAGCGCCTGCTGGTCGTGCATCGGGTCGACCACGGCCTGGTAGTCGGTCGCGGTCGGCGCGGCGCTGTGACCCATCGCCTCCATCGCCGCGTCCTCCTGCGCGAGGAACTCGCGGGCCCGGGCCAGCTCGACCAGGACCGTTCCCTGGCGCGGGAGTTGGCCGGTCTGCTTGGCCACGAACGCGGACCGGGCGGTGAACTCGGGACGGATCAGCTCGCTGTACTGCCCCAGCGCGAACTCCCAGGCGAGCGCGTCCTGTGAGACCTGGCCGCGCAGCGTGCCGAGCTGGCCGGCCGCGTTCAGCACGTCGTTCAACCGGGACCGGGTGGTCGGATCCAGCCGGCCGGCGCCGGTCCCGTTCAGCTGCTGCCGCAGCGCCAGCACGTCCTGGTCGGTGACCGCCTGGGCCTTCTGGTAGTCGTCCTGGAGGCCCGGCCCGCCGGGCTGGGCGAGCCGGATCACCGCGGCCCGGCGCTCCTGCTGGAGGTCGCGGACGAGCTGGTCGAGCGGAGTACTGAAAGCCCGGTAGGTGGACGCGACGTTGAGCTGGCTCCAGAAATCGCTGGTGGTGACCATGGTGGCGTAGGCCCACAGGCCGACCAGCGCCACGATGGGCACCAGGAGCAGCGCGATGATCTTCGCGCGGATCGAGCTGCTGCGCAGACGCATGGAGTCCTCGGTCAGGTGAGCCCGCGGCCGGGCAGGCCGATCCGACCCGACGGGGAGTGTCAGGCCGATGGATCTGCGCGAGCTTACTACTCTCCGCTTACTCGTTCGACGGGTCTCGGAGATCGATTTCCAACTGTTCCGAAACCCTCCTGTGAAATGTCCGCGAGCGGCCGTCGGGCCTGGTCGTTGGCAGGCGCATGACCGTTGTGCGGATCGGTTCCTGACAGCCCTTCCGGGCCCCGGCGGCCGCGTCCCACCCCAGTCGAACGAGGTGTGCCGAAGCGGCCGCGACCGTGGCACCGACCCGCCCGGACGGTGCCGATCCGGTGAGGGATCCGCCCAACCCTGGGCAGCACCGCACGGATCCGCTACCTTCGCTTGCGGGTCGCGCAGTCGTCACCGCCGGCCGACCAGGGGACAACAGAGAGCAACAGAGAACAGAGAACAGAGAACAGGGAACAGCGAGAGCAACAGGGCGCGGCCGAGGCAGGGCGGCCGCGGACGGCGCGGCGCCGGACACCGCGGCCGCGAAGGAGCCGGGGAGGATCGTGCGCGAGCTGAGCACCCCGCCACTGGCACAGCCCGCGCCCGGCGGACTCGCCGACTCGGTCTACGAGACGGCCGAGCTCACCCCTGCACTCGTCCAGCTGGCGCGTCGCGCGGCCGGCTCACCGCGCTGGACCGAGGTCACCGCGGCCCGCTTCCGCGACGAGGTGCTCGGCCTGGCGAAGGGTTTACTCGCGCATGGTGTGCGGTTCGGCGACCGCGTCGCGCTGATGTCGCGCACCCGCTACGAGTGGACGCTGTTCGACTACGCGCTCTGGTCGATCGGCGCGATCCCGGTCCCGGTCTACCCCACCTCGGCCGCCGAGCAGGTCCGCTGGATCCTGGCCGAGACCGACGCGGTGGCCTGCGTGGTGGAGAACGAGGACCACGCGATGACGGTCGGCGCGGTCTGCGACGCGCTGCCGCAGCTGACCGGGATCTGGCAGCTCGACCAGGGCTGCGTGCGGCGGCTGACCGCGGACGGCGCGGGCATACCCGACACCCTGGTGCACCGTCAGCGCCACGCGGTCACCGCCGACTCGATCGCCACCGTGATCTACACCTCGGGCACCACCGGCCGCCCCAAGGGCTGCCTGCTCACCCACGGCAACTTCACCGCCGAGGCCGACAACATCCTGGCCGGCTGGCAGGACGTCTTCGGCGCGAGCGCCGGCGAACAGGCGACGACGCTGCTCGTGCTGCCGCTCGCCCACGTGTACGGCCGGATGGTGCAGGTGGCGGCGGTCCGCGGCGGGATCCGGCTCGGCCACCTCGCCGAACTCGGCGCGCAGGTGCTGCTGCCGGCGCTGGCCTCCTACCGGCCGACCTTCCTGCAGGCCGTCCCCTACGTCTTCGAGAAGCTCTACGACTCGGCCCGCACCGCCGCCGAGGAGGCCGGGCGCGGCGAGCTCTTCGCGCAGGCCGTCGAGACCGCGGTGCGCTGGGCCCGGGCCGGCGAACGCCGGGCACTGGGCCACGGCACCGGCCCCGGACCGTCCCTGCGGGTGCGTCATCTCGCCTACGACCGGCTGGTCTACCAGCGGATCCGCGGCGCGCTCGGCGGGCGGGTGCGCAGTGTGATGTGCGGCGGCTCCTCGCTCAGCCGCGAACTCGGCCTCTTCTTCGCGGGCGCCGGGATGACCCTCTACGAGGGCTACGGGCTGACCGAGACCACCGGCGCGATCACCGCGAACCCGGCCGGGGCACCGAAGTTCGGCACGGTCGGCAAGCCGGTCCCCGGTGCGGCGGTCACCATCGCCACGGACGGCGAGGTCTGGGTGCGCGGGCCGAGCGTCTTCGGCGGCTACCTCAACCACCCGCGGTGCACCGCCGAGGCGCTGCACCGCGGCTGGCTGGCCACCGGCGACCTCGGTTCGCTGGACGACGACGGCTACCTGACCATCACCGGCCGCAAGAAGGAGGTGATCGTCACCAGCAGCGGCAAGAACCTGGCACCGGCCGCGCTGGAGGAGCGGGTCCGGGCGCACCCGCTGGTCGCGCAGTGCCTGGTGGTGGGCGACAACCGGCCGTACGTGGCGGCGCTGATCACGCTCGACCCGCGGGCGCTGGCGCACTGGCGGCTGGCCCACCGGCGGGCACCGGCAGACGAGTGGGCGGCACTCGCCGACGAGGAGCTGCACGCCGAGATCCAGCGCGCGGTGGCGGCCGCCAACACGGCGGTGTCGCGGGCCGAGTCGATCCGGGCGTTCCGCCTGCTGCCGAGGGAGTTCACCGTCGAGCAGGGGCTGCTGACGCCCTCGCTGAAGCTGCGCCGACAGGCCATCATCGACTGGTACGCGGCGGACGTCGAGGAGCTCTACACCGCCTGAGCCGGCACCCGGGCCCGGTGTCCTGGCCTGGCGCGGGGCACCGGACCCGTCCGGCACCGACCTCAAGCCAGGATTAAGTCGACGGCCGATCCCTTGACCTCCCGGATGGTCTAGTCCACTTTATTGGGCAGGTCCGTGCGACACCCGCTCCGCGCTCCCCCACACCGTGCGCGGCGCAGTCCTGCTCTGCCCATTTCCGAAAGAGGCCTCCACCCGATGGAACGCACTCAGCCACCACCCGCGCCCGCCGTCGCCCCCACCGCCGGCCGGCACCGCCGCCGTCGCACCACCGCCCTGACCGCGGTCGCCGCGTTCGGCCTGCTGGCCGGCGGGATCGCCGCCGTCGCCACCGGCGGCTCGGCCCTCGCCTCCACCACCGGCACCACGGGCACCACGGGCACCACCGGCACGGCCGGCAGTGCGCTCGCCTCCAACTGGTACGCCTCGGCGCCGTACCTGATGCCCGAGGACAACAGCCCGCCGGACGCCGCCGCGGTGATGGACGCGACCGGCCAGAAGGCCTTCCAGCTGGCCTTCATCCTCGACTCCGGTGGCTGTACGCCCGCCTGGGGCGGCACCTCCTCGATCGACACCGACACCACGATGCCCGCGGTGATCCAGACCATCCGCGCCAAGGGCGGTGACGTCTCGGTCTCGTTCGGCGGCTACGGCGGCACCAAGCTCGGCCAGAACTGCGGCACGCCGGACGCGACCGCCGCCGCCTACCAGAAGGTGATCACCAAGTACTCGCTCAAGGCGATCGACTTCGACCTCGAGGAGCCCGAGTACGAGAACACCGCGGCGATCCACAACGAGATCGGCGCGGCCAAGATCCTGCAGCAGAACAACCCCGGGATCTACGTCTCGATCACCACCGCCGGCACCACGGCGGGCACCGGCTGGTTCGGCACCCAGATGCTGAACGAGGCCAAGTCGGACGGCTTCACGCCCAACAACTACTCGATCATGCCGTTCGACGGCGGGTTCAACGGCGGCGCCGCGCAGACCGCCGCGCTGGTCCAGTTCAACACCATCCTGCAGAACACCTTCGGCTGGGACCAGGCCACCGCCTACGCCCACGAGGGCGTCTCGATGATGAACGGGCGCACCGACGCGGCCGAGTACTTCACCCAGGCCGACTTCCAGACCGTGCTGGACTTCGCCACCTCGCACGGGCTGGCCCGCTACACCTTCTGGTCCGTCAACCGCGACCGGCAGTGCACCGGGGCGGTCGACCCGGGCCTGTCGGGCTCCTGCTCCAGCGTGGCGCAGAGCGACTGGGACTTCACGAAGTACACGGTGAAGTTCGCCGGCGCGACCCCGCCGGTCACCCCGCCGAGCACGCCGCCGGTGACCCCGCCCGTCACGCCGCCGACGACGCCGCCGAGCACGCCCGGCGCCTGCACGCTGCCGGCGTGGAGCGCGGCCACCACGTACACGGCCGGGAGCAAGGTCTCGTACAACGGGCACGACTACCACGCCAAGTGGTGGACGCTGAACGAGATCCCGACCGCCAGCGGCCAGTGGGGCGTCTGGGCCGACGACGGCGCCTGCTGACACCTGATCCCCAGCGGTGACGGCGGCCCCGGGAGAGCCTGAGAGCTCTCCCGGGGCCGCCTTCTCGCTGGATCAGGCCTTGTTGGATCAGGCCTTGTTGGAGAACACCGGCAGGTAGCCGTACTGCTGGCCGTCCGCGGTGGGGTGGTAGCTCTCGTCGATCGGCAGCGTGGTGCTGTGCAGCCACTCGTCGTCCGAGCAGATCTCGTGGCCGCTGAAGGTGCTGCGGACGTCGGCGAACGTGAAGTTGCCGTACTTCGCGACCTCGTTCGCGGTCACCTGGTCGATCGTGTCGGCAGCGCCGTCGATCGCGCTGCGGGAGGTGTCGCTGATGCCGAACCAGCAGTCCCCGGGAACCTCGTAGAGCTCCGGGTAGCCGAGCACCACGACGTGCGCGCTCGGCGACTTGGCGCGGATCGCCGAGTAGACCTGGTCGAGCTGGCCGGGAAGCGTGTTCTTGGCGTAGCCCTCGGCGGTCTGCACCGCGCTCAGGCAGGAGCTGGTGCCGTCGAGCACGCAGGTCTCCATGGTGTTCGAGAAGCCGGCGTCGTTGCCGCCGATGGTGATGCTGACGAGCGTGGTGCCGGAGTTGAGCGCGGAGAGCTGGCTGCTCAGTACGTCCGTCGTTCTGGCGCCGGAGCAGGCGACGGACGAGAACGACGAGGTGCTGTTCGCGGCCGCCCAGAGCTCCGGGTAGGCGCTGTAGCTACGGCTGCAGCTTCCGCTGGAGCTGTCGTAGTTGCCGGCACCGACGCCGGCCGAGTAGGAGTCGCCGAGGGCGACGTAGTTCACCGTCGCCGCGTTGGCGGGCGAGGCGAGGATGAAGCTGGTCGCTGCGAGCAGCGAAGCCATGATGGCACCGGACACGACACGGACGGGACGCACTTGCACCTCCACAGAAGTGTGACGCGGGCCACTCTGTGGTACCAGTGGCGCGCTCCCAGCGGAAGTGCCCATGCCAAAGATGTTGACACGAATTCTCGTATCAACAGCCGAAGTTGGCCTCGATGTCGGCCGACTTTCGCGTTTGCTCGCACTGGGCGGCCGGACCATGACCGACCGTCATCACGGCGGTCGGTCAACGGCCGGTCATGGCCTGCCCGCTACTCCCCGTCCCCGCAGACCACTTCGAGCTCGAAACCCTGACCGTCCACCAGGTGCACCGTCTCGCCGGTGTCCACCCGGAGCGTCCACCCGGCGGCCAGCGCGGCGCCGACGGCGGCCCGCGAACCGTGCACCGCGAGGTGGTTCAGCCCGGCGCGCATCCGGTCGTGCCCGCCGGGGCGCAGCGCGGGCGACTGCTCCAGCACCAGGTAGCAGTCGCCGAGCCGCCAGCTGCGGCCGGCCTGCCAGCTCTGGAACGGTGAGCAGCCGAGCGCGAGCAGCACCGGAGTCCACTGCTCCTCGGCCAGCACCAGGTCGTCGACCCATAGTTCGACGTGATGGAAGAGACCTTTACTCGGCCCGGACATGGCATTCCCCCTCGGTCGCCAACGACCCTAGCCCACACCGGTGCGCCAACCGGCCGGTAACACGAAGCCCACCCGGCACACGGATCACGCACCGCACCGCGGCGGATGCGTGGGAGTCCGCCTTGGGACGTCACACATCACGCACGAAGGACGAATCCGTCGCCGCGCCGGCATTACAGCCTGATCACAAGCTGACGGTGCGCCAGGGGAAGCTGTCAGGCTGTGCCTCCGTCAGCCGACCACCCCTCTCCCCTCCGAGGACCACCGTGCCCAAGACCCTTCCCGTGCCCCCCGGCTGGGGCCAGCCGCAACCGCCCGCGCCTCCGAAGAACCGGAAGGGCCGGAAGATCGCGGGGATCGGGTGCGGGATACCCGTCGGCCTGATCGTGCTGCTCGGCGTGATCAGCGCGATCGTCCACCCGCCGAAGACCACCCCGACGGCGGCCAGGACGACGCTCTCCGCCCCGGCGACCGCGAGCTCGCCCGCGGCGGCGCCGGCCGCCACGGCGCCGAGCGCGGCACCGAGCCCGCCGGCCACCGCGATCCCCGAGCCGACCACGCCGAGCAGCCCGCCAGTAGCGGTGCACACCACGCCGGCCGCGGTGACGACGCACCAGCCCGTCCCCGCGCACACCCCGGCGGCGCCGACGCCGCCCGCGCCTGCGCCCGCGCCGACCCACACCCTCGCCGCTCCCGCGCCGGCGCCGCAGCCGACCGAGCCTGCCGAGCCGCCCGCTCCGGCCCAGCCGCCCGCCCCGGCCCCGACTTCGGCAGCCGGCGGCCCCGCGGCGTCGGGTGTGATCATGGCGCCGAGCGGCAACTACTACCGGGCCGGTGAGTTCTGCCCGGGTGCGGACCTCGGCAAGTCCACGGTCGACAGCCACGGCACCGGCATCACCTGCGTCCAGGACAACGGCTACAACCGCTGGCGCTACTGAGCCACGCCACGGCGCCCCGGGTGCCCCGGGACTCAGGGCCTGTCCGGTCCTACGAGAAGACCTCGCAGCCGTTGGTCGGCAGCTCCTCGATCACCTCGTTGGCGGCCGCCGGCACGCCCAGGTACGCGACCGCCGTGCGCACGGCGGCGCGGGCCTGCCGCAGGCCGGGGGCGCCCCAGCCGAGCAGCTCCACCGCGAGGCCGGGTGCCACCAGGAGGCGGCGGTAGTGCCGTCCCGAGGCCGGGTCGGGGACGCTCGGGCCGACCCGGCGCAGCGCCGCCGCCATCCGGACCCGGGCGCACTCGTGGCCGCCGTTCGCCGAGCCGACCCGGTCGTAGAGGTAGCCCAGGTAGTACGCCGGCCCGATCACGGCCTGCGCCTCCTCGACCGCCTCCCGGGCCAGCGCCGCGGTCGGATCCCCGCAGTCCTCGGCCTCCAGCGAGCCGCCGGGCAGGCTGACGATGCCGTCCCGCGGGTTGACCAGGGTCAGCACCCGGCCGTCCGGCGCGAAGAGCCAGCCCCAGGACTGCTTGACCGGCAGCCACTCCGGCACCGGCTCGCCGGGACGCCACGGCCAGCCCGCGGCCGGGCGGCGCCGGACGCGGCCGAGCAGGTCGGCGATCTCTGCGCTGTACTCGATCCGCGGCATGCGTCCCCCTCCGGTGTCGGGCCTGTCGGGCCGGCTGTCGTGTGGCATTACGGCCGGCGCGCAGGCGCGTGGATCGGGGATCGCGCGAGGTCCGACCTGTTGATCTTCCCCGAACAGGCGGTCGATGAACAGTCCTCGCGCCCGCATGGGGCATGGTGCGGCGGCCGACGTCAACTCACTTGCGCTCCTGTTCACCGGCCCCGCCGGCCGTCGGCCCCGGCCCGCGGGGCGCACCCGGCGGCCGAACCGGACGGGTCGCCGAACCCGTGGTCGAACGTGCGATCGGATGCCAGGGACCAGGGCCGGGATCGCGGTGGGACCCAGGGCCAGGATCGGGGTGGGGGCCGGGGTGGGGCGGCGGCAGCGCGAAAGCCGCCCGCACCAGGACCGGACCGCGCTGCGCCTGCGCGCGGTGCGGCAGTCGGGCGAGCAGGGCCCGCAGGCCGTCCGCGTCCAGCGCGGCCGTCCGGCCGGCAGCCACCGCCCAGCCGCGGGCCACCGGTGGCCGGGGTCCGAGTCGGGCCCGCGTACCCCGTCCGGTTCCGGCCCCGCCGGCAGCCGGGCCGCGCCGCGGCCGTCCGCTGTGTGCCAGCAGCTCACCGGGCCAGCGCGCCGCCAGCCCGGCCGCCAGCGTGACCCGGAACGCCTCCGCAGCCCGCTGCGCCGCGAACCGCCGACCGTGCTCCACGCAGACCTCGGCCTCGGCCACCAGCTGCTCCGGCCCGTCCCGCTCCCCCAGCCGCAGCGCGAGCCGGTGGCAGCCCTCACCCAGCCCGGCGACCAGCGCCCGGTACAGCACGCCCGCGTAGTCGAGCTGCGCCGCCCCCGCGCCCGCCCGGTCCCGCAGCAGCTGACGGGCCACCGAGATCCGCACCCGGGCCAGGTGGTCGCCGACCAGCTCGGGCAGCAGCTCGGCCAGCGGCTCCCCCGCGTAGACGAACGGCTCACCGGCCAGCTCCGGATCGGCCGCGTACGCCACCCGGGAGGCCGGGTCAGCGGGCGGGAGGCCGCGAAGCGCGCAGAAGTCGGCGAAGTCCGCCGGCTCCAGCACCCGCAGGTGCACCTCCACCCCCTCGCCCGCCATCGCCCGCAGCTGGGTCTCGGTCCGCCGCAGGTAGCGCGCGTACTCCTCGGCAGCGAACAGGCCGAGCCGTCGCAGCCGCCGGAAGTCCGCGGCGTCCGCCACCAGCGCGAGCGCCACCGGCTGGATCGACCGGCCCGCCCGGTGCCCCGAACCGGACAACGCCACCGCCGCCGAGCCCACCGACTCCGCCGAACCCAGCCACGACCAGGTCATGCCGACCACGCCCTTCCGTCCGCACCGTCTCTCCTGCCGACGCCGCCGACCATACACAGCGCGACTGACAATCCACCCTGCGTGACAACGGCGAGGTGACGCGCTCCCGAGCCCGACGCGCAGCCATCAGTTCCCGAGCCGCTCGACGCCGGCCGTGATCGTGGCGACCCGCTGCTCGACCTCGCCGGCCGGGACCTCGATCAGCTCGAAGCCGAACGCCCGATACGTCCGCTCGTGCAGCTCCTCGAAGACCAGCGACTCCTCGAAGCCGATCCGGCGCGCGGCGGTCGGCGTGCAGAAGCCGAGGTTGCGGACGAAGAAGACCTGCGGCCGGTAGACCCCCTCGCGGAGCACCCGCTCGGTCTCGGCCGCGAGCGCGGGCGAGACAGGGCGGCCGAGGTACTCGGCGAGCGCGTGCGTACAGATCGGCGAGCGGTCGTGGAACTCGATGCCATGCGCCGCCGCCGGTGCCTGCCCCAGCCACGCGCGCTGAACGGCGACGATCTCGTCGATGAAACCGGGCCCGGTCCACGGCTCCGGCACGCCGCGCGCCTGCTCCCGGTCGATCACGGCTGTCGCCGCCTCCGGTACGACCGCGTGGCCGGCGCTGCGCAGCCGCTCGATGATCGTCGTCTTTCCGGCTCCGGGCGTACCCGTGAGGATGAATCGCATCACGCCCCGGCCAACGCGGCCGCCCCGGCACGGCGTTCCCGAGGTGTCCGGGTAAGCCCCGGGGACGGACGGGCCGCAGGTTGTCAGTGGTGCCAGCTAGGGTCGGGGCCATGCGACTGCTGCATACCTCCGACTGGCACCTGGGCCGCTCCTTCCACCGGGAGAGCCTGCACGACGCCCAGCGCGCGTTCCTCGACCATCTGGTACGTGTGGTCGTGGCCCGCGAGGTCGACGCCGTGCTGGTCGCGGGCGACGTCTACGACCGCGCGCTGCCGGGCCTGGAGGCGGTCGGGCTGTTCGACGAGGTGCTGCACCGGCTGGCCGATCTGGACGTGCCGACGGTCTTCATCAGCGGCAACCACGACTCGGCCCGCCGGCTCGGGGTCGGCGCCGGCCTGATCCGGCACGCGGGCGTCCATCTGCGCACCGATCCGGACGGCTGCGCCACCCCGGTGCTGCTGGCGGACGCCTTCGGTCCGGTCGCGGTCTACGGGCTGCCGTACCTGGAGCCGGCGCTGGTGCGCGAGCGGTTCGGCCTGGAGCGCGGCGGTCACGCGGCCGTGCTCGGGGCCGCGATGGAGAAGGTCAGGGCCGACCTGGCCGAGCGGGCACCAGGCACCCGCTCGGTCGTGCTGGCGCACGCCTTCGTGACCGGCGGCGCACCGAGCGACAGCGAGCGGGACATCGCGGTGGGCGGGGTGGCGAGCGTCCCCGCCTCGCTCTTCGACGGTGTGGACTACGCCGCGCTGGGCCACCTGCACGGTGCCCAGACGCTCGCCCCGCACCTGCGTTACAGCGGCTCGCCGCTCGCCTACTCCTTCTCCGAGGCGCGCCAGCGCAAGTCGATGTGGCTGGTCGACCTCGGGCCGGACGGCTCGGTGGAAGCCGAGCGGCTCCACTGCCCGGTGCCGCGCCCGCTCGCCTGCCTGCGCGGCCGGCTCGACGAGTTGCTGACCGCGGAGCGGTACCAGGAGCACGAGGACGCCTGGGTGCAGGTCACCCTGACCGATCCGGGCCGCCCGGCCGAGCCGATGGAACGGCTGCGCAAGCGCTTCCCGCACACCCTGCAGCTGCTGTTCGATCCCGAGGAGCAGACCGCCGAGGGCCCGGTCTCCTACGCGGCACGGGTGCGCGGGCGCAGCGATCTGGAGGTGGCCGAGAGCTTCGTCCGGCACGTGCGCCCCGGCGTGCGGCTGGACGAGCGCGAGCGCGACTGGCTGCGCGAGGGCTTCGAAGAGGTCCGCAGCGCCGAGGACCGCCGACAGGAGCTGCCCCGATGAGGCTGCACCGGCTCACCGTCACCGCCTTCGGCCCGTTCGCCGGGCGCCAGGAGGTCGATTTCGACGCGCTCGCGGCAGGCGGCCTCTTCCTGCTCCGGGGCGCCACCGGCGCCGGCAAGACCAGCGTGCTGGACGCGGTCTGCTTCGCGCTCTACGGCGAGCTGCCGGGCAGCCGCAAGGCGAACCGGATGCGTAGTGACCACGCCGATCCGCACCTGCTGACCGAGGTCAGGCTGGAGCTGACGCTGGGCGGGCGCCGGCTGGAGGTCACCCGGATCCCCGAGCAGCTGCGCCCCAAGAAGCGCGGCACCGGCTTCACCCCGGAGAAGGCGCAGACGCTGCTGCGCGAGTGGACCGCCGACACCGGCGACGGGCAGCCCGGCTGGCGGGCCGCGAGCCGCTCGCACCAGGAGACCGGCGAGGAGATCCTGCGGCTGCTCGGGATGAGCCGGGACCAGTTCTGCCAGGTGGTGCTGCTGCCGCAGGGCGATTTCGCCCGCTTCCTGAAGGCTGACGCGACGCAGCGCGCCGACCTGCTCGGCAAGCTCTTCGACACCGCGCGGTTCGGCCGGGTGGAGGCCTGGCTGGGCGAGCGGCGCAAGGAGCAGGAGGCGGCCGTGCAGGCCGAGCGGCAGCGGCTGCGCGAACTGGTCAGCCGGATCGCCCAGGCGGCCGGTCCGCAGGCGCCGTCCGCTGCGGAGTGGCTGCCGGCCGAGGGCGAGAGCGAACCGGGCGGAGCCGAGCCGGCCGCGGCAACGCTCGGCTGGGCGGCCGTGCTGCGCGGTGAGGCCGCGGAGCTGCTGACCGCTCGCGAGCTCGCGCTGGCCGCCGCCGAACACCGGCTCCGCGGCGCCGAGCAGCGGCTGGCCGCCGCCCGGGAGCTGGCCGACCGCCAGCTCCAGCAGGCCACGGCGGCGCGCCGGGCGGCCGCGCTCGCGCAGACCGTGGATCAGGAGGCCACCGAGCGGGAGCGGCTGACGCTGGCCCAGGCGGCGGTCGGGGTGGAGTCCGCGCTGCGGCTGCGCGCGAGTGCGCGGGCGGCCCACGAGCGCGCCGGTGCCGCACGCTCGGCGCAGCGCCGGGCGCTGGCCGCCGCTGGGTTCGCTCAGGCCGTCGGCCCGGCCGAACCCACCGAAGCCCGACTCGCCGAAGGCACGCTCACCGAAGCCCAACTCACTGAAGCCCAGCTCACCGAGGCCAGGCTCGCCGAAGCCGAGGCGGCGGCCCGTGCGGAGATCGGCCGGCTGGAGTCCGCCGCGGCCGACGAGCGGCGGTCCGCCGTACTCGCCGCCGAGCAGGGCCGCGTCGCCGCCGAGCGGCGCCAGGCAGAGGAGCTGGCCGAGGAGGCCGAGCGCTGGCTGTCCGACTACGCGGCCGAAGCCGAGGCCCTGCAGCAGCGCGAGCAGGCCGCCCGGGAGGCCGTGACCCGCGCCGAGCAGCTCACCACGCACCGGGCCGAGGCCGAGCAGCGGCTGACCGCCGCGCACCGCCGCGACGAGCTGCGGGCCCGCACCGAGCCCGCCCGGCGCGCGCAGCTCGACCTGCGGGAGGCAGCCCTGGCGGCCCGCGAACGCACGCTCGACCTGCGCCGCCGCCGACTGGACGGGATGGCCGCCGAGCTGGCCGACCGGCTGCGCAGCGGCGAAGCGTGCCTGGTCTGCGGGTCGGTCGAGCATCCGGCCCCGGCCGCCCTCGGCGCCGAGCCGGTCCGCGCGGCGGACGAGCAGGCCGCGGCCGCCGCCGAGCAGGCCGCCGAGCAGGCGGTCGCGGCCGCCGAGAGCGAACTGATGAGCCTGCGGGAGGCGCTGGCGGCCGCCGCGGCCACCGCCGGTGAGGAGCCCGCCGCCGTGCTGGCCGAGCGGCTCACCGCCCTGGCCCAGGAGCACCGGGCGGCGCTGCGGGGAGCCGACGCGCTGACCGGGCTGCTCCAGCAGGGCGAGCAGTTGGCACAGCGCCACCGGCGGCACAGCGCCCAGTCGCAGGAGAGCCGGGAGCGGCTGGCCGCGCACACCGCCCGGCTGGAGACGCTCGCCACCGAGCGGGCCGAGCTGGACGAACGGGTGGCCGCGGCGCGCGCGGACGCGCCCTCCGTCGCCGAGCGGGCCGCCGGGCTCGGCCGGCTGGCGAGCGCCCTGGCCGGGGCGGTGCAGGCCGAGCGGGCGGTCGCGGAGACCGCCGCCCGGCTGGCCGACGCCGAGGCGGAGCTGGCGCTGGCCACCCGCTCCGCCGGCTTCACCCACCCCGAGCAGGCCGGGGCCGCGCTGCTGCCGCCCGCCGAGCTCGCCGACCGCCGCCGGCGCCTGGAGCAGCGCGCCGCCGAGCGGCAGGCGGCCGCCGAGCGCCTCGCCGAGCCCGAACTGGTCGCCGCGGCGGCCGCACCGCCCGCCGACACCGATGGGGCCCAGGCCGCGCTGCGCGCCGCCACCGACGCGCTGCAACTGGCGGCCGCCGACGAGCGCACCGCCCGCGAGCGCACCACCGCGCTGGCCGAGCTCGGCCGCCGGCTGGCCACACTGGCGGCGGAACTGGCCCCGCGGCTGGCCGAGTTCGGCCGGATCAGCCGGCTGGCCCAGCTCACGCTCGGCACCGGCACCGACAACCGCCTCAAGATGCGCCTGGAGTCGTACGTGCTGGCGGCCAGGCTGGAGCAGGTCGCGGCCGCGGCCAGCGCGCGGCTGGTCCGGATGTCCGGCGGCCGCTACACCCTGGTGCACAGCGACGGGCGGTCGTCCGGCGGGCGGCGTTCCGGCCTGTCGCTGCTGGTGGTGGACGCCTGGACCGGCACCGAGCGGGACACCGCCACGCTCTCCGGCGGCGAGAGCTTCTTCGCCTCACTGGCCCTGGCCCTGGGCCTGGCCGACGTGGTGACGGACGAGGCCGGCGGCATGCCGCTGGACACCCTCTTCATCGACGAGGGCTTCGGCACGCTCGACGAACAGGCACTGGAGGAGGTCATGGACGTGCTCGACGGCCTGCGCGAACGCGACCGCGCGGTCGGCATCGTCAGCCATGTCGCCGATCTGCGCCAGCGGATCCCGGCCCAGCTGCTGGTCCGCAAGTCCCGGCACGGCTCCACCCTCCACCTCACCGGCCCCGACGCGGGCTGACCGGCAGCAGGGCTCCGAGGCTGGCCGGGGCTCCGGCGCCCCGGGGCTGGCCGGTATCCGATCATCCGTCAGACGGATTCCACCGGCCCGGCCGCTGTGGTCCGATCGGCGGATGAGCGAACGAGTACGCGAGGGGTACCGGGGCACCGGGCAGGGCGCGATCACGCCGGACGGCTGCGCCGTCACGGTCTGGGAGCGGCTGCCGCTGCGCGACGAGGTGGAGGTGATCGCGGGCGCCGTCCCCGCCGGCGGGCGGCTGCTCGAACTGGGCAGCGGGGTCGGCCGGATGACACGGCCGCTGGTGCAACGCGGCTTCCTGGTGACGGCGGTGGACGAGTCGGCGGCGATGCTGGAGCAGGTGCGCCGCCAGGCACCCGGCGCCCGGACGGTGCACGGCCCGATCGAGCAGCTGGCGCTCGGCGAGCGCTTCGACGTGGTGCTGCTGGCCTCCTTCCTGGTGCACGCCGGCGATCCGAAGGTGCGTCAGGGGCTCCTCGACACCTGCCGGCGGCACGTCGCCGAGGGCGGCTGCGTGCTGATCCAGCGCGAGGCCGAGGGGGACGCCTGGCACGTCAACCTGCCCAGGGAGAGCGAGCTGCCCGGCGGTGTGGTCCGGGTCCTCTCCTCCGAACCGGTCGGGCCGGGGGTGCGGTCGGTGCACGTCGAGTACGTCTTCGAGGACGGGACGTGGAGCCACACGTTCCGGTCCCGCCCGCTGACCCGGGCGGCGTTCGAGTCGGCCCTGGCCGAGGCCGGCCTGGCGGTGGACGCGTACCTCAAGGAGGACCACACCTGGGTCCGGGTCCGGCCGCTCCCCGAGCGGTAGCGCTCGAACCGGCGGCCGTCCGAGCCGTGACGGCCGTCAGCCCGAGCAGGCGATCCGCTGGGCCTGCTGCCAGGCACAGGTGGGGCAGAGCGTGCCGCCCGGCGTATCGGCGGGGTACTCGGTCGGTTCGCCGCAGAGCACGCAGTCGGCGCGCGGGCCGACCGCCTCGCCGGCCGGGGTGAGTGCGGCCAGCGGGTCGCCGGCCGGGACGGCGCAGTAGCCGTTCGATGCGTTCGGTTCTTCGGTCACGGCGTCCTGCCTACTCCGCCGCGCCGCCGCTGGCAAGCCCGGCCGAGCCCGGCCCGGCCCAGCACGTCCCGGCGCCCGGCCCGGCTCAGCCCAGGAACGAGAGCCGGACGGTGCGGCGCGGGTTGTCGCCGTTGGTGTCGATCAGCACGACCGACTGCCAGACACCGAGCGCCATCCGCCCGCCGATCACCGGAAGCGTGGCGTGCGGGGCGACCAGGCCGGGCAGCACGTGGTCCCGGCCGTGGCCGGGGCTGCCGTGCCGGTGGCGCCAGCGGTCGTCGGCGGGGATCAGGTCGCGCAGCAGCGCGAGCAGGTCGTCGTCACTGCCGGCGCCGGTCTCCAGCACGGCGATCCCGGCCGTGGCGTGCGGGACGAACACGTTCAGCAGCCCGTCCCGGCCGTCGGCGACGTCCGTGAGGAAGGCCGCGCAGCGATCGGTGATGTCCAGGGCCACCTCGCGGTCGCCGGTGGTGATCTCGAAGGTCTGGGAGTGGAAGGTGTCGGCCATGGGGCCATCCTCCGCTGGCGACGCCCCGGCCGACAACAACAGCCACCCAACACACACAGGACGGTCGCACGACCACCGGGCGCAGGCGGGACCGGCGCAAGCAGAGCCACGCCGTCCGGTACCCGGTGCATCCGGAGACGAAAAAGAGCCCGATGGGCGATCCGCCCACCGGGTCACTTGCCGTCGCCGGCCGCCCTTCCGGGCGCGGCCGCCGGGGCTACGAGCCCAAGCTCCGAAACCAGGCGCCGAGAGATCCGGCTCCTGACGCCGGACTCAGTGCCGACTGCCGAACAAGCTGCGCTTGAGACGGCGCAGCGGCGCGAGCAGCATCACTCGCGTCGTCCGGCGTGGTGCGGCCAGGGTGCTCACGCCACGAGGCGTCAGCTCCCTTATCAGACCGAGCGCCTCCACGGTGTCAACCGCGGGAAGCGCGGGCGCACCGAGCACCGCCAGATGGCGCTCGATCCGCCGACCTGTCGCACCGACGCCGCATTGAATGGCCGGCACGCGGGGCCTGCTCCGCACTTGCATGTGTTCCATGACTTTTTTCCCACCCCTACGAGGCGCCAGGGCCGTGAGGCGAAGACTATCCGTGGAAGACGGTCCTCACGCAACCGTCCTGATGTTCTGCCACCGTATCGTGTGATGACAACTGGCGTGGCATCTGTGAGCCGTGGGCTCGGTCACGACTGCGCATCGATGGGGGCAAATCCGGCAGAATCCATCCGGATTCAAGCGGGACAGCGTCGTGATCGGCCCGACACTCCGCCAGGAGAGCATCCCGGCAGTGATCATGACACTACGTCAGTCATTCCCAGCAAGTTCTCAGGAAGCTCCGGCGGGCACTCCGGTGAGCTCCTCCGGCCACGCGTTCGGCAGCCGGCAGGGCAGCTCCGGCGGGTCGAGCAGCACGGAGACGCCCGCTCCGGCGAGTCCGAGGCCGAGCAGTGAGCAGAGCACCAGCACCACCAGCCAGGCGCCGGGCGAGGACCAGCTCACCCGGTCGGCATACCTGAGCAGCCCGATCAGCCCGAACAGCCCGCTGAGCACCAGGGCCGCCATGCCACCGCGCACCCGGCGAAGCTCGGCCTCCCAGCAGCTCAGCAGCAGGGCGAGCCCGAAGACCAGGCACCAGGCACCGATCACCCGGACGTCGAGCGGTCGCGCCTGCCACGGCCAGTGCCGGGCCGCCGGGTCCGGCAGCACATAGAGGACCAGGCCGCCGAGGGCCAGCGCCAGGCCATTGCCGATCATCGGCGCCGCGACCCACCAGGGCAGCCGGGGCGGACGCGGCGGCACAGGGCCACGCTGCCGTCGCTGCGCGGCCAGCGCGGCCAGGCCGATCAGCGGCGCGAGCAGGTGGACGGCGAGCCAGCCCCAGGCGGACAGGAAGGCGGGCAGCGCACCCCCGCGCAGCGGCAGCTCGCCGCGCCCGAGCAGCAGCGCGCCAAGCATCAGCAGCATGAAGACCGAGCTGGCCGCGACCGCGCCCCGCACCCTGGCCCACCGGGCGTCCCGCAGCGCCAGCCCGAGCATCGCGCAGCTGCCGCCGTAGGCCGCGCCGATCAGCGTCGCGCTGACCGGGGACATCCGCCAGGCGAAGAAGGAGCCCGTGTGCGAGCTGAGCAGCGTGAGACAGAGGAAGGTGTAGCCGGCGGCCAGCGCGAGCGGCCCGATCATCATGACCTTCAGGACCGGACTGACCCCGCGCTCGGGCACGGCGGCCGCACCGGGCGCCGGAACGGACGGGGACGCGGAGGGAGACGCGGAGGGGGACGCGGAGGGGGACGCGGAGGGGGACGCGGAGGGGGACGCGGACAGGGACGGGGAGCCGGAAGCAGAAGCGGGCACAGACATGGGCGCTCCGTGGGTGAGGCGAGCCGAGCCGCTATGAGACTGCGCGTCAATATAGGAGCCGGAGCACCGCACGACAACGGCCCGGACAAAATTCAGGAAGTGAATGCTTTCGAGGGATTGACGTGCCCGTAACCTCCAAGCAATATCTGTCCTAGTGGGAAATTCGGGCCGCAAGCCCGGGTCGGCCTTCGACTGATAAACGCATGATCGACCACCCACGACTGCTTCCACCACCCCTGGGTCCACTGTCGGGCCGCCTCGACGTCGCGGCGGCCAGGCTCCAGGCCGTGGCGGACGGCGGCCGGCCGTTGAGGGTCGGCTGGGCCGCCAATCGACTGCCGGTGCCGCCGGACCACTGGCGCGGCACCGGCGGTCGCCCTTCCACCGGCGGTCGATAGAGTGACCAGGTCAGGCGCCCGGCCACGGTGGAGAGCAAGAAGAGCGTGCGAGTCCTCCTCAGCATCGTCGTACCCGTCCACGGCGTGGAGCGCTTCCTGCCCCAGTGCCTGGACTCCCTGTTCGTCGGCCAGGACGCCGACGACTTCGAAGTGATCGCGGTCGATGACCGCTCCCCCGACGGCAGCGGCGCGATCCTGGACGCCTACGCCGCCCGCGAGCCCCGGCTGCGGGTGCTGCACCTGGCCGAGAACCAGGGCCTCGGCGGCGCCCGGATCGCCGCGCTGCCCGAGGCGAACGGCGAGTACCTCTGGTTCGTGGACAGCGACGACTACCTCACCGAGGGCGCGCTGACCGCCGTGCTGGCCGAGCTGCGCGCCGAGCGCGGCAGCGAACCACCGCTGGACGTGCTGCTCACCGGGTTCACGCACGTCTATCCGGACGGCACGACCGAGCCGAACCCATGGCGCCACCTGCTGGCCGGCTCCCCGCTGGACACCGCGGCCGGCAGCACGCTGCGCGAGCACCCGGCGCTGTTGCGCACAGTGCTCTCGGTCTGGAACAAGGTCTTCCGCCGCGACTTCCTCGACGGTCTAGGCGTCGAATTCGGCCGCGGCTTCTACGAGGACATCTCCGTCACCTACCCCGCGCTGCTCGCCGCCCGCCGACTGCGCTACCTCGACCGCTCCTGCTACCACTACCGCCGCGGCCGGCCCGGAGCGATCACCGCGACCGCCTCGGCGAAGCACGCGGACGCGTTCGCGCAGTACCAGGCGATCTTCGCGTTCCTGGACCGTCACCCCGAGCTCGACGACCTGCGCGCGCTGGTCTTCGAACGGACCGTCAAGCAGGCGCTGACGGTCTACGACTCCCCGGGCCTGGTCCCCGCCGAGCTGCGCCGCGAGTTCTTCCACCGGATCGCCGCGCACTTCGCCGCGCACCGCCCGGCCGGCTACCGGTTCCCGGGCGGGGCGACCGGCGTCCAGTACCGCCTGGCGGCCCGCGACGCCCGGTTCGCCTACGACGAGCTGCGCCGGGCCGGCCGGCTGCCGCGCACCCTGAAGGCGGGCCTGCGCGGCGGCGGCCGGACACCCGCCTAGAGACTCCCGTCCAGCCGAGCTGACGAGCCGCCCGGGACTGCCCCCGGCGGCCCGTCAGAGCTCGCCCAGCCCCGCCTCCTCCAGGTCCAGCGCGTGCTGCAGGCTGCCCCGGGTCGCGTCGCTGATCCGGTGCTCCGCGTAGAGCCGCCGCAGCTCGCCGGTCTCCACCGCGATCAGGTCGCGCCGCAGCCGCCGGTACGCCAGCACCATCGCCACCTCCTGCGCCGAGTCCTCGGCCGCCTCGCCGGGCCCCTGCGCCGACTCCCCGCCGGGCCCATCCCCGCTCAGCCCATCCCCACCGGGCCCGTCCCCGGCGAGCCGGGCCCGGGCGTGGTCGAGCCTGGCCTCCAGGTCGCGCCGCATCCGCTCGGCGACCACCTCGGAGACCCCCTCCGCGTCCACCGTCGCCTCCAGCCGCTCCAACGCGGCCCGCAGCACGAGCTTCGCCGCCCGCGCCTCCTCCCGCGCCGTGGCCTCCGGCTCCAACGCGATCCCGGAGGCACGCACCACCGGCGCCAGCGTGAAGCCCTGGACCACCAGCGTGCAGGCGACCACCGAGGTGGTGAGCACCAGCACCAGCTCGCGGTACGGCAGCGCGCTGCCGTCCTGCGCCAGCAGCGGGATCGTCAGCGCGGCGGCCAGCGGCATCACCCCGCGGGTGCCGGCCCAGGTCATCACGGCCGGCACCCGCCAGTTCAGTGCCGGTCCCGATCCGGCGGTGCGCTGCCGGTGCGCGAGCCAGGCGGTCGGGAAGATCCACAGCAGCCGGACCAGGATCAGCGCGAGGGCGATCAGCAGCGCCTGCCAGAACCAGCCACGCTCCTCCCCGCTGAGGTCGCGGATCAGACCGGGCAGTTCCAGGCCGATCACCGCGAAGACCACACTCTCCAGCATGAAGACGACGGTCTGGTAGACCGCGTGCACCTGCAGCCGGATCCGGGCGTTGGTCAGCCGGTGCCCGAACGCACCGAGCGCCACTCCCGCGACCACCACCGCGGTCACCCCCGAGGTGTGCAGGTCCTCGCCGAGCACGTACGCGGCGTACGGCGTGACCAGTGCGGTCACGGTCTCCAGCACCGGATCCTCGGTGCGCGCCCGGATCAGCGCGACCAGCCCGGCCAGCGCCAGGCCGATCACCGCCCCGCCACCCGCGAGCAGCACGAACTCGCCGGCGGCCGAGGCCACCGAGACCGAACCGGCCGCCACCGCCAGACTGATCGCGACCTTGAAGAGGACCAGGCTGGTCGCGTCGTTGAACAGGCTCTCCGACTGCACCAGCGTCTGTATCCGGGGCGGCAGCGCGAGTCTGCGGCCGAGCGCGGTGACCGCGACCGGATCGGTCGAGGCCAGCACCGCGCCCAGCACGAAGGCCATCGCCGGCGGCAGCGGCGTCAGCCAGGCGGCTATCGCGCCGACCGCGAAGGCACTGGCCAGCACCAGCCCGAGGGCCAGCACCGTGACGGGCCGCCAGACGGCCTTCAGCTCCCGCCAGGAGATCTCCTCCGCCGAGGCGTAGAGCAGCGGCGGCAGCACCGCGACGCTGATCACCTCCGGCGGCACGGTGAACCTGGGTACGAACGGCAGCAACCCGGCCAGCACCCCGGCGACCACCAACAACGAGGGCGCCGGAATACTCCAGTGCCGTGCACCCGTTGCGACCCCGGTGGCGAGGATGACGAGCAGCAGGACGGTTGTGACACCGCTCACCCTGGTGATTCCTCCCATGACGCAGTGAAGATCAAGACGCAGTGATATGAAAGGTCATTCTAAGAAGCGCGCCAGTCGGCACCTGCCGGCGCAGGCCTGGTCCGGTGCCGTCCGGGGAGGGATCCAATGATCAAGATCATCACCAAGCTCGTGCTCAAGCCGCTCGCCAAGGCCGTCTACCGGCCCACCATCGAGGGGCTGGAGAACGTGCCGCGCAAGGGCGGGGTGATCCTGGCCAGCAATCACCTCTCGTTCATCGACAGCGTGGTGATCCCGCTGACCGCGCCGCGCCCGATCAGCTTCCTGGCGAAGGCCGAGTACTGGGAGGGCACCGGCCTCAAGGGCCGGCTCTCCCGGGCCTTCTTCGAGGCGGTCGAGGCGGTGCCGGTGCAGCGCGGCGAGGTCCACCTGGCCCAGGCCGCGCTGAACGCCGCGCTGGGCGTGCTGGAGGACGGCCGCGCGTTCGGCATCTACCCCGAGGGCACCCGCTCGCTGGACGGCCGGCTGTACCGCGGCAAGACCGGCGTCGCCTGGCTCGCGCTGACCGCCGGGGTGCCGGTGGTCCCGGTCGCGTTGGAGGGTCCGCAGGACATCCTGCCCGTCGGCAGCAAGCGGCCCCGGATCCGCAAGGTCACGGTCCGGTTCGGCGAGCCGCTGCACTTCACCGAGCTGCACGGCCAGGCCCGCTCGGCGCGGGCCCGGCGGCAGGTGACCGACGAGGTGATGACGGCGATCCAGAAGCTGTCCGGCCAGGAGCCGGCCGGCAGCTACAACGAGCGCCCGATCGCGGCCTGAGCCGTCCGCCCGCGAGCGGGCCGACGCGACTCCCGCAAGCGGGCCGACGCGACTCCCGCAAGCGGGCCGACGCGACTCCCGCAAGCGGGCCGACGCGACTCCCGTGAGCGGGCCGCTCAGGCAGCCTTCTGCCGCGCGATCTCGCGGGCCCGCTGGTCCAGCCGGCGCACCGCGCCGCCGCCGCGGTGGCCGCGCAGGCCGCTGCGCAGCGCCCGGAAGTGCTCGTCGCCGCGGGCCGAGCTGATCGCGACGTAGTCGTCCAGGAAGGTGTGCCAGGTCGTGCTGGCCGCCTCGATGTGACCCAGCGCCGCCTGACGCCGCGCCAGCAGGCCGTTGGCGTGCACCCGGCCCTGCCGGTCGGTGGCCGGCCGCACCTGGTTGGAGAGCCGCAACTGCTTGATCGAGCCGGGCAGGTCGCCGAGCTCGGCGAGCACGTGCGAGGCGTGGAAGTGGTAGGCGGCCTGGTCGTAGCCGCCGACCGCGTCGTTGCGGCCGTCCGCCTGGGAGAGCGCGGTCTCGGTCTCGGTCAGCCGGGCGAACGCCTGTCTGCGGTCCTTCACCATCGCCGCGCCGTGCGCCTGCTGGCCGGCCAGGAAGGCGCGCAGCCGCGGGCCGCCGGCCGGGGCCGCCTCGGCGGCGGAGTCGGCGAGCTCCAGCGCCTTGGCGCCGTGGCCCAGGTTGGCCGCCTGCAGCGCCATGCCGCGCAGCGTGCGGCAGTACGTGACGTGGTCGCGGGCCTCGCGGGCCAGCTTCAGCGCCTGGACGTAGTACCGCTGCCCGAGGCCGTGCGCGGTCTCGTACATCGCCATCCAGCCGGTGAGGTAGCTGAGGTCGGAGGCGGCGGCGAGCAGATCGTCCTTGTCCTTGCTGCTGCCGGACGCCTGGAGCCACGGCCCGACCGAGTTGACCAGGAAGGCCGCCGCCATCGGACGGGCGTGCGCGGCGCCGAGTTCGTCGAGGATGCCGGCGATCCGGACCGTCATGGTCCGCACCGTCTCGACCTCGCCGGGGCCGATCCGCACCGTCCGGCCGGCCTCGGGTTGTCCGGTCCGCTCGGCCGGATCACTGAAGCCCGGCAGCGTCAGCGCGACCGAGTACAGCCCGGCGTTGAGCACCCCACGACGAGACGGGTCCATGTCGGCCCTCCCAAGCGATACCAGTTCGGACACCGTGTCCGCGCCGTCCACCGGACCGGCCGGATCGCCGAGCCCGGTCTCCTCGGGCGTGACCGGCCGCCCCAACCGCCGCGAGAGCGCCTCGCGGATCACCTCGCGGATCCCGGCGCGCGGCCGGGAGCCGCGCAACCAGTGCGAGACCGAGGTCTTGTCATAGGTCAGGCTCAGCCCGACCTCGGCTCCGGTGCGGTTCACCGCCCGTGCCAGTTGGTCGTTCCCCCAGGTCGCCTCGGCCATCAAGGCGGCCAGCGAGCTGTTCGGCGTGCGCGTGCGCATTGCCATCACACTCCCCCGAGCGTCGTTCAACCGGTTCAACTCCTGCCCCAGCATCGCCGGTTCTCCCGGTCTAGGTACCCGCGTTGAATGAATGTCAGCCGCTCGGCCCGAAAACGTGCTCTTCTGGCAACTTTGGGCCCAACCCGGTCGTTCACCGCCAAACCGGAGGACCCATGGCCGCCACACCGACGCCAAGCCGACGTCCCACCCGGCAGCCCGACCCCTCGGGCAGCAGGGCCGGCGCACTGCTCGACACGTTCCATGTGCCGGCCGGGGACGGCGCGGTGCACGCGGCCCGGGACCGGATCGTCGCCACCGCGCGCAGGTGGGGCCTGCCGCTGTCGGCGGACGCGCTGGCCGACGCCAAGCTCTGCGCGAGCGAGGTGATCACGAACGCGCTGCTGCACGCGGGCGGCGAGTGCTGGGTCAGCGTCTCGTGGGGCGCCGACCAGTTACGGGTCGCGGTGGCGGACCGCTCGACTCGGCTGCCGGTGCTCACCGCCGCCGGCGCCGACGCGGGTTCGGGGCGTGGCCTGGCCCTGGTGGCCGCGTTCGCGGCGCTCTGGGGCTGGGAGTCGGGGCCGGTCGGCAAGACGGTCTTCTTCCAGATCGCCGCCGACGCCGAGCCCAGCTGCGACCAGCGGTTCAAGCTGCTGCTGCGGACCGCCGAATCGCTGGCCGGACTCGGCAAGTTGATGACGGCCTGAGGTGCCGCCGGGTCAGCCCAGCACCTCGGCGGGCAGCACCTCGGCCGCCAGCACCGACTCGCCGTCCACCGCGGGCGCCTCCCGGCGCAGCAGCGCCGCGTACCGGCCGCCGAGCTCCAGCAGCTGCTGATGGGTGCCGAGTTCGGCGACCCGGCCGCGCTCCAGCACCGCGATCTGGTCGGCCAGCCGGACGGTGGAGAGCCGGTGCGCGATGGTGATCGTGGTACGGCCGGCGGCCAGTGCGTCGATCGCCTGCTGGACGGCCCGCTCGGTCTGGTTGTCCAGCGCGCTGGTGGCCTCGTCCAGGATCAGCACCGGCGGGTTGCGCAGGATCGTGCGGGCGATCGCCAGCCGCTGCTTCTCGCCACCGGAGAACCGGTAGCCGCGCTCGCCGACCATCGTGTCGTAGCCGTCCGGCAGGCCCGCGATGTGGTCGTGGATCTGCGCGGCGCGGGCGGCGGCGACCAGCTCCGCGTCGGTCGCGTCGGGCTTGGCGAAGCGCAGGTTCTCGGCGACCGAGGCGTGGAACAGGTACGTCTCCTGGGAGACCACCCCGACCGCCCGGGAGAGCGTCTCGAAGGCCAGCTCGCGCACATCGACGCCGTCGATGGTGACCCGGCCGCCGGTCACGTCGTACAGCCGCGGGACCAGGTAGCTGAGCGAGGTCTTGCCGGACCCGGTCTCGCCGACCAGCGCGAGCGAGCCGCCGGCCGGGACGGTCAGGTCGATGCCGGCCAGCGTGCCGGCCGGGTGCTCGGGGTCGTAGCCGAAGTCGACCCGCTCGAACCGGACCTCGCCGCGCACGGCCGGCAGGTGGACGGCGTCGGCCGGCTCGTCGATCTCCACCGGCAGGTCCAGGTACTCGAAGATCCGCTGGAAGAGCGCCATCGAGGTCTGCACGTCCACGCCGGTGGAGAGCAGGCTGACGGCCGGGCGGAACAGCGCCTGCTGGAGCGAGACGAAGGCGACCAGGGTGCCGATCGAGACGAGCGGCGCGCCATGCGACGCGGTGAGCCCGGCCGCCCAGTAGATGACGGCGGGCATCGCGGCCATCACGATCCCGATCACGTTCATCCGCCAGCGCCCGGCCATGCTGGAGCGCACCTCCAGGTCGGCGAGCTGGTCCGACTGGTCGGTGAACTCGCGGGAGAGCGAGTCGGTGCGGCCCATGGTGCGCCCGAGCAGGATCCCGCTGACCGAGAGCGACTCCTGAACCGCCGAGGAGAGCACGGCGAGCTGCTTCTGCCGCTCGGTGGTGATCTTGCGACGCTCCCGGCCGACCCGGCGGCTGATCCAGACGAAGAACGGCAGCAGCAGCAGCGAGACGACGGTCAGCCGCCAGTCCAGCGCGACCATGGCGACCACGGTGGCCACCACGGCGGTCAGGTTGGAGACCAGCGAGGTGGCGGTGGAGGTGACGGTGGACTGCATGCCGCCGATGTCGTTGGCGATCCGGGACTGCACCTCACCGGTGCGGGTCCGGGTGAAGAAGGCCAGCGACATCCGCTGCAGGTGGCTGTAGACGGCGGTGCGCAGGTCGTGCATGACCCGCTGGCCGACCGTCGTGGAGATCAGCGTCTGCAGGACGTTGAAGACGCTGTTGATCACGGCGGCCGCGATCATGCCGAGCACCAGCAGGCTGAGCAGGCCGGTGCGGCCGTGCGGGATCGCGTCGTCGAGCACGGCGCGCAGCAGGAACGGCGTGACCACCGAGACGACGGCGGACGCCCCGACCAGCAGGCCGACGATCGCCAGCCGCCCCCGGTACGGGCGGAAGAGCGCGAGGATGCGGCGCACCTGGGCAGGCGGACGCGGCTCGTCCGTATCGCGGGCGGGCGGCGTCCAGTCGATCCGGTCTGGCCTCATCCGGACCTCCTCACTCTCGTAGCGGCCCACTGCGAAGCGGCCTACTGCGGGTCGGCCTACTCCAGGCTGACATGCCGAGGATAGCTCATTGTTAGGCGAGCTAATAATGAGTTATCCCCAACGTGTACTCCGGCGTGTTCCGCGAGCAGGCGGCTCAGTCGGTCCGGTAGGTGCGGGCCGCCTTGGACGAGACCCCGCCGAGCGCGCCGGACGGCAGCCGCCGGGCGATCGCCACCGCCACCTTGTACCGCTTGCTCGGCACCGAGACCGTCCGCCCGCGGGCCAGGTCGCGCATCGCCTCGTCCACCACCCGTTCGGCGGACAGCCAGCCCCAGCGCGGCACGCCCTTGATGCCCATGCCCGCCCGCTGGTGGAACTCCGTCCTGGTGAACCCCGGGCAGAGCGCCATCAGCCGCACGCCGGTGCCGCCGAGGTCGCGCATCACGCCCTGGGTGAAGCTGACCATCCAGGCCTTGGACGCACCGTACGTGCCGCGCGGCAGGAACGCGGCGACCGAGGCCACGTTGACCACGCCGCCGAAGCCGCGCTCGCGCATCCCCGGCACGGCCGCGCTGGTCAGCCGCAGCACCGCCTCGATGTGCACCTTGACCATGTCGAGCTCGGCCTGCAGCGGCACGTCCAGATAGGCGCCCTTGTTGCCGAAGCCGGCGTTGTTGACCAGGATCCCGATCGGCCGCGCGGCGTCCCGCAGCCGCTCCTCGACGGCCGCGATGCCGGTCTCGGTGGCGAGGTCGGCGGTCAGCACCTCGGTCTGCACGCCGTACTGGTTGTGCAGCGCGGCGGCGGCCTCGGTGAGCCGCTTGGTGTCGCGGGCGACCAGCACCAGGTCGTGGCCGTCCTTGGCCAGCCGGGTGGCGAAGGCGGCACCGATACCGGCCGTGGCGCCAGTGATGAGGGCAGTTGTCATGGCGCAACGCTAGCGATCACCGGCGGACTCCAGAAGGGGCGGCCGCGACCGACCGGCAAATGGTGGGTGGAGGAAGGAGCGGCGTCCGGGCCGAGTCTGGGCGGCGCCGACGAGGGAGCCACTGCGGAGCATTGGCGACTGAGGAGAAGCCGTCCAGGGGAGAGTACGGGCGTCGCGACGCCGCCCACCATTTGCCGGTCGGTCTGACCCGACCGGAGCACGTCAGGTCGGCCCCGGACCGGACGGTAGGATCTGGCGCGTGTCAGCAGCCCCCCGACTCTCCGTCGTCGTCCCGATCTACAACGTCGAGCGCTACCTCGAAGAGTGCCTCGACTCCCTCGCCGCGCAGACGTTCCGCGACTTCGAGTGCGTCATGGTCGACGACGGCTCGACCGACACCAGCGCGGCCATCGCCGAGGCGTACGCCGCGAAGGACGCGCGGTTCCGGCTGGTCAAGCAGCAGAACAAGGGCCTCGGGGCGGCCCGCAACACCGGCTGGCGGCACCTCGGTGACGGCACCGAGTACCTCGCGTTCGTGGACAGCGACGACACGCTGCCGCCCGGCGCGTACGAGCTGATGATCAGCACGCTCGACAAGACCGGCTCCGACTTCGCGGCCGGCAACGTGCTGCGCTTCCGCTCGACCGGCTTCTACCAGTCCGGCGCGCACGTCAAGCCGTTCCGCCAGACCCGGCTCAAGACGCACGTGAGCGAGCTGCCGGCGCTGGTCACCGACCGCACCGCGTGGAACAAGGTCTACCGGCGCAGCTTCTTCGACGGCGCCGGCATCCTCTACCCCGAGGGCATCCTGTACGAGGACGCGCCGGTCAGCGTGCCGCACCACTACCTGGCCACCAGCGTGGACGTGCTCTCCGAGCACATCTACCACTGGCGCGAGCGCGAGCTGGGCGACGTCTCGATCACCCAGGGCCGGACCAACCCGCGCGGGCTGGTCGACCGGGTCCGCTCGATGGAGCTGGTCCGCGAGTGGCTGATCGCGCAGACCGAGCCGAAGTACCGCGAGCACCTGCGCTCCTACGACCGCAACTGCCTGGTCGAGGAGATCGTGATGTTCTTCTGGTGGGTGCCGGACGGCGACCGCGCGTACCGCGAGCTCTACCAGGAGCACGTCAGCCGGCTGGTCCGGGAGATCGGCGTGGAGCGGATCCGCGATCTGCGCACGCCGCTGCGGGTCAAGTACCAGCTGACGCTGGCGAACCGGATGGACGAGTTCGTCGCACTCCAGCGGGTGCACCGGGCCTACCGGCGCCGGCGCCAGCAGGTCGCCCGCCGGATCAAGTCCGCGCGCGGCTGACCGGTCGGGGTGGGCTGCTGCCCCACCCCGACTGACGATCCGTCAACTCCTGCGCGCCCCGCGGGAGCTCGCGTCAGCCGCGCCACCGGCACCGACCGCGCCCAGCCGGGACGCCGCGGTGGCCGCCAACCGCGGTGCCAGCCGGGCCACTTCACGCGCACCGACGGCGGCGATCAGGCCCGGCAGCACCCAGCGCACCGGCTGCATACCGCGCAGCCAGGCCTGCGCGTAGACGTGCGGCGAGCGGCGCGCGATGCCCGCGACCAGCCGCTCCACCGCCGGGTCGATCGGGTAGGTCTTGTTCGCCGGCCACGGCAGCCGGGCCCGCATCTCGCGCAGCACGTCGTCCTGGTCGGCTCCGCGCACCATGTCGGTGTCGGTCCAACTCAGGTAGCCGACACCGACCTTGACGCCCTGGTAGGCGACCTCGGCGCGCAGCGAGTGGGCGAAGGCCTCGACCCCCGCCTTGCTCGCGCAGTACGCCGACATCAGCGGGGACGGGGTGATCGCCGCCAGCGAGGCGATCTGCAGCAGATAGCCGCGGCTGTGCGCGAGCGCGGGCAGGAACGCGCGGGCGGTCGTGACGCTGCCGAGCAGGTTGACCTCGATCACCCGGTTGTAGGCGGCCGGGTCGCTCTCCAGCAGCGGGCCGCCGATCGCGATGCCGGCGTTGGCCACCACGGTGTCGATCCGCCCGTACTTCTCCCGGATCGCCTCGGCGACCGCGCTCATCGTCACCAGGTCGGTGACGTCGGCCTCCCAGTACGACGCCTCGGGCCCGCACTGCGCGGCGGCGGCCTTCAGCTCGGCCGGCTCCAGGCCGACCAGCGCCACCCGGGCGCCGCGGTCGGCGAGCTTGCGGGCCATCAGCGCGCCCAGCCCGCGGGCGGCGCCGGTGACGACGACGACCTGCGCGTTCAACGGTGGTGTGCTCATGCGACTGCCTCGCTTCGCTCGGTCATGCGGCGTCGGTCCGGTCAGTGGTCCGGTCTGCGGTCAGGTGCGTGGTGACGAGCCGGCGGATCTCGCCCGCCACCTCCGCGGCGCGCTCGACCGGGGACATGTGGCCGACCCCGGGCAGTTCGAGCAGCCCGTCCGGGCGGCGCAGCGCGCGCTGCATGGCGCGGGCGTGCACCGGCGGGGTGAGCTTGTCGTGGCTGCCGACCACGATCGCGGTCGGCGCCTCCAGCATGGTCAGCCCCGGGCGCACGTCCAGCTCGCCGAGCACCCGGGCCCAGTGGGCGCGCACCGGGGTCGGGCAGGCGTGCACGATCTCGGCGCACGCGGCGACCTGCTCGGCGGGGGTGGCCGGGCCCATCGTCGCGTACTTCAGCAGCGCCTTGGACAACCCGGTGATCGGCCCGAGCGGCAGCCGGGACTGCAGGATCTGCCGGTGCAGCAGCCGGCGCAGGCCGGGCGGGCGCAGCCCCGGCGGCATCACCAGCAGCTGCTCGGTGAGGTCGCTCGGACCGGTGCTGACCAGCAGCGCGGCCGCGGTGCGGGCGGCCACCTTGGACCGGCCACCGGCCGCCATGATGGTCATGCCGCCCATGCTGTGGCCGGCGAGCACGGCGCGTTCGCCGGCCGGCACTACCCGGGTGACCACGGCCTCCAGATCGTCGGCCAGCGCCTGCGTCGAGTAGCCGTGCCGGGTGGCCGGTATGTCGCTGCGGCCGTGGCCGCGCTGGTCGTAGGCGACCACCCGGTGGTCGGCGAGGAGCCGGTGCACGACCGGGGCCCAGAACGCGGTGCTGCACGTCCAGCCGTGCGCGAGCACCACCAGCGGCGCACCCTCGGGGCCGTACGCCTCGGCGTTCAGCCAGCTGCCGTCGGCGGAGCGGATCCGCAGCCGCTCCTCGGGCGCGGGCAGCAGCAGCTCCGCGGGCAGGTTCGCGGCTCGGGACGCGGTCATGCGTGCACCTCCTGGGGGACGGCGGCCGGCGCCTGCCGCTTGATCAGCTCGTACTCGGCCAGGTCGATCCGGCGGGTGGCCCGGCGGAACGCGCCGGTGGAGCCCGGCCACAGCACTGTGTTGCGGCCCTGCTCGTCCAGGTACCAGCTGCGGCAGCCGCCGGTGTTCCATACCGTGCGGCCCATCCTGTGCTGGAGCCGCTGGTTCCAGACCCGCTGGGCGCGCTCGGTGGGCTGCAGGGCGGTCGCGCCGACCGAGCGGAGCGTGGTCAGCGCGTCGATCAGGTAGTTCAGCTGGGACTCGATCATCAGGATCATCGAGCTGTTGCCGAGGCCGGTGTTCGGCCCGATCACGAAGAACAGGTTCGGGAAGCCGCGCACCGTCGAGCCGCGCAGCGCCTCCATGCCGTCCTTCCAGTGCGCCGCCAGGCTCTGCCCGTCGGCGCCGAAGACCCGGTGCGCGATCGGCATGTCGGTGACGTGGAAGCCGGTGCCGAAGACGACCGCGTCCACCTCGTGCTCGCTGCCGTCCTCGGCGACCAGCGTCGAGCCGCGCACCTCGCGCAGTCCGGAGGCGACCAGCTCGGTGTTGGGCGCGGCCAGCGCCGGATAGTACGTCTGGCTGAGCAGGATCCGCTTGCAGCCGATCCGGAAGTCCGGGGTGAGCTTGGCGCGCAGCCGCGGGTCCCGGATCTGCTGGGCCAGCTGCCGCTCGGCCAGCCGCTGGACCAGCTTCAGCGCGCCCGGACGGCGGACGAACGCGTCCACCTGGAGCTCGCGGACCGCGAACAGCGCGGCCCGGCGCAGCGCGGTGGTGGCGGGCACCGCCCGGTGCACCGCCTTCTCCAGCGCGCTGATCTCGCGGTCCACCTTGGGCAGCACCCAGGCGGGGGTGCGCTGGAAGACGGTGAGCCGGCCGACCTTCGGCTGGATGGCCGGCACGATCTGGATCGCCGAGGCGCCGGTGCCGATCATCGCGACCCGCTTGCCGGTCAGGTCGTAGTCGTGGTCCCAGCGGGAGGAGTGGAAGACCTTGCCGGGGAACTGCGCGAGGCCGGGCAGGTCGGGGATCTGCGGGTCGGAGAGTGGGCCGGTCGCGGAGACCAGCGCGTCGGCGGTCCACTCGCCGCGGCTGGTGCTGATCCGCCAGCGGGTCAGCTCCGGGTCCCAGCGCGACTCGGTGACCTCGGTCTCCAGGCGCAGGTGCGGGCGCAGGCCGTACGTGTCGGTGACCCGCTCCAGGTAGCCGCGGATCTCGCCCTGGCCGGAGAAGCTGCGCGGCCAGTCGGGGTTGAGCGCGAAGGAGAACGAGTAGAGGTGCGAGGGCACGTCGCAGGCGCAGCCCGGGTAGCTGTTGTCGCGCCAGGTGCCACCGACCGAGTCGGCCCGCTCCAGGATCACGAAGTCGGTGATCCCGGCCCGGCGGAGCCGGACACCGGCGCCGATCCCGCCGAAGCCCGAGCCGATCACGGCGACCCGGACGTGCGGGGCCTCGGCGGGCCGCGGCGCCGAACGGTCGCGCTGTTTGGGAGTGCTGGCTGCCATGCGGCGGTCCTCTCTGGTGGTGCGCGTGGTGCGCGCCCGGCCTGCGCCCGGCCCGGCTCTGGCGTGTTCCCGGCCCGGCTGCGGCCTGCCAATGGCCTACGGTAACCGTGCCAGTAATCACTGGCGCGATTGGCAGGGTAGCCCGGGACGGCGGCGCACGGAAGAAGGCCGACCGGACGAGTTCGGCGCAGTGCCCGACAGGGTGGTCACGGCCGTGGCGCGGGCGGCGCCGACGCCTCACGGCCCGGTCCGGCCGTTCGAGCAGGCCCTATGCTGGGCCGCGTGGCGCAGATCGAGAGCGAAGCAGCAGGCCCGCGCGAGTACCGGGTCGAGGAACTCGCCGAAGCCGCCGGCATCACCACCCGCACCCTGCGCTTCTACCGCGAACGCAAGCTGCTGCCCCCGCCCCGCCGGGAGGGCCGGATCGCCTGGTACGGCGAGTCGCACCTGGCCCGGCTGCGGGTGATCGCCGAACTGCTGGAGCGCGGCCACACGCTCGGCGGCATCGCCGAGCTGATCGGCGCCGGCGAGAGCGGCCGGGACGTCGCCGAGCTGATCGGCCTGGAGGCCGCGATCATCTCGCCCTGGTCGGACGAGACCCCGGTCTCCCTCAGCTGGGACGACCTGCGGGCCGCCTTCGGCGACCAGCTCACCGAGGCCAACACCGCCGAGTCGCTGGCCCAGGGCTACATCACGGTCACCGAGGACGGCATCACGCACATCAGCCGCCGCCTGATGGACGCGACCACCGCACTGGTCGCCGAGGGCGTCCCGCTCGCCGCCGTGCTCGACGCCAGCCGCAAGGCCCAGGAGTACGCGGACGCGGTCGCCGAGGTCTTCGTCGGCCTGATCCGCGACCAGTTGCTCGGCGCGCTGGCCGCGCAGGACCCACTGCCGCCCGGCGAGGCCGCCCACCTGACCGAGCAGCTGACCCGGATCCGCCCGCTCGCCCGGACCGTCGCGGACGCGCAGTTCGGCCTCGCGCTGGACCGCCGGGTCCACGCCGAGTACGACGAACTGCTGCGCCGGCGGCGGTAGCGCCGCCCTGGCGCCCCCTCGCTTTGGATGATCGTACGATTACGCTGCGTCGTGGCCGCTGCCTACCGTGAAGGCTCACCCGCTGGCGATCACCACGGCGGGCCGACGACGGGGAGGCGGGCGCCCCGGGTCGGCCCCTCCTGGGGGCGGGACGATGAACGCGGCGGGGATCGGCAATGCAGTGGGGACCGGCACTGCGCAGACCGGCGTGCTGGGCAAGTTCCGGCAGGCCAGGGAGTTGACCGGCGGCCGGGTGCTGGTCTGGTCGCAGCTCGGCCGGCTGCCGGCCGCGATGTGCGCGATCGGCTCGCTGCTGATGGTCAGCGAGCGCACCGGCAGCGTCTGGCAGGGCTCGGCCGTCACCGGCGCCATGGCGCTCGGGCAGGCGGTCGGCGGCCCGCTGGTCGGCCGGGCCGCCGACCGGCGCGGACAGCGCCGGGTCGGGCTGATCGCGGCCGGCGTCAACACGCTCGCGATCCTGGCGCTGGTCGCCGCCTCGCGCTACGGCGCGCCGTTCGGCGGGCAGCTGCTGCTCGCGCTGCTGGTCGGCCTCTCGGTGCCGCTGGTCGGACCGCTCTCGCGCAGCCGCTGGCTCTGGCTGGCGCGCGGCCGCGGCGCCGAGGAGACCGCTGCGGTGCTGTGGCTGGACGGGCTGATCGACGAGCTGAGCTTCACCGGCGGCCCGGCCGTGGTCGGCCTGCTCGCCGCCCTCACCGGGCCGGCCGGCGGGATGCTGCTGGCGGCGGCCCTGGTCGGCGTCTGCGCGACGCTCTTCGCGCTGCACCCGACCGCCCCGCCCGGCAGCCGGACCGTCCGCACCCGGGCGACCGAGCGCCTGCTGACCGCTCCGTACGGCCTGCTGCTCGCCGGCATGGCGCTGCTCGGCGTCGCGTTCGGCTCGATCCAGGTCGGCGTCACCGCGACCACCGCGCAGCTCGGTCACGCCGGCGCGGCCGGTCTGATCTACGGCCTGATGGGCCTGACCAGCGCCTGCTCGGGCCTGGCTGTCGCCGGCCTGCCCACCCGCTGGGACCTCCCGGCCCGGCTGCGGGCCGGGACGGCGCTGCTCTGCGCGGCGGCCGTGCTGCTGCCGCTACTCGGTGGCACCCTGGGCGGGCTGGCGGCGGCCGTCGGCTGCGTCGGCCTCGCGGTGGCGCCACAGATGATCACCATGTTCGGCCTGGCCGAGCGCACCGTGCCGGCCGCGCGGCTCGGCGAGGCGATGGCCGGGCTGGTCAGCAGCATCACGCTCGCCCAGGCGGCCGGCACGGCGGCGGCCGGCTGGACGGCAGCCGCGGCGGGCGCCCGCGCACCGTTCCTGATCACCTGCGCGGCGGCGGGCGCCGCCCTGCTCCTCGCGGCCACCACGGCCACCCACCGCCGTTATCGCCGCCCGTCGGGCACCACGACGGCCGCCGCGACGGCCGAGCCCGAGACCGCGTCCGCCTGACCGGAAGGCGTCAGCCCCGCTCCCGCAGCCCACGGCCTCCGGCTCACGGCTCACGGCCTCCGGCTGACGACCGCACGCCCCTTCGGCCGGACGGGCCCTGGCCGTAGCGCGATGGCAACCTGCCGGACTCCCCGACGTGCTGCACTCGCTACCGCGAGGTGGAGCACCTCGGGCCGCGATGTCCAGCAGCGCGTCCACGCATCGGTCGCCGCAGGTCGCGTGCGGTCGGGCGTGCGAGAGTGGTAGCCGAGCGAAGGGAGCGAGCGGCGTGCTGATGGAAAAGGTGGCGGAGATCCTCACCGACGCCTCCGCGGAGGCAGTCGAGCCGCGGTTCCGTGCGCTGGCGGCCGGTGAGGTGATGGAGAAGGCTCCCGGCGACGTGGTGACCATAGCCGACCGGGAGGCCGAGGCGATCATCACGCGGCGGCTGCGCGAGCTGCTGCCGGTGCCCGTGGTGGGCGAGGAGGCGGTGGCCGCCGATCCCGGCCTCGCGCACGCGCTGCGCAAGGAGCGCGCCTGCTGGTTGGTGGACCCGGTGGACGGGACGGCCAACTTCATCGCCGGGCGCCCCGACTTCGCCGTGATGGCCACCCTGATCCGCGATGGCGAGCCGGTGGCCGCCTGGATCTGGCAGCCGATGAGCCGCACCTTCTACGCGGCCGAACTGGGCGCCGGCGCCTGGCGGGACGGCCACCGGCTGACCCGGCTGCCCGCCGCCGCCCGGCCCGAGACCTGGCGCGGATCGGTCAAGCGGCGGATGCTCGACCCGGATTTCCACCCCACCTCCAGCCGCCTGACGAACGCCGCCCCGCGCCCGGTCGGCGAGCTCTTCCCCGGCCTGAGCAACGGCGCGCCCGGCTTCGGCCGGGTGACCGAGGGCCGGCGCTCGGCCGGTGTGGAGTACCCGCAGCTGGCCGATGGCGAGCTGGACTTCCTCCTCTACTGGTGCACCCTGCCCTGGGACCACGCACCCGGCTCCCTGCTGGTGCGCGAGACCGGCGGCGTCTCGGCCCGCCTCGACGGCTCGCCGTACCGCGCCGATCCGCCCGGCTGCGAGGACGGCCTGCTGGTCGCCTGCGACCCGCAGACCTGGGAGCGGACCCGGGCGATCCTGCTCGGGCTGCACGACTAGGACCTGTCCGGGCGATCTCGTCGGATCAGCGCGCGGCGTTGGGCGCCCGGCTGGGCGTGCCGGCGGATCGTCCTCGTACTGGGCCGTACTTGGATGATTCGCCGGTGCGTCCAGGCGGGATGCCCGGCGTCGCGCGCCCGGCAAGATCGCCCGGACAGGCCCTAGGGCGGACGGGTCCTGGCCCGGCTGCGCGGGCCTGTCCAGGGCCTCGCGCGGCGGGCTACCAGAGCACCGGGAGGCGTTCCGGGAGGCGCTTGATGAAGCCCGGGCGCCAGGCCAGCTGCTCGATCGGCAGGGCCGGCCGCAGCTCGGGCATCCGCTGCACCAGGGCGGTCAGCGCGATCTCCGCGTGAGTGCGGCCGAGCGCGGAAGCGGGGCAGAAGTGCCGGCCGGCGCCGAACGCGAGGTGCGGGTTCTGCTCGCGGTCGAAGTCGATCCGCTCCGGATCCGGGAAGACCGCCGGGTCGTAGTTGGCCCCCTCGACCAGGACCAGCACCAGCTCGCCGGCCCGGATCTCCACCTCACCGAGCTTGACGTCCTCCAGCGCGAGGCGGGGCAGCGCGTCGCCGATCGAGAGGTTGAAGCGCAGCAGCTCGTCCACCGCCCGGCCGATCACCGCCGGTTCGGCGCGCAGCCGTTCGGCGAGCTCGGGTTGGCGGACCAGCGCGATGATCGCGTGCTGGAGGAAGGCCGAGGTGCTCACCGCGCCCGCGCCGAAGAGCGAGAGCGCGACGGTGGCGAGCAGCTCGTCGCTCACGCGGTCCGAGACGTCCGGCGAGCGGCGCAGCGCGGCGAACCGCCCGAGCAGGCCCTCGGTGGGCTCGGGGTCGGCGTTCAGCCGCGCCGTCATGTAGTCAAGGTCCTTGTACCAGTTGGGCGTCGAGCCGGCGAAGGGCGCCGGGCTGGTGATGAAGGCGACGTCGATGCCGGCCATCAGCCGCCGCCAGTCATCCGTCGGGATGCCCAGCAGCCGGCAGTGCAGCGCGGCGGAGTACGGCTCGGTGAAGCCGTCCCGCAGGTCGGCGGGCGGGCCCTGCGCGATCAGCGCGTCCAGCAGGCCGTGCGCGCGGGCCTCCAGCCAGTCGCCCAACTCCTTGTCGCCGCGCGGCGAGAGGGTCTTCATCACGGCGTTGCGCAGCCCCGCGCTGTTGATGTTGCCCATGTTGTTGACCACCTCGGGCGGGATGGTCAGCGCGTACTGGCGCGGGACGCCCTGGTTCGCGGTGTCCTTGAGGCTGAACCGGTCGTCCTCCAGCACCTGCTTGGCGAGTTCGTGGCTGCTGACCAGCCAGGCCTGGTCACCGGTCATGGTGCGCACCAGCGCCACCGGCCGGTCCGCGCGCAGCCGTTCGACCTCGGGCGGGATGCTGTCGCCGCGCCGGTCCAGCGGGAAGGCCGGCAGATCCGCCGACAGCGGGGTGTTCGTGGTCATGACGCACTTCTCCTTGAACGGAATTGACGGATCGTCAGGCAGCGACGGCGGCGACGGCCTGGGCCCCCGGCGACGGCGACGGACGGACCACCGCGTAGCCCTGCCCGGGAGCCGCGCGCAGTCCCTCGCGGCGGCCGAACAGCACCGGGGTCAGCGGGAGTTCGATGTGGTAGCAGGAGACCGAGCTGTCCACGCCGAGCAGGCGCGGGGTGTCCAGGAAGAACGGCAGCTCGGCGCAGATGTAGCGCAGCCCGGCGGCGACCTGAGCAGCGGTCGGCTCGATGCCCTCCGGCAGCCGCCCGGCCAGGAAGCCGCGCGCCATGCCCTCGGCGGCCGCGCGGAAGACCGGGTCGCCGGCCAGCGCCCGCTCGATCTGCCCGCACAGCTCCTGATAGCCGGGATCCGGCAGGAAGTCGGAGAGCGCCCGCACCCGGACGCCGTCCCTCCCGGCCTCCTCGACGCCCCGGTGGATCCGCCGGGCGGTGGTCTTGATCTCCTTCGCGGCCCGCCGGGCGGCGTGCCCGGGCTCGTAGCCGAACGCGGCGAACTGCGTGTCGACGTGCAGGTCGGCGTAGACGATGTCCACGGCGCCGAAGAACTCCCGCCCCCAGGTGACGAGTTCGGCTATCCGCCGGTGGCTGAAATAGCTGTTGCCGGGGCTCACGCCGATCAGCAGGTGGTCGCCGAGCTCCCAGACCCGTCGGCAGCGGTCGGAGAACGGGAACGCCTCGAATGCGGCAGGGTCGAATGCGGCGGGGTCGAACGGGCCGGGCGCGAATGTGGCGGGGTCGTCGAATGTGCCGGGGTTGGTGCTCATGAGCGAATCGCTCATAACGCGGCCTCCGCGTGGCATGGCTGATTTCACAGCGCGTCAGGGGAATGGGCCCGGAGCCGTCCGGCACCGGGTGGCGCACAGCCGTTCAAGGGCGCGCGGGAATGCGCACTTCCGGGCCGGCGCACCCCGGCGCGGCGCGCGACAGCGCGCCGTACCGTGCGGTCCGGCCGTCGGAAATGTGGTGCCGGCATCCGGCGAAATGTGGCAGTCGGGGTGCTCGGTGCGCTCAGGGCGCCCGGTGTGCGCGGGGCAGCCGCTCCTAGGGCCGGTCCGGCCCCGGGGCCGGTGGCGCCTCGGGCGCGGGCGCGCCGTCGGGGGTGGATACCACGGACGCCGGGGCCGTCAGCGGCCGCGCCCGATCGCTACGACATGCCGCAGGCACCGCGAAATCGCGGTTGCGCATGGCGGAATCCCCCATCGTGCCGCGAGTCCCAGGGAGCCGTGTGCTTCCGGTGTGGCGGCGACTACCCGAAGTTATCTCCGGTGCTCGGGAGTGACGCAAGGGCTGCCGACGGGATGGCGGGAATTCGCCCAGGAGCGGCCGAAAAGCGTCGTTACAAGCCGGGCCCGCTATGCGTACGCGCACCTTTTCGGCGGCTCCGGAGAACGATCGCCCGGGGAATTGTGAGGATAGCCGACCGGGCGGCTGCGCCAGTGTGCTTTCCTCCAATTCCGGGGGCCGCTCCGGGGAATCCGCTGTGCCGTGCGGACCTGTTCGGATCAGGGCAGCGGCGACTCCAGTCGGCGGCCGGCGCGGACCACCTGGTCCAGCAGGGCGGCCAGCGCCGCCTCGGTGGTGTGCGGATTGAGCAGCGTGAGCTTGAGGCGCAGCGAGCCACGCTCCGGAGCCGTCGTCACGGCGGCGCCGGCCGGCGGCAGCTCGGTGGGCGGCAGTTCGGTCCGGCCGAGCACCGCGCGGCCCTCGGCCAGCAGCAGGCGGCGCAGTTCGGCGTTCAGCCGGTCCACGGCGGCCGGGTCGGCCCGCAGCCGCGGGTCGCCCGGCAGGTAGCGGAAGAGCACGGTGGTCAGCAGCGGCTCGCCGTACAGCTCCAGTTCCGGCCGGAGCCGGATCTCGGCGGCGGCCGCCACGGCGAGTTCCCGGCAGCGGTCGACGAGTCGGCCGAGCCCCGCCCGCCCGAGCGTGCGCAGGGTGACCGCGATCTTGAACGCGTCGGCCCGCCGGGTGGTCCGCAGCGAACGGCCGAGCAGGCTCGGATAGCCGGCCTCCTCGTCGTCCACCGGGTTGAGGTAGACGGCGTTGCGGGCCAGCGACGCGTAGCTCTCGCTCCGGCGGACCAGGAACACCCCGGCCGCCACCGGCTGCCAGCCCAGCTTGTGCCAGTCGAGCGAGACCGAGTCGGCCCGCTCGATCCCGGCCAGCAGCGGCGCGAGCCGGTCGGAGAGCAGCGCCCCGCCCCCGTAGGCGGCGTCCACGTGCAGCCAGGCGCCGTACTCGGCGGCCAGCTCGGCGCAGCGGTGCAGCGGGTCCACCGCGCCGGTGTCGGTGGTCCCGGCGGTGGCCACCACGGCGACCGGCGTGGCGCCGTCGCGGACCGCGCCGGCCAGCGCGGCGGCGAGTGCGTCGGCGTCCATCCGCAGGTCGCGGTCGACCGGGACCGGGACGACCGCCCGCTCCCCCAGGCCGAGCAGCGCGGCGGCGCGCTGGACGGAGAAGTGCGCGGACCGCGAGGCGAAGATCCGCGGCCGCCGGGCCGGATCGACGCCGTCCAGCTCCGCACGGCCGGCGTTACCGTCCGCCCCGCGCAGGACCTGGTCGCGGGCCAGCATCAGGCCCATCAGGTTGGACTCCGTCCCGCCCGAGGTGAGCACCCCGGCGGCGAGCTCGGGCCGGTAGCCCACCAACGCCGCCAGCTCGGCGAGCAGTTCGGTCTCCAGGACGGTGGCGGCCGGTGCCTGGTCCCAGGAGTCCAGCGAGGGGTTGAGCGCGCTCGCGGCCAGCTCGGCGGCGACCGCGACGGCGAGCGGCGGGCAGTGCAGGTGCGCGGCGCAGGCCGGGTCGGCCGGGTCGGCGGCGCCGAACGCGAGCAGCTCGGTGAGGGTGGCCAGCGCACCTGCGCCGGACGTCGCGTGGAACACCCGCGCGACCTCCTGCGCGAGCTCCTTCGGGTCGCCGGCCGGCAGCGGGCCGCCACGGCGGGCGGCACCGGCCGCGAGCGCGTCCGCCACCTGGCCGAGCAGCAGGCGCAGCGCGGCCGGACCACCCGTCCCACCGGCGAGCGCCGCGGAGCCGGACAGTGCCGCGCCTCCGGACAGTGCCGCGCCGCCGGACAGCGCCGTGGGCTGCTCCCCCGTCATGCCCGCTCCCCCACTGCCGCCTCGAGCGCCGCCGCCTCGATCGCCTCGGCGAGCCGGTCGAGCACCGCGCGCAGCTGCTCGTCCGTGACGGTCAGCGGCGGCAGCAGCCGCAGCACCGCGTCGTGCCGCCCGCCCAGCTCCACGATCAGACCGCGGGCCAGGCAGGCCTCCCGGACCCGTGCCGCGAGCCGCGGATCGGCCGGGCGCGCGCCACAGGCGTCCGGCTCGGCGGCGGGGTCGACGAACTCGACGCCGAGCATCAGCCCGCGCCCGCGCACGTCCCCGATCACCGGCAGCCGGCCGCGCAGCGCGGTCAGCTCGTCGAGCAGCCGGCGGCCGAGCAGTTCGGCGCGCTCGGCGAGCCCGTTCGCCGCCACGTACCGCAGCGTCGCGGCGCCGGCCGCCATCGCCAGCGTGTTGCCGCGGAAGGTGCCGGTGTGCGCGCCGGGCCGCCAGGTGTCGTACTCCTCGCGGTAGACGACCACCGCCAGCGGCAGGCTGCCGCCGATCGCCTTGGAGAGCACCATGGCGTCCGGCACGATCCCGCTGTGCTCGACCGCCCACATCGCGCCGGTCCGGCCGACCCCGGTCTGCACCTCGTCCACGATCAGCGGGATCTCGCGCTCGGCGGTGATCCGGCGCATCTCGCGCAGCCAGTCGTCCGGCGCCGGCACCGCGCCACCTTCACCCTGGACGGCCTCCAGGATCATCGCCGCCGGGCGGACCACGCCACCCGCCGGATCGTCGAGCAGCCGCTCGGTGTAGACCGCCGCGAGCCGCTCGCCGGCCGCGCCGCCGACGCCGAACGGGCAGCGGTAGGAGTACGGGTACGGCAGCCGGGTCACCTCGCCGGCGCTGGGCAGCGGCGACTTGACGTCCACGTTGCCACTGAGCGCGAGCGCGCCGGCCGTCATGCCGTGGTACCCGCCGGTGAAGGCGAGCGCGCCGCTGCGTCCGGTCGCGGTCTGCATCAGCTTCAGTGCGGCCTCCACCGCGTCCGTCCCGGCCGGGCCGCAGAAGTGCACCCGGGCCCGGGCTGCGAACTCGGCGGGCAGCGTCTCCAGCAGCGCGGTGGTGAAGTCGTCCTTCTCGATCGTCGCCAGGTCCAGCAGGTGCAGCGGGGCACCGCTGTCCAGCGTGCGGCGGATCGCCGCGAGCACCACCGGGTGGTTGTGGCCGAGCGCGAGCGTGCCGGCGCCGGAGAGGCAGTCGAGGTAGCGGCGGCCGTCCGCGCCCTCCACCGTCATGCCGCTCGCGCGCACCGGCACGATCGGGAACGAGCGGGCGTAGGTACGGGCGGCGGACTCGCGGATCCGCTGGCGGCGCAGGATGGCGTCGCCAGGCACGGTGGATTCGGCAGTGACGGTCACCGGAACTCCAGAAGTTAGGTTAGCCTAACCTTAATTGATGCTCCGGAAGGTGCCATACCGCCCTGCGCTCCGGTAAACGACCGAGCGGCCGCCTGGTCACGGGTACGCTGCGCGCATGGTCAGCCCCTCCTCGCCCGAGCGCCCCTCCTCGCCCAGGCAGCATGCGCCGTCCGACCAAGCCGCGATCCGGGAGTTCTTCGCGGCCCGCGCCGCCGACTGGGAGATCCGGTTCCCCGACGACGGGCCGCGCTTCCAGGCCGCCATCACCGAACTCGGCCTGCGCGCGGGCGATGCGGTGCTGGACGCCGGCTGCGGCACCGGCCGCGCGCTCCCGCTGCTGCGCCGCGCGGTCGGCGCGAGCGGCACCGTGCTCGGCGTCGACCTGACGCCCGAGATGCTCCGTCAGGCCGTACGCGAGGGGCGGGACGCGGTCGGCGCCCTGCTCGTCGCCGACTGCGCCCGGCTGCCGCTGCCCGCCGCTGCCCTCGACGCCGTCTTTGCCGCCGGCCTGGTCGGGCACCTGCCCGAACCGGCCGCCGCGCTCGCCGAGCTCGCCCGGGTCACCCGGGCCGGCGGCCGCCTCGCGCTGTTCCACCCGGTCGGGCGCGCCGCGCTCGCCGCCCGCCACGGCCGGCGGCTCACGCCGGACGACCTGCTCGCCGAGCCGAACCTGCGCCCGCTGCTCGCGGAGGCAGGCTGGCGGCTCACGGGCTGCTTCGACGAGGACGAGCGCTTCCTGGCGCTGGCGGAACGGGTCTGACCTGCCTTGATCCGAGCCGACCTGGCGCCGGGTCAGACGTTGGGTCAGACGTTGGGTCAGACGCTAGGTCAGACCTCGTCGAGCAGTCCCAGGACCGGCGAGAGGCCTGCCGGGCGCCGGTCGACCGGCAGGTGGTCGACGAAGTACACCCGGCTGCCGAGCGCCGCGGCGCCGCCATCGGCGGTGCGGTCGTCGCCGACCATCAGGACGTCGGCGGCGGCCAGGCCCAACTCCCGGTACGCCGCCTCGAAGATGCCCGGCAGGGGCTTCTGGATGCCGAGCTCGAAGGAGAGCAGGTACGCATCGACCAGCTCGTCCAGCCCGTGCTCGCGGAAGACCGGCCGCAGGTCCCAGCCGATGTTGCTGACCACCGCGACCGGCAGCCCGCGCCGGCGCAGCTCGCGCAGCGTCGGCTCGGCATCGGCGTACGGATGCCAGGCGGCAGCCGACATGTGGCGGTCGTAGAGCCGGTCCGCGAGCACCGGGTCGGGCAGCGCCGCCTGCCGGGCCAGCGCGGTGTAGCAGGCCCGGTGCTGCTGCTCGCTGCGGTCGCGCACGGCCCAGAGCTCTTCGAGCTCGGCGGTCAGCTCCCGGCGCGGTACCGGGCCGCCCGGCAGCGCGCCCCACTCGTCCAGGCTCGCCACGAGCGCCACCCGCTCCGGCTCGCCGAGCGCGAGGCCGGCGTCGGCCAGGACCGCGGCCAGCCACTGCTCGGTCGACTCGATCCGGAACAGCGTCCCGGAGAAGTCGAACATGACGCCCTTGACGGATCCATCGCTTTTCATGATCATGCGACGATCCTCACGTGCCGCCCTGCCCAACCGCAATGGCGTCCCGCTGAATTGCCGGAACTGTCGGCGGGGTGGCGCACCGGGCCAGTGCGCGGGCCGGTGCGGCGTCAGCCGGCGGACTGACCCGGTGTCACCAGACCGGTCTCGTAGGCCAGTACCACGGCCTGGGCCCTGCTCGACAGGTTGAGCTTGGCCATCGTCCGGTTGAGGTGCGTCTTCACCGTGGCGACGCTGACCACCAGGCGCTCGGCGATCTCGGGATTGGACAGCCCCTGGCCGACCAGCCGCAGCACGTCCAGCTCCCGGCCGGTCAGCGGGTCCAGCCCGGCGGGCGGCGGCGCGGCGCGGTCGGCGGCCCGGTCGGCGTAGGCCTCGATCAGCCGGCACACCACGCTGGGCGCGAAGAGCATGTCCCCCGCGGCGACGGTCTCCACCGCGGCGAGCAGCCGCTCCGGCGGGGTGTCCTTGAGCAGGAAGCCCGCCGCGCCCGCCCGCAGCGCGGCGTACACGTACTCGTCCAGGTCGAAGGTGGTCAGGATGATGATCCGTGGCGCCGGCTCGGCGGCACCCGCGAGGATCCGGCTGGTCGCGGTGATCCCGTCCATCCCCGGCATCCGGATGTCCATCAGGACGATGTCGGGCCGCTCGGCGGCCGCCAGCGCGACGGCCTGCTCACCGCTCTCCGCCTCGCCGACCACCGTGATCCCCGGCGCGGCGCGCAGCAACGCGACCAGCCCCACCCTGATCAGGACCTGATCGTCCACCACCAGCACGCGCGTCACGCCGCGGTCCTCCCCCGTAAGCCGCACAGTTCGCAACCCCACGATAAGGGCTGACGTGAACACGTGAACCGGAGGGGCCGGGGATGAGGGCAGGGATGAAGGCGGGGACCCGGGGGCCGCCGAGCCTCGTCGCCCCCTGTTCGACGAGGTTCGGCGGAGCCCCGCCTGGGAGAGACGCTAAGGCAACCGGGGCATGACGGGCGTCCCACAGCGGGGTGACATCGGCCGTGAGCCTGGCGGTAGCCGGTCCGCCGTCTGCAACCTGCGCGGTAGGCGCGGTGCGGGCGGCGGGGACGTCAGCAGATGTGTCAGTCGTAGTCGGCGCCGCTGATCGCCCAGGCCAGGCCGGTGGCCGGGTCCTCCAGCGCCAGGTGCAGGTGCCAGAGCTCGTCGGCCGGGTCGCACCAGGTGAAGCAGCGCATCCGGGCGACCAGCGCGTCCACCTCGTGGACCGTGCACCGACCGCCCGGGTCCGCCATCGCGGCCAGCGCCCGCCAGACGGCGAGCCGACCGCGCGCCGTGCCGGTGTGCGCGGTGTACGCACCGGCCCCGGAGGCCGCCCGGACCAGCGCGGGATAGGCGGTGGCGAACGGGATGAACCCACCGATCGCGGGCGTGGGCAGATGGGGCGCCAGCAGCGCGGCAGCCTCCAGCGCACTGCCGCGCACACAGCGGGCCCCGAGCCAGCCGCTCAACTCCCGCAACGCGGCGGTCGCGGGCTGCGCCGACCCCGGCTGCGGCCGCCCGGAAGCCGGCAACCGCACCGGCCCGAGCCCCTCCCGGCTGTCAGGCAGCGAGCGCAGCGAGCTGGCACAGCCACCCCCGGGCTGATACCCGGCCACCCGCGCCCCGGGCTCCCACCCCACCTGCTCCCACAACCGCAAGGCAAGCGGAGGCACGAGCGCCGGAGGGGCCGGGGGGATGGTGGGAGCGGCGGCCGGAGGGACGGCAGGAGGGGTAGCTGGGGGGACGGCTGGGGGGACGAGGGGCGAGGCGGCTGCGGGAGCTACCGGCGGAGCACCCGGCGAGGCGGCCGGAGGGACGAGAGGCGGAACGCCCGGCGAGGCGGCCGACGGAGCAACCGGTGGCGGCACACCAGGGCGAAGCCGCCCAGGGCCGCCGGGCGAGCCGGTACGCCGCGGAGCGATCACGGTCGGCCCCCCGGCATTGGACGGCGAGCCAGCAGCGGGCGGCAAGCCGGTGGCGCTCGCCGCGGCGTCGGGCGGCGAACCAGCGCCAGGCGGCGCGGCAGCGGGCGGGTCACTCCCGGCTGGCGGCGCGGTAGTGGGCGGCAAGCCAGCGCCAGGCGGCGCGGCAGCGGGCGGCAAGCCAGTGAAAGGTGCGGCGGCGGGTGGCAAGCCAGTGGGAGACGGCGCGGCGGTAACAGGCGGGGCACCTGCGGCAGGCGGAGCGGCGGCGGGTGGCAAGCCAGCGGCAGGCCGCGCGGCGGCAGGCGGCAAGCCGGTGAAAGGCGCGGCGGCGGGTGGGGCACTCCCGGCAGGCAGCGCGGTAGTGGGCGGCAAGCCGGGGGCAACAGGCGTGGGGGCGGCAGGCAGGGCACTCGTGGCAGGCGGCGTGGCGGCGGGTGGCACCCCCGGGCCCGCCGGCCCACCAGCATCGGGCACCCCCGCTGGCCCCACCGCCGCCAGCCCACCAGCATCCGGCACCCCCGCTGCCCCCGCTGCCCCCACCGCCCCACCCATCCCGCCCGCCCCGCCCGTACCCGGGAGGTCGGTCAGGTCCTCGCCGAGGAGGACGCGGGTGTGGGCGACCAGGGTGCGGACCGGCTCGGCCGCTAGCAGCGGGTCCAGGAGCGACCACGGGTGACGGGTGGCCAGCACCTCCCAGAGCGGGCCGGCGAGGCCGTCGTGTTCGCCGGCCGCGCCGGGGCCGGCGGCCGGGTCGAAGAGGGCGGCCGCGATCGGGGCCGGCGCCGCGTAGGCGAGGCGGTGGCCGAGCGCGGCCGTCTCACGGGCCGCCGCGCGTTCGCCGCGGCGGGTGGCCGCCGCGGCACGGGTGCGCCGGTAGCGCGCCAGCAACTCGTCCCAGTGGCCGTCGTGGGCCAGGGCTTCGGGACACCCGCCGTCCTCGTCCGTGATCATATTTGTCAGCGTATGTGCAAGCCCGCGAAGCACCCTGACACCTCGTCAGCCCGGTGCGTCGCGTCGCGACAGCGCGGCCGGCCTGCGGTTTTCCGACAGTTCGTACAGCGCTGCACCCAGTCGGGCGACGGGTTGCCTGTGCAAAGAGACAAGGGATTCCTGGGTTGCATCTGCGGCACTATGATCGCCATAACGACCGCAGATACGAGATCATGGGCGGGCAAGCCGCGCAGCTTCGAGTACGGCGGCCGTTCCTGGGTCGCCCCCTTTTCGTCGCACGGCGCGGCGGACCGGCCCGCACCTACCGCACCGCCGCGCCGCTCCCGGCGCGGCAGGAGGAGACACCCCGCATGACCAGCTCCCGGAACCGCACTGCCGCCGCCGCGCTCGCCGCACTCGCGCTGGCCGCAGGCATCAGCGCGTGCAGCAGCTCCACGAAGTCGGCCAGTTCGACGTCCAGTGCTTCGACCGGCGCTTCGACCGGCGCCTCGAGCGCGCCCGCCGTGACCGGCACCATCACCGTGTTCGCGGCCTCCTCGCTGCAGGGCACCTTCACCGACCTCGGCAAGAAGTTCGAGGCCGCGCACCCCGGCACGACCGTCAAGTTCAACTTCGGCGGCAGCTCCGCGCTGGCCCAGAGCATCGTCGCCGGCGCGCCCGCCGACGTCTTCGCGGCCGCCTCCCCGGCCACCATGAAGACGGTGACCGACGCGAAGGGCAACGCGAGCCAGCCCACCGTCTTCGTCCGGAACGAGCTGGAGATCGCCGTTCCCAACGGCAACCCCAAGCACATCGCCGCGCTCAAGGACCTCGCCGCGCCCGGCGTGAAGGTCGCGCTCTGCGCGCCGCAGGTGCCGTGCGGCGCCGCCGCGCAGACCGCGCTCAAGGCCGCCAACGTCTCGCTGACCCCGGTCACCCAGGAGCAGGACGTCAAGAGCGCGCTGACCAAGGTCGAGCTCGGCGAGGTGGACGCCTCGATCGTCTACCAGACCGACATCAAGGCCGATGGTGGCAAGGTGGACGGCGTGAACTTCCCCGAAGCCGCGAAGGCCATCAACGACTACCCGATCGCCGACCTGGCGAAGGCTCCGAACACGGCCGGCGCGCAGGCGTTCGTCGCGTACGTCGAGTCGGCCGAGGGCACCCAGGTGCTGACCGCGGCCGGCTTCCAGTCCCCCACGGCCACGGCCGCCGCCGGCGCCTCGCCCTCGGCTTCGTGAGCCGGCGCGCCTCCCGGGTTCCGTTCGCCCTGCTGCTGCCGGCCCTGCTCGGGCTGACCTTCCTGGTACTGCCGCTCGTGGGCCTGCTGATCCGGGCACCCTGGCGGTCACTGCCCGAGCAGCTGAGCAGCAGTCAGGTCTGGGAGGCGCTGAAGCTCTCGCTGATCTGCGCGACGTCCGCCACCGGTGTCTCGCTGGTGCTCGGCGTGCCGCTGGCGTGGCTGCTGGCACGCACCGAGTTCCCCGGGCGGCGGCTGGTTCGCGCGCTGGTCACGCTGCCGCTGGTGCTGCCGCCGGTGGTCGGCGGCGTGGCGCTGCTGCTGGTGCTGGGACGCAACGGGATCGTCGGGCGCTGGCTGGACTCCGCGTTCGGCATCACACTGCCGTTCACCACGGCGGGCGTTGTGGTCGCCGAGGCGTTCGTCGCGATGCCGTTCCTGGTGATCAGCGTGGAGGGGGCGCTGCGTGCGGCCGACCCGCGTTACGAGGAGGCCGCGGCCACCCTCGGCGCCTCCCGGCTGACCGCGTTCCGCCGGGTGACGCTGCCGCTGATCGCGCCCGGCGTGGCGGCGGGGTCGGTGCTGGCCTGGGCGCGGGCGCTCGGGGAGTTCGGCGCGACGATCACCTTCGCGGGCAACTTCCCCGGCACCACCCAGACCATGCCGCTGGCCGTCTACCTGGCGCTGGAGTCCGACCCGGAGGCCGCGATCGCGCTCAGCCTGGTGCTCCTCGCGGTCTCGATCGCGGTCATGGTCGGACTGCGCGAGCGCTGGATGAGCGCGCCGTGACGAAGGATCAGGACATGACGGAGCACGACTCACCGACGGCGGCCCCCACGCCGGCCGCCGCCGCTGCCGGCCTCGACGCCCGGCTGCGGGTGGAGCGGCCCGGCTTCTCGCTCGACCTGACGCTCGAAGCGGCCGCCGGCGAGGTGATCGCGCTGCTCGGCCCGAACGGCGCGGGCAAGTCCACCGCGCTGCGCGCGCTGGCCGGGCTGCTGCCGCTCAGCGAGGGACGGCTGCTGCTGGACAGCGTCGTCCTGGAGGACCCGGCGGCCGGTCGGCACACGCCCGCCGAGGAGCGGCCGGTCGGCGTGGTCTTCCAGGACTACCTGCTCTTCCCGCATCTCAGCGCGCTCGACAACGTCGCCTTCGGGCTGCGCTGCCGGGGCCGGCGGAAGGCGCAGTCGCGGGCCGAAGCGCTGCCCTGGCTCGAGCGGATGGGCCTGGCCGAGCACGCCGACGCCCGCCCCGGGAAGCTCTCCGGCGGGCAGGCCCAGCGGGTCGCGCTGGCCAGGGCGCTCGCGGTCCGGCCGCGCCTGCTGCTGCTGGACGAGCCGCTGGCCGCGCTGGACGCCCGGACCAGGCTGGACGTGCGGGCGCAGCTGCGCCGCCACCTGGCCGAGTTCGAGGCGGTCGCGGTGCTGGTCACGCACGATCCGCTGGACGCCATGGTGCTCGCCGACCGGCTGGTGGTGATCGAGAACGGGCGCGAGGTGCAGTCCGGCACGCCCGCCGAGATCTCCCGGCGGCCGCGCACCGACTACATCGCCCGGCTGGTCGGGCTGAACCTGTACCAGGGGACCGGCTCCGGCCACCAGGTGACGGTCGCGGCGACCGGCGCCGTGGTGACCACGGCCGAGGAGGTGTCCGGACCGGCGTTCGTCGCGTTCCCGCCCGCCGCCGTGACGCTGCACCGCGGCCGCCCCGATACCAGCGCGCGCAACGTCTGGGAGCTCACCGTCGTCGGGCTCGACCTGCACGGCGACCAGGTCCGCGCCGACCTGGCCGGCCCGCTCGCGCTCGCCGCCGACCTGACCCCGGCGGCCGCGGCCGAGCTGGACCTGAGCCCGGGCGCACGGGTCTGGGCCACCGTCAAAGCGGCCCAGGCGCACGCCTACCCGGCCTGAGCGCCGGCCCGTCGGTGCGAGTGGCTACGCCGGCACGCTGCGGGCGCGGTCCACGGCGGCCTCGAACGCGGTGCTGAGCAGCTCGGAGACGAGCAGCGCGCCCATCCAGAGCTTGCCGGCGTCGAGACCGCGGGCGGCCTCCAGCTCGCGGATCGCGAGCTGCAACTGCTCGCGGTGCAGACCGTCCACGGTGAGGTGCTCGGTGTAGTAGCGGCCGTTCGCGATCCCCAGCCGCTCGCAGGCCCTGGCCTGCACGGTGAACGCGTCCGGCAAGCTCGCCTCCAGGTAGGCGAGCGCGCCGAGGAAGTACTCGACGTCGGGCGCGCGCTGGGCGAGCCAGAAGAAGACGTTCAGGAACGCGAACGTCTCCTCGCTCGTGGTGTCCAGGAAGTCGTCCACCTCCTGCGGGAGTCGGAGCTCCGCGAGCAGGTCGAGGTAGAGCTGGGCGTGGGTCCGTCGCAGGTCACCGCTGCCGAACTCGTCGAGCAGCACCCGCAGCACCGCGGGCTGCGCCGTGATCGGCAGACGCGGCACGACCGGGAAGAAGCTCTGCGCCTCGGTCAGGCCGTCGAGCGCGAACTCCCGGACCACCTGGGCGAACTGCTCCCGATCGGCCTGCTCGGCGAGGTAGCGGGCGGCCGCGGTGCCGGGCCGCTCCTCGTCCAACAGCGCGTCCAGCACCAGCTGCCAGGACTCACAGCTCGTCACCGGGCCTGCCGAGGCGCCGAGTTCGACCACCTTGGGCAGCAGCCAGGCGCGCTCGATCTCGGTGATCTCGGCCAGCCCCGCGACGCTCGGCAGCGCCCGGTTGAGTTCGAAGAGCCTGCGCATCTCGGTCCCGCGCATCTCGGTCACGTCACTTCCTCTCCCCTGGGCTGGTTCCAGGAGTTGGTCTTCAGAGCTGGTCTTCGGAGCTGGTCTTCAGAGCCGGGCGGGGTCGACGCGCAGCGCCAGCGACCGCTGGTAGAGCGACTCCAGCGGTTCGGGGAACGCGAGTTCGGGCACCGGTTCGGGCGCCCGGACCGGCAGGCCGGGCTGGTCCAGCAGCCGGCGGCTGACCGTGCGCAGCACGCCGCCGCGGTTGAACACCATGCCGAGCAGCAGTCGTTCGTGAACCGGCAGCCGGCCGCCGGAGCGGGCCGCCGCCGAGGCGCGCACCAGGTCCGACTCGTCGTACCCGGTGCGCTCGATCGGCATGACCGAGTGCAGGCGGTCCATGAACGGGCAGTAGGCGTCCTGGACTTCACGCGGCGAGCGCCAGACCAGGTCCTCGCAGCGGCCGATCTGCTCCAGGCTCATCGAGAGCGAGCCGGTCAGCCGGGCGGCGAAGAAGGACTTGCAGGCGATCCGGAGCTCCTCGTCCGCGCTGTTCATCCCCATGAAGAGCGCGGCGTCGACGAACTCCCGGGCGCCCGGATGCAGACTCATGACGGCCTCCAGCCAGCCGCGGGCAGGCGCGGATGGGCTACGGAACGTGCAAAGGGTGAGGGCGGAGCAGGAGGTGCCGGCCCGAGGAAATCGATCCGGATCCGGCGGCGTTCTGCCAGTGTCCGGACGGCGAAGCGGACCACGGTCCGGTTCTGCCACGACTATAACCACAGCGCTCCGTTGGGAACAAGGAGCACCGGAGACCGGGCGGTAACGTCATATCGGAGACCGCATCACGTCAGGTGGGTACCATGAGCTGACCCTGACACCGCCACAGTGGCCGGAACCGAACCAGGATGAGCAGGTGACCCAGCAGGACAGCGACCAACTCACCGACACCGGCTCCCGGCCGATCAGGGAGCGCTCCGACGCCGTACGCAACCGCGGCCGCATCCTCGCGGTGGCCGCCCGGATGTTCGCCGAACACGGCGTCGGTGAGGTGTCCCTGGACGCCATCGCGGCCGAGGCGGGGGTCGGAAAGGGCACCCTGTTCCGGCGCTTCGGCAGCAAGGCCGGCCTGGCCGCCGCCCTGCTGGACGCACAGGACAGTGAGCTGCAGGAACGCATCAAGTACGGTCCGCCGCCGCTCGGCCCGGGCACCGCGCCCGCCGAGCGGATCATCGCCTTCTTCGACGCCTATCTCGAACTGCTCGAACGCAACCTGGAGTTGATCAGGCTCTCGGAGACCGCCGCGCCCGGGGCGCGCTACCGGGTCGGCTCCTACCAGCTCTGGCGCCAGCACCTGTCCGTCCTGCTCTCGGAGTCCTGCCCCGGGCTGGACACCGAGGTGACGGCCCATCTGCTGCTCGCCCCGGTGGCCGGCGAGCTGCACCACGCGCTGCGCTCCGCCGACGTGGCGCCCGAACGGATCCGCACCGGCGTCGCGCTGCTGGTCCGCGGTGTGATCAGCGATCACGCGCCGAGCGGGGCGGTGGTGATTCCACAGTTGAACACGTCTGACTTGAGAGTCAGTTGAACGACCACAGTTGAACGCACGGTCAGCGCAGCACGGCCTCCAGCAGGTCGGTGCCGAGCCGGGCGCTGGTCGACAGGTCCAGTTCGTACAGCACGTAGCGTCCGCGGCGGCGGGTGGTGAGCAGCCCGGCCCGCCGCAGCACGGTCAGGTGCCGGGAGACCTCGGGAGCGCTCAGCTGCCAGGCCTCGGCGAGCTCGCCGGTCGTGTGCGGGCCACGGGCGATCGTGCGGGCCAGCCGCAGCCGGACCGGGTGGGCGAGCGCTTCGAGCCGCTGCTGCACCAGCGCGAGCGGCACCGGCTCGGCTGACCCCGCCGCCGCGGCCGGGTACTGGACGACCGGACGCCAACCGCGCGCGTGCACCACCACCAGGTGCGGCCGGCCGAACGCGGTCGGCACGAAGGTGACGCCGCCCGCCTCGACCGCGCTGGTGGCGTTGTCCTGGAGCTTGTCGATGACGATCCGGCGGCGACGCGGCTGCCCGGGCTCGGCGGGCTGCGCGGGTTCCGTCACGTCCAGCGCGATGGCCGGCGAGATCGCGGCCAGCGCCTCGGCCAGCCCGTGCCGGGCCAGCAGGTCGGCCTTCTGCCGCGCGTCGGCGGCGAGTCCGGGCAGCACCTGGCGCCAGGCATCGGCGAAGAACGCCTGCTCGCACTCCTCCAGCAGCCGGCGGACCAGCTGCCGGACGGCCGGCGGATCAGCCAGCAGCCGCTCGGTGAACGCGGCCTGCGCCGGGCCGCGGGCCATAGCCAGCTCGCGCGCCCGCTCCCGCAGCGCCGGGTCGCCGAGCGGCGAGTCGGCCCGTCGGAAGTTCAGCCGGGCCGCTCCGCAGCTGGTGAAGAGCGCGGCCGCGACGTACCGCTCGTCGTCCACCCGGTCCACCGCGTCCAGTTCCTCGGCCAGCGTGGCACCGGGCAGTGCCGGGAGCAGGAAGTCGGCCCGGGAGGAGCGCCAGAGGAAGTCCGCCTCGGTCAGCCGGTCGGCCAGCTCGGGCTTGATCGCACTGGCGGTCGCCCGGGCCCAGCCGTGCAGCGCGGGGTGGTGCGCGGGCTCGGTGAGCACGTGCAGCATCGCGGTCAGCTCGGCGAGCGGCGAGGGTGCGAACAGCAGGCGCTCGGGCGGCAGGCCGGTGATGTCGACGGTGAGGCTCATGGCGCAGATCCTGCCACCGGCACCGGCCGGAGCCGAGGTCGATTGACGGTGATCGTCAATCGACGTGCCCGGGCGGCCCGCGCCCGATCAGGGTGACCGGCATGACGACGACTCAACGGACCCGGGCGACCACCGACCCCATGGACACCTCGGACGCCTTGGACACCTCGGACACCACCGCCAAGCTCAGCACGCTGCGACTGCTGCGGGTCAGCGGCGGCCCCCGGTACGCGCTGGCGCTGGTGGTGGACGCGGTCGGCGCCGGACTGCTGCGGCCGTTCCTGCTGCTCTACGGCGTCAGCGTGCTCGGCCTGAGCGCCGGGCGGACCGGTCTGGCGCTCACCGTCGGCCTGCTGGCGGGCCTGGCCGCAGTGCCGCTGACCGGCCGTTGGATCGACCGCGGCGCCCGCAGCCTGCCGGTCGCGGCCACCCTGCTCGCCCGCACGGCGGGGGTCGGGGTGCTGCTCGGCACCCACGGCCTCCTCGGGTTCACGCTGGCGACGGTCCTGCTCGGGCTCGGCAGCCAGTCCTGGCCGACCGCGCACGCGGCGATGGTCGCCACGCTCGTCCAGGGCCGGGCCCGGGACGCGGCGCTGGCCGCCGGACGCTCGCTGCGCAACGCCGGCCTCGGCGTCGGCGCGCTGATCGCCACCACAGCGCTGGCCGGCGGCGCCGGGACGCTGCGGGCACTCGCGCTGCTGACCGGGGTGGCCTGCCTGGTCGCGGCCGGTCTGGTCGCCTCGATGCGGGTGGTCACACCGGCCGCCGGCCGCAAGCCCGGCCGGCCCGAGCCGGCCGCCGCCCCGGAGCGCCAGGAGCACCAGGAGCACCAGGAGCGCCGGGACAGGCGGGTCGCGCTGCTCGGCCTGGCCAACCTGCCGTACGCGTTCTGCTTCGACGTGCTGGAGGTGGCGCTGCCGGCCCTGCTGGTCACCCGGCTGCACGTCTCGCCCGCCTGGTCCTCGGGGATCTTCGTCGGCAACACCGCGCTGGTGATCGCCACTCAGCTCGCCGTGGTGCTCTGGCTCAGCCGCCGCTCGCGCCGTTCGGTGCTGGCCTCGTCCGGCCTGCTGCTCGCGGTGTCCTACCTGGGCTTCTGGGCCGCCGGCTCGCTCGGTGGCACGGCCGGTGCGGCGGCGCTCTGCGCGGTCGCGGTGGCCTACACCGGCGGCGAGATCCTCTACGCCGGCGCCGGAACGGCCCTGGTGGTGGCCGCCGCACCGCCGGGCGAGCTGGGCCGGGCCATCGCCCGCTGGGAGCTCTCCAGCGGCCTCGGCCGCGCCGCCGCCCCGGCCTCGCTCACCGCCCTGCTCGCGGTCGGCCCCGGCGCCCTCTGGGTCACGCTGGCAGCGGCCACCGCGCTGGGCGCGCTGGCCGTGCGGCGCTTCGGCCCGGCGGTGTGAGGCGACCCCGAGCAGCCCGTGCCAGGCCCGGGCTCAGCGTCAGCTGCCGCGAAGACCCACCGCCAGGGTCAGTTCAAGGACCCGGTGTGGCGAGGCGAGATCCGGAAACAGCTCCCGCAGCTGCGACATCCGGTACCGGACTGTCTGAGGATGGACGAACAACTCCGCCGCCACTTCGTCCCGCCTGCCCTGGTGCAGCAGCCACGCCCGCAACGTCTCCTCCAGCCGCCGTGCGGTCGCGACAGGCAGGGTCCGCAACGGCGCGAGGGCTCGGGCACGCAGGTCTGCGAACGCGTCCGCGTCGGCGCTCAGCACCAGCTCGGGCAGGTGGTCCTCGGTGTCGCGAATCTCAGCGGAGAGGGAGCGCGCACGTACGGCTCGTGCGTACGAGGCGGACGCACGGATCCATGGCCGTGCCGGGCCGACCACGGCGGTGCGGTCGGTCAGCTGCCGCAAGAGGTGTGGCCGGTCGGCATCGGGGACGAGCAGCACACCGGTGGCGTCCGGCAGATCGTCGAGGACGAGAGTGCCCGGGTCGAGCACGCGGTAGGCAGGCCGGGCCTGGGCGGCGGGCAGCAGGACCGCGGTCAGCGAAACCGGGGGCTGCCACCCGGCCCGTTGAACAGCGGCCAGCAGCACGTCCGGACTCGCGCCGGCGAGGAGGTCGCGGGCCAGGTGTTCCAGGTAGCGCTCGTGGGCCCTGCCCCGGGCGACCAGTTCGTCGGCATGGCCTGCGGCGCTCGCGGCGGAGAGCTCGTCGATGTAGGCGAAGGTCAGCTCCGCGAACTTGGCGACCTCGGCCGCGGGCAGACCGGCGGGTACGGCACCCGCTGCCAGGCATCGCCAGGCCACCCGGGCGCCGACGCGGTAGGCGCTGAGCAGGGCGTCCATCGAACGGCCGTCGCGCACCTCGCCGCGGCCCAGCTCGTAGGCCGCGTCACCGGCGTCGCCACCCGTGACGTTCCCACTCGCGAGGTCCAGGTAGTGCCCCAGGGCAGTACGGACGGCTCGGCGGATGGTGCCGCCCATGCGGCCCGAAAGGGCGTTGGCGTAGGGAGGGACCTCGTCGATGATCGCCTCGACGACCTCGTCGGCGGTGGCCGTCAACGCGGCCCGAAGCGCGGTGACCGTCGTCTCGTCCAGGACCAGCTCGCTGGCCCTGCGGATTGCATGGCTCACGTTCTTGTTCCCTGCGAACAATTCAGCCGACCAGATTTACGTCCTACGGTCAGGACTTTACTCCCCGAGGCGCAGCAAGCTGGAGTCATGACGAGTGCAGCCCTTCGCAGCAGGGCTTGGAAACTGCTGGAGATGGTCACGACGCCGCTGCTGCCGTCGGACTACCTCGACCTGGTCAGCCCGCTGCGTGCGGGCGCCGACCTGCGTGGGCGCATCGAGGCCGTGCACCCCGAGACGGGTGACGCCGCGACCGTCGTGATCAGGCCGGGACGGGGCTGGCGCGGCCACACGGCCGGTCAGTACGTGCGGATCGGGGTCGACGTCGACGGGAGGCGCCTGTGGCGTGCCTACTCCATCACCTCGCCGACGGACCGCCAGGACGGCCGCATCACGATCACCGTGAAGGCGATCCCGGACGGCAAGGTCAGCAACCACCTCGTCCACAGGGCGACGCCGGGCACGCTGATCCAGCTCGACCAGCCGACCGGTGACTTCGTGCTGCCGCAGGCCAAGCCCGCCAAGGTGCTCTACCTGACGGCCGGCAGCGGCATCACGCCTGTGATGGGCATGCTGCGCGACGTCGAGTTCGACGACGTCGTCATGGTCCACTGCGCGCCGCAGCCGCAAGACGTGATCTTCCGCAACGAACTGCACGGCCTGGTCGCGGACAAGAAGCTGTGCCTCACCGAGGTGCACACCGCCACGGACGGCAGGCTCGACATCGCCCGTCTCGGCGAGCTCGTGCCCGACTGGGCCGAGCGCGAGACCTGGGCCTGCGGGCCCGCGGGCCTGCTCGACGCCGCAGAGGAGCGCTGGACCGAGCACGGCGTCCAAGAGCGCCTGCACACCGAACGGTTCCGCCCCCGCATCGTCGTCGCCGGCGACGGCGGCGAGGTCACGTTCAGCGCCACCGGCAAGACCGTCGACGCGGACGGCGCCACGCCGCTGCTGGACATCGGCGAGGAAGCCGGCGTGCTCATGCCCTCCGGGTGCCGCATGGGCATCTGCTTCGGCTGCGTCACGCCGCTCAAGGCGGGCGCCGTCCGCGACCTGCGCACCGGCGAGATCACCGAGGCCGAGCCGGGCGTCCTCATCCAGACCTGCGTGTCCGCCGCGGCGGGCCCCTGCGACATCGAACGGTAGAGGCACCTTGACCGCCATCGACCCCACCGCCCACCTGACCGCAGAGCAGATCGAGGAGCTCGGCCGCGAGCTGGACGCGATCCGCGACGAGGTGCTCGCCGACCGCGGCGAGAAGGACGCCGCCTACATCCGCAAGGTCATCTCGACGCAGCGCAAGCTCGAGCTGGCCAGCAGGGGCGTGCTGCTGTTCTCGATCTTCCCGCCCGCGTGGCTGCTCGGCACCGCCGGCCTGTCCGTGGCGAAGATCATGGACAACATGGAGATCGGCCACAACGTCCTGCACGGCCAGTGGGACTGGATGCGGGACCCGAAGATCCACTCCACCACCTGGGAGTGGGACCACGTCTCGCCGGCCGAGCAGTGGAAGCACTCGCACAACGAGCTGCACCACACGTACACCAACGTGATCGGCAAGGACAACGACCTCGGCTACGGCATCATGCGCGTCGACGAGGACCAGAAGTGGCACCCGGTCCACCTCGGCCAGCCGCTGTGGAACTTCGTCAACGCCTGCTTCTTCGAGTACGGCATCGCGGCGTACGACCTCGAACTCGGCAAGAACCTGGACAAGCACCGCCGCAGGACCCCGGAGTTCCGCGCGCGGGTCAAGGCCGTGGGCCGCAAGATCCGCAAGCAGGTGCTCAAGGACTACGTGATCCACCCGCTGCTGTCGGGCCCGTCGTTCCTCACCACGCTCGCCGCCACGTTCACCGCGAACCTGGTCCGCAACATCTGGACCCACTCGGTGATCATGTGCGGGCACTTCCCGGAGGGCGTACAGGTCTTCGAGCGCCAGTCGGTCAACGGCGAGACGCGCGGCCAGTGGTACCTGCGCCAGATGATGGGCTCGGCGAACATCAGCGGCAGCAGGGCCATGCACTTCATGACCGGCAACCTGTCCCACCAGATCGAGCACCACCTGTTCCCGGACCTGCCGAGCAACCGGTACGCCGAGGTCGCGGTGAAGGTGCGCGCGCTGTTCGAAAAGTACGAGCTGGAGTACGTCACCGGGCCGCTGCCCAAGCAGGTGTTCTCCGCGTGGCACAAGGTCTTCCGGCTCTCGCTGCCGAACAGGAAGCCCAAGGTCAAGACACCGGCCCGCGAGAAGGAGCTCATCGCCGCCTGATTCGCAGGGCGTTGACCGATCCGCGGCCAATGACACCAAAAGCGCCCAAGTTTCACCATCAAAAGTCCCCAAGACCACTAATAACATGTCACACCCTATTGCTCTGGCACTCCGTGCGTGAGAGCGTGCCGGGCAGTGCCTCTGCCCGTCCCCCACCGAGGCGCAGCCACTGGACCCCCACCAAGGAGTGACGATGCGTCGGCCATCAAGGCTGCCCAGAATCATGGCGGTGCTCGCCGCAACGAGCACCGCCATAGCCGCTTTTGCCACCACCCCGAGCTTCGCCGCCGCGCCCGCGAAGTCCGCCCCACAGGTCAGTCAGGCCGCGAACCCCTACCGCGGTCCGAGCCCGACCGGCAGCATCGCCAGTGTCGGCAGCACCGACGACGGCGGCACGCAGAACGGCCGGATCGCCCCCACCCTGTTGCCCCCGCGCGCGCCCCGGACCGCCGCCCCCAAGGCGGTCCCGGCCTCGGCCAAGTCCAAGTCCGCCGCTTCCCGCGCCGCCGGGGAGGCGACGACCGCCGCCACTTCGTGCACCCCGGCGGACTTCTCCGGTCGCACCGGGGCTGCCCTCGTCTCGTTCATCGAGGGCTCGACCGAGGACTGCATCAGCTCGCTCTTCCCGCTCCGAGGCAGCATCGCCACCTCGGTGTTCAAGGAGAGCCAGATGACAGCCGTGGCCAACGGCTTCCAGAGCTCTGCCGCGGCCTACACCGGGGACAACTCGACCGGGCTGTTCCAGCTGATCTACTTCCTCCAGGGCGGCTACTTCGTCCAGTCCAACGACGCCGCGGACGTACCCGCGTACGACGCCTCGCTGACCAACCCGGTGCAGGCAGGACTGGACGCCATCGTGGCCGGCCCGCACTTCACCGACGTCAGTGACGGCAACGGCATGGTCGCCGGCCAGGCGATGATCCTGAGCGACTCCGCCAACCTGCAGGCCCGTTACATCAACACCTACAAGCAGGTGTTGAACGGCTACAACAGCTCGTACGACTCGTCGCCGTCCATGCTGGGCTTCGTCAACGACGTCTTCACCCCGATCTTCCGCGGCCACCAGCAGCCGGCCTACGTCGCCGCGGTCACCGCCGACCCGAGCCTGATCACCACGCTCGACGCCTTCGCCCAGAACCACCTCTCGATGCTCGGCGGAAGCAACAGCTTCCTCGACGCGAACGCCGCGCTGGAGACGTCCCGGTTCAGCGAGCACCCGGCGCTGCTGCCCGTGGTCAGGCCGATGGTCCAGCAACTGCTCTCCGAGACGCAGATCAGCGGCCCGACCGCGGCCGTCTGGGCCCCCGTGGCCGGCATGATCAACTATGCCGACCCGGCCGACTGCTCCTCCTACAGCACCTGCAACCTGACGGCCCGGCTCAAGGCTGCCGCGCTGCCGATCAACCACACCTGCGACTCGACGCACAGCATCCTGGCGCAGAGCCTGACCGCCGCCGACCTGACCGCCGTCTGCACCAGCCTGGAGAACCAGGACGGCTTCGTCCACAACCTGGTCAAGGACAACGGCCCGATCCCCGGCCAGTACGAGAACTCACTGCAGATGGTGGTCTTCGCCAGCCCGCAGGACTACCAGATCTACGCCGGCGGCATCTACGGGATCGCCACCAACAACGGTGGCATGACCCTCGTCGGCGACCCGACCAACCCCGCCAACCAGCCGATCTCGATCACCTACCAGAACGGCAACGACGGCTTCACCGCCGGCGTCTGGAACCTCAACCACGAGTACACCCACGCGCTCGACGGCCGGCTGGACATGAAGGGCAACTTCACCCAGCAGACCGCCGTGCCGGACGTCTGGTGGATCGAGGGCGTCGCCGAGTACGTCTCCTACACCTACCGCAACGTCACCGACACCGGCGCGGTGGCCGTGGCCCCGCTGCACACCTATGCGCTCAGCACGCTCTTCCAGAACACCTACCAGAACAGCGACCAGACCCGCACCTACCCGTGGGGCTACCTCGCCGTCCGCTACATGGTCCAGAAGCACCCGGACGTCATCCAGAGCATGCTGAGCCACTTCCGCACCGGTGACTACACCGGCGGCTACGCGGCCTACAACTCCATCGGCACCGCCTACGACGCCGACTTCAACACCTGGCTGGACGCCTGCGCCGCCGGCGCCTGCGTGGTGCCCGGCACCCCGAGCCCCTCGTTCTACGTCGGTGCCAACGGCCTGAACGTGCAGTTCTCCGACACCTCGACCGAGATCGGCAGCGGCAGCATCGTGTCGTGGGCCTGGAACTTCGGCGACGGCGCGACCGCCAACTCCGCCCGCCCGGCACACAGTTTCGCCGCGGCCGGCACCTACAACGTCAGCCTCACGGTGACCGACAACTACGGCAAGTCCGAAACCACCACGGTGCCGGTCACCCTGACCACCGCGCAGATGTGCGGCGCGACCAACACCCAGGTGCTGGACCGGAACTGCTACCGGGCCAACCAGTCCGCGACCGCCGGGAACCTGGACTACTACTACATCTACCTGCCGGCCGGCACCACCACGCTGAACGTCACCGCCAACGGTGGCACCGGCACGGCCTACCTGCTCTACAACCCCAACACCTGGGCCACGCCGTCCGCCTACACCAACAGCTCGACGAACAACGGCACCACCCAGAGCCTCACCGTCACCAACACCACGGCCGGCTACCGCTACATCAGCCTCTACGCCCAGACCAACTTCAGCGGCGTGACCATCACCACCCAGTACTGACCGTCAGTGAAACGGTGGCGGCCCGGGGCCGAAGCCCCGGGCCGCCACGACCGTTCAGCGCCGGGAGTGGCTCCTACTGGAGCCTCCACTGCTGGTTCCAGGCGTTGTTGCAGGTCCAGACGCCCAACGCCTTGGCATTCTCGTCGTAGGTGAGGCAGTCCTGGTCGGTGATCCGGATCTGGTACTGGCCGTCGCCCTCGTTGACGAGCTGCCACTTCTGCTGGTCGGAGCCGGTCCAGGGCTGGGCCTCGGCGAGGTAGCTCTTGGTGTTCTCGGTCAGCGCGAGGCCGTTGGCGGCGCTGGTGATCTCGAACCGGCCGGTGCCCTGCGGGGTCAGCAGCCAGGCGGAGTTGTTGGCGCCGCTGGCCCCGGCAACGATCGAGGGACCCGAGGCGGCCCCGGTGGCGATCGGGCCACTGCCGGTCTTCACCACGGGGTAGAGCGGAACGACGCTGGTACCGCCGCTGCCTGCGGCGAGACCGCCCTGGGGGGTTCCGGTGCTGCCGCCGACGGGCGTACCAGCGACGGGGGCACCGCCGCCGCTCGGAACACCGGGGACCAGCACCGGGCCCTGCGGAGTGCCGGTGCTGCCACCGACGGGGGTACCGCCACCGCCGCCGGTGGAAACGCCCGGGACGAGCACCGGGCCCTGCGGCGTACCGGGAGTGCCGCCGACGGAGGTACCGCCACCGCCGCCAGTGGAAACGCCCGGGGAGCTCGTGCCGCTGCCGGTACCGCCACCACCGTTCCCGGTGCTGATGCCCGGGCCGCCGGCGCTACCAGTGCCGCCGCCGTTGACGCCCGGGCCAGTGCCGGTGCCGACGCTGCCGGAGCCGGAGCGGGAGACGTCGCGGGCGGGGAAGTGGAGGGTCCGGTCCACGGTGACGCAGGGTATCGGGAAGCAGTTCCCGTTCCTCGCGGTGGTGGTGTCGGAGTCGTTGCCGATGAACGCCCAGTTCATGTAGCCGCCGTCGCCCTGGTTGTCGAACGTCGAGTCGCCCGAGAAGACCCAGTACCGGAAGTCGTCGTAGCCGGTGGGATTGTCCTTCGTGCCGTGCTGCAGCCTGTAGGTCTGGTCGAGCACCACCCCGTGCAGGTTCGCCACGTAGTGGTTGAAGAAGAGCAGGGTGTTCCAGTAGTCGGTTCCGTCGTACTTGAACACCATGATGTTGTAGCCGGGCGCCTTGGCGCTCAACTGCGTGGCCATCAGCTGACTGACGGCGGCGTTATCGGCCTGCGTCTGGAGGGCCCCAGCACGCCAGCCCTGGGTGAGGGTGCTGAGCGCGCCGACCACGTCCGTGCTGCAGTTGCCGCCGCCCACGCCGTCCGGGCCGGAGCAGTCGGCGGCGGAGGCCGACTGCGGCGCGGCCAGCAGGCCGCCCAGCGACAGGCCCGACAGCAGGGCGCCCACGATGAAGCGCTGGCCGAGCCGGACCGTCCGGCGGGGGGAAATGCGCATGCTGAGGTACCTGATCTCTCGCGAGGGTGTGGTGTATCCGAACTGGAAGGATCTTGGTCGGATAGTAGGACCCACGCGATCGCGCATTTGTCACCCATGACGCTTTTCTGACGAACTGTCTGCTGGATCTGCCCTTTGGGGCAGCAGCGGCCGCCGCCGCTACGGGCAGCGAGGACGATCAGTTCGATGAGGACGTGGAGCTCACGGGTTCGCCGGCAACGGCTTCCATGGCCTCGCGCACCGGCCACGCGATGGTCAGCGCAGGGCCGGGTGGTCGGCCACGACGGTGCAGGAGCCGGGGGCGATCTCGGTGAAGCCGGCGTCGCGGACCACCGGGAGGCGACCGGAGGTGAGCTCGGCCCACTGCGCGGGGGTCGGGGTCCGGACGGCGAGGGCGAAGCCGGACTCGGCCCACTCCTTGCGCTGGGCATCGGTCAGCTCGAACCAGGCGAGCTGGGCCGCGTGGCCGGTCTGCGCCATCGTCTTGCCGGCGCTCATCTCCAGCTCCGGGTTGAGCCAGAGCACCGGCAGGTCGGCGGGCGGGACCGGGAGCTCGACGTCCTGCGGGTCGTCGAGCTCGGTGCCGGAGACCTGGAGCTTGGCGAGCTCCTTCGGCCAGCCGTCCAGCGGGACCGGCGGGTAGACCCGCACCTCCGCGGCCACGCCGGTGACCGTGAGGCCGGGCAGCTCGGCGGCCTTGCGCCACTCGCCGCCGCGGGCTCGCCGGACCACCTTGCGGATCCGGCCGTCCTGCCAGGCCAGCAGCGCCTCGGCCCACTCGCCGTCGCCGAGCGCGCGCGGGTCGGCGAGCATCGCGAGCACCGCGCGGGCCGAGGTCTCCAGTGCGTCGGTGCGGGCGGGCGGGTCGGCCTTCTCCAGGTGGACCACCAGCGGCATCACGTACTGCGGATTGGCGTCGCGGTCGCTCGGCGAGTCGGCGGGGCTGGGCGCGTTGAAGTAGCTAGGCGTGCTCACCCCCACAGGTTAGGCCAGCCGCCCGGGCCGCCGGACAGGCCCTAGGGCCTGTCGTCAAACCCCCTTCGTCGCCCGCAGGGCGGCTTGGCGGCGTCAGGTGCGTGCTCTCGGCGTGCCGGGCGCAGGCCCTCGTACTGGACGTACTTGGGCCTGTGCCCGGTGCGGCGAGAGTGCGTGCATGGCGTCGCCGAGCAGAAGGGGGT
>NZ_JBWXUE010000004.1:0-169954 GCF_057158765.1 Kitasatospora sp. NEAU-69
CCGAAACCCGCTGACCAGCCACAACCCCCACGCCTAGAGACACGCCCCCACGGCGTATCCAGCCGCATTTCCCCAGGCCACAGCACGAATCAATGCTCTAGGCGCCGCGAATTATGCGGAACGCAGGTCACATGGATGTTCGGCACGCCGTCGCGGATCTCTCCGTTTCCGGCGACCTCTGCGAGACGGCCGGAGGTGAGAACTGCCTCCCGGGGGTTGTCGGCCTTCATGTTCGAGACCGTGAACGACCGTGCCGCGCCGACGACCGAGACGACTGCCGCGTTCGTGATGCCCCGTTCCTTGGCGATCGCCGTCAGCGCCTCTATCGCGTCGCCCGTGTCGCCAAGGATGATCAGTTCCACGGTCGTTCTCCGTTCAGTCCCAAGCCGATGGCCCGCAGGTTCTCCCTGCTGGACTCCGTACGCAGGGCCCCGACGAGAAGGGCCCTGGCAGCTCCTGAGCCGCCCTCAACAGCCTCTCCCAGGAACACCGCCGCACACCAGCGGTTCGAAACGTCGTGGGGGTCGTGGAGCAGTTGGCCGAGGCTGCTGATCTCGCTGACGGGCGCAGCGGATGCCGTGTAGCGCGAGGCGTCGGGCCAGGAGAGTCCGAAGGTCCGCCGGGTGAAGCAGCGCATGCAGCGCCGTCGGGTCTCCTCGTCGTGGCGCATGGATTGCTCGGCCCGCTCGACCAGGTCGGGCTGGTGGGTCTTGAACAGGGTTCCCTGGGCGTTGCCACGGAGCAGCGAGGTGGAACCTCCCTCCAACCAGCGCATCAGACGGCGCTTCGTGCCTTGATCCCTGTCGGCCAGGTTGGCCAGCGCGACTGAGAAGTCGTACGGGCCGATGTTCCGAGACAGCCAGGACTCGTCCCCGCCGGCTACCGAGGTCAGCATGTCCAACAGCTCTGCCCTGCGCGGGCCGGGAACGGCAACTCCATGGGCAGAGCGGGCAGTGCGGCGCTGCGCTCGGGTGGCATTCGCTTCCTTCTCAAGGTCCGCGCGCGGGACCCCGAGCGCAAGAGCCAGCAGCCCGACCCAGTACTTCCCTGGGATCACCTTCCCGGTCTCCCAGCGCTTCACCTGGTCACGGCCAGGTGTCCCCTCAGGGTTGCCGGACAGTTCGCACAGCAAGGCAGCCAGTTGCACTTGGGTGCGCCCCTGAGCAAGCCGGAGATCACGAATCACGTCACCGATCGCCACTTGCTCAGGATGCCCCCCAACATGCCCCCGCGTGGCTGAAACGGCGCCGGTAGACCAGTAGTCGTACCGAACGACTGACGCGGAGGAGTCTGCGGTGACGAGCATTTTGAGGCGGAACACGCCCACGACTGCGAACCCGGCGAAGATGCCCCATCGGGACGACCGGCGGGCCACCCCCGACGAGATGGCCGCGATCATGAACGAGTACCAGCAGGCCACGAACAGCCGCCCGTTCGTCGCCTACCAGCCCGATCCGGGCTGTGTGTGCCCCCGCTGCACGACTTCGGAGGGGCGCTGTGGGATCTGAGCGCGAGTGCGCCAGGTGCACCGAGCTGGACGAGCTGGAGAAGGCCGCAAAGCCTGCCCCAGAGGCCAATGGGCGGGGCTTCATCGACCGTTCGGCGCTGCTGGACATCGAGATCTGGCGGAACCGGCACCAGCCCGTGTGCGAGGTCTTCCGGGTTGCTGGTGCGCGTGTCTGAGCCGGATGACATCGAGCACCAGGACCACCAGGACCACCAGGACGACGCCGAGCAGCACCCGCTTGAGCCCGTATGGGAGTCCGAGACGTTGGGTCGTCTGCGGGCCGCTCAGCGCAGGGCCAACGCCCTCAACCAGAACAGGCGTTGGTCAACCGACTCCGGACCGCACCGCCGGTCCGGCCGGTAAGGATCCAATCGACGAAGGGACAGTCGTTATGACCGCAAACCCCTACTTCGAGTTCGTCACGGTGGCGTGCCGTGACTCCCGGGTGAACAACTGCCCGCAGGTCGCCAGCAACGTGCCCGGCGTGGTCGCGCTGCGGGACTCCGCCCGACCCGGTGAGGTGGTCACCTTCACGGCGGAGGACTGGGCGGCCCTGGTCGCCGAGTCGGCCCGGCAGCTCGGTCTCACGGCCTAGCCTGGGTCCATGGACTGCCCGCTGTGTGAGCACCCGATCGCGTTCGATCCCGAGAGCGACGCGGGGTTCTGCTTTCGCTGCGGACAGTGGGTCGGCACGGCCGGGCCGCTCCCGTGCCCAGGGCCCGAGCCGGAGCGGTTCCGCGCCACCAGAAAGCCCTACCGGTCCCGAGACCACGAGTGATCCGGCCCCGGCCGACCTGTGCACCCGCGCTGGTCAGCCGGGGCTTCTCGGTGCCTACGCTGGTCGCATGACTGACGAGACGCCAGCGAAGCCCGCAGCCGAGACGACTGAGACGCCCGTACAATGTGTAAGAGTTCTCCTCGCCGAGGACCAGGGCATGGTCCGCGAGGCGCTCGCCGCGCTGCTCGGGCTGGAGGGCGACATCGACGTGGTCGCCCAGGTCGCCCGGGGCGACGAGGTGGTCGAGGCGGTGCTGGCGCACGGGGTGCAGGTGGCGGTGCTGGACATCGAGATGCCCGGACTGACCGGGATCGAGGCGGCCGCGCTGGTCAAGCGGCGCAGCCCGGGGACCAAGGTGGTGATCGCGACCACGTTCGGGCGGCCGGGGTACCTGCGCCGGGCGATGGAGGCGGGGGCGGACGCGTTCCTGGTCAAGGACGCGCCGGCCAGTGAGCTCGCCCAGGCGGTGCGGCGGGTGCTGGCGGGGGAGCGGGTGATCGACCCGACGCTGGCGGCGGCCGCGCTGGCCGAGGGGGCCAATCCGCTGACCGGGCGCGAGCTTGAGGTGCTCGCGGCGGCCGCGGACGGCGCGGTCAACGCCGAGATCGCGCGCCGGCTGCACCTCTCCGAGGGCACGGTGCGCAACTACCTCTCGATGGCGATCCAGAAGACCGCGGCGCGCAACCGGGCCGAGGCGGTCCGGGTCGCCCGGGAGAAGGGCTGGCTGTAGTCCCGGGCCGTCGCTGCTCGGTTGTCGCTGCTCAGTTGAGGCGGTGCCGTGCGGCCCGGGCGTCCTGGCGGACCCGCTTGGCGGTCTCCGGGTCGAAGACGTCCAGGATCCGCGCGTAGGCGTCCATCTCGTCCGCGCCGCCCAGGAAGTCGCCGGTGCGCACCAGCAGTTCGGCCCGCTCCAGGCGGAGCTGGGCCGGGTGGCGGGGGAGCAGCAGCGAGAGCTCGGTGGCCCACAGCTGGGTCCTGGCGTGCTCGGGGCGGTCGGCCGCCCAGTTCCGGATGTTGCCGAGCACCCGCAGCACGAGGTCCAGCGGCTGCGCCGGTGTGAACAGTTCGGGCGAGAACCGGTGGCCGGCGGCGACCACCAGGGCGCCGGCGTCCTCGATGGCGAGCAGCCGGCCGCCGTGGAACGGGTCCGCCAGCACGTACTCGCCGACCGCGCCCGGGCCGACCACCGCGGCGTGGCCCGCGGCCGGCACGGGCCCGGGCGGTGAGCCCGGCCCGCCGACCGCGACGATGAAGTGGCCCGGCAGCGCGATCCCGTGCACGGTCAGCCCGGCCCGGGCGGCCACCGCCTGCCAGACCAGCGAGAGCAGGATCGGCAGGCCGCGCCGGCGGCGCAGCACGTCCGGCAGCAGCGAGGACTCCAGCCGCCGGTAGTCCGACTGCCGTCCGTGGAACCGCTCGCGGCCGCCCAGCACCGCCGCCAGCAGCGCGGCGGTCGCCTCCGGGGTGCGCGGGCGGCGTTCGGCCACCGCGCGCCGCACGGCCGCCGCATGCCGGTCCAGTGCGGCCAGGCAGGCGGCCAGCAGGGCCTCCAGGGACGGCGGCGGCTCGCCGTCCTCGGTGCGGACGGCCGTGGACAGGGTGTGCTCGGCGGCGGCCAGCAGGCAGAGCAGCACCGGGTCGGGCTGCTCGGACCTGGCCTCGGCACGGAAGCGGGCTCTGCTCTGCTCGGTCACGGTGGCTGCGGTGGCTTTCGGGCTGGGACGGCTTTCCTGCGGGTACTGCGGGTACTGCGCGGTGCTGCTGTTTCGGTGCTGCGGCGGTGCTTCTTCGAGGTCTTGCGGCGAGGCGTTACGGCGGGAACCTACGCGGACGGCCGCGCCTCGGGAAGACCGGCGTAGTGGTAAGTGTGACTGGTCGTGAAACCGAGCCGGTCATAGAGCGCGATCGCAGCGCTGTTCTCGGTCTCCACCTGCAGGTACGCGCCGGTCGCCCCCTCCTCGGCGGCCCGCGCGGCGAGCACCGCCATCACCGCGGAGGCCAGGCCGGCCCGGCGCGCGAACGGCTGCACCTCGACCGCGCCGAAGTGCGCCCACGGGCCGTCGATGACGCAGCGCCCGATCGCCAGCGGCGCGGGCCGCCCGTCCGGGTCCGTGGTCCCCGTGCCGGCCGCGCCGGGGACGGTCGCGAACCAGACCGAGGCGCCGCCGTGCAGCACCCGCCCAGCGGCCGCCTCGGCGTCGGGGCCGCCCTCGACCCGGTGGTAGACGGAGAGCCAGTCGGCTCCGGCGGTCCGGGACAGCCGGACCCTCTCGACGCCCGGCACCGGCTTCGCGAGCGGTGCGAGCGGGGCGGTGCGCACCAGCGCGGGGGTCACGACCCCGGGCAGTTCGGCGGCGAGCGCCGGGTCGCTGCCCGGTGTGGTGATCTCCACCCAGGCGGGCAGCGCGCGGGCCGCGTACCAGGCGCGCACCGCGGCGAGTGCCTGCGGCAGCGGCAGGCCCGGGTCGCCGAGCGCCTGCACCGAGTTGGCCCGCTTGGTGAAACCGCCGGCCGCCCGCAGCGTCCACTCGCCGAGCTGCTCGCGCTCGATGGCCGGCCAGCTGCGCGCCGCCGTCCGCTGCAACTCGACCGGGTCGGCCTCGGGCTGCGGAGCCCGCCGGGCCGTGAAGAGCGGGACGGTCTTGCCGGCGACCAACCGGTCGGTCGGGATCTTCGTCTCGGTGCCGTCCCTGGTGACCACCACGAGCCCGGAATCGTCCCAGGATGTGAGCACACCGATCGCATCGCGGAACACCGGCCGGCCCGTGGCACTGTCGCGGTACTCTTCGATCTTCCGTACTGATACCCGAAGTCCCACGTCAGCAGGGTCTATCCGGACCTCTGGACGGGAGCTGACGGGATTCGGCGTGATCCTCAAGGCAACCTCCGGTGCATTTACAGTCCCTGACCCGCGATACTAGGGGCGGGCATCGACGACGCCGCGCTCACCCGCGCACGCAAGCACATAGTTTGGGCACCGGCCCATCCGAGGAGGAACGACAGCGTGACCTACGTCATCGCGCAGCCTTGTGTCGACGTCAAGGACAAGGCGTGCATCGAAGAGTGCCCGGTCGACTGCATCTACGAGGGCCAGCGCTCCCTTTACATCCACCCGGATGAGTGCGTCGACTGTGGCGCATGCGAGCCGGTCTGCCCGGTCGAGGCGATCTTCTACGAGGACGACACGCCGGAGGCGTGGAAGGACTACTACAAGGCGAACGTCGAGTTCTTCGACGACCTCGGTTCGCCCGGTGGCGCCTCGAAGCTGGGCCTGATCGAGAAGGACCACCCGTTCATCGCCGCTCTCGAGCCGCAGAACCAGGGCGAGCACTGAGCAGTGAGCACCAATGAACCGACGCACGCGCCGTTCCCGGGTCACCCGGGGGCGGCGCGCCGCGTATCCGACCTCCTGCCGGTCTTCCCGTGGGACAAGCTGGAGCCGTACAAGGCGACCGCGCTGGCCCACCCGGACGGTCTCTGCGACTTCTCGGTCGGCACGCCGGTGGACCCGGTCCCCGAGCTGATCCAGAAGGCGCTGGCCGCCTCGACCGACACCCCCGGCTATCCGACCGTCTGGGGCCCGCTGGAGCTGCGCGAGGCGATCGCCGGCTGGCTGCGGCGCCGCTGCGGCGCCGAGATCGAGCCGACCGCGGTGCTGCCGACCCTCGGCTCCAAGGAGCTGGTCGCCTGGCTGCCCGGGCAGCTGGGCCTGGGCCCCGGCGACCAGGTCGCCTACCCGCGGCTCGCCTACCCGACCTACGAGGTCGGCGCCCGGCTCTGCGGGGCCGAGCCGGTCGAGTACGAGGACGTCTCGGAGCTGGACGGCTCCCGGGTGCGGCTGCTCTGGCTGAACTCGCCGTCCAACCCCACCGGGCGGGTGCTGACGGCCGACCAGCTGCGGCGCGCGGTCGAGTGGGCCCGTGAGCACCGGGTGCTGCTGGTCAGCGACGAGTGCTACCTCGAGCTCGGCTGGGAGGCCGAGCCGGTCTCGGTGCTGCGCGCCGACATCTGCGGCGGCTCGCACGAGGGGCTGCTCGCGGTCCACTCGCTCTCCAAGCGCTCCAACCTGGCCGGCTACCGCGCCTCCTTCGTGGCAGGTGACCCGGTGGTGGTGCGCGAGCTGCTGGAGATCCGCAAGCACGGCGGCATGATCGTGCCGGCGCCGGTGCAGGCGGCCACCGTGGCGGCGCTCGGCGACGACGCGCACGTGGCCGAGCAGCGCGAGCGGTACGCCGCCCGGCGCTCGGCGCTGCGCGGCGCGCTGGAGGCGTGCGGCTTCCGGGTCGAGCACTCCGAGGCCAGCCTGTACCTGTGGGCCACCAAGGACGAGCCCTGCTGGGACACGGTCGCCGAGCTGGCCCGGCTCGGCATCCTGGTCGCCCCGGGCGACTTCTACGGTCCGGCCGGCGCGCGCTTCGTCCGGGTCGCCTTCACGGCGACCGACGAGCGGGTCGCCTCGGCCGTCGCGCGGCTGCGGGCACACGCGGCGGCCTGACGCGGCACAGCCAGGACGGCCGGTACGGCCGGTACGGCAGAAGGCCGGGGCCCGGGAGGGCGATCTCCCGGGCCCCGGCCTTCTGCCGTCCTGTGCGGGCGGTGTGGGTCGTGGGTGCGGTCAGTCGACCGACGGCAGGTGCTGGAGGCCGCCGGGCAGGCCGCCGACCGCGTTGGTGACCGAGCCCAGGTCGGAGAGCCCGCCGAGCCGGTGGGTGCTCTCGCCGACCTGGTTGCCGAGCGGGCCGAGGTGGTCGGTGTCCGCCGGGGCCGACGGCTGCATCGGGTGGCTGGAGTGGCCGAGCTGACCGAACTGGCCGGGCAGGCCGTGGGTCAGCTGCTCGCCGCCCGGCAGCAGCGAACCGAGGTGCTCGGTGCCCGGCAGGCCGGCGACGAGCTGGTCGGCCGCGGGCACCGAGCCGAGCGTGTTGCCGGCGGTGGGCACCGTGTCGGCCAGCCGGTCGGCGCGGGGCAGTGCGCCGGTCACCTTGTCGGTGCCGGGCAGCGCGTCGGCCAGCGGCTTGGTGGCCGGGATCTGACCGGCCAGGTGCTGGGTGGCGGCGACCGGGTTGCTCACGGTGTCGGCGTTGACCAGCTTGTCCACCCCGTCCACCTTCGGCGTGCCCGGGACCGGCAGGTTCGAGACACCGGGCAGGCCGGGCGTGCCGAGGCCGGGAGTGGCCATCGGCATCGAGCGGGGAGCCATGCCGCCCGGCAGCGAGCCGCCCAGCAGCGGCAGCAGCTTGCCGACGGCATCGGTCAGCGTGCCGGTGGTGTTCGCGGTGGAGCCCTGGTCGCCGAGCGCGCCGATGGTCTTCTTGGCGTCGGGCAGCGTCTTGCTGGCGGCGTCCCCGGTGGCGTCGGCCGCGGCCGGCACCGCGGTGCCGGCCAGCACCGAGCTGGTGGTGCCGAGCGCCCGGCCGAGGTCGTGCGTCTCCCCCTTCAGGGTCGAGGCCGAGGTGACGCCGTCCAGCTTGCTGATCCCCGAGGTGACGTCGGTGTTCTTCGGCACCAGCTCGTTCGCGGACGCCACCCCGGCGGCGGCGACCAGCGGGGTCGCGCCGGCGGCGACGAGCAGCGCGGCCTGGGCGATCCGGCGCGTAAGGGGGAGGGACATGGTGCTCCTAACAGGTGACGACACGGCAGGTCCGCCGGGCGGACGCCGTGATTACCGCCTGAGGAGCGAGAAGGTTTCGCCCGGAAAAGGCAAAGAGTGACCAAAGATCGCATGATCCTCTTTCTGGCATCCCGGACAAATCGACCCGCCGTCAGAGATCGAGGAGCAGCCGGGGAAACGTCACTTCCCCTGGTCGGAGCAGGTGCCGGCGGGCGGCCCGGCATGCCGCGGCCCGGACCGCGCGGGCGGTCCGGGCCGGTGAGGTGCGTCCAGTCGGCGCGTCCACGTTCACTCGTCGGAGCGTCCACGGGCGGGTGTACGTCAACGCGTGGTGACGGGGCGTCCGTCCGTGACGGTGGATCAGTGCTTCGCGGTCGTCGGCATGCCCAGGAAGACCAGCACCCGGTCGGTCTGAGTGGCGTCCGGCTGGGCCTTCCAGCCGTCGGAGGAGTGGTCGATCCGCCAGGACTTGCCGTCGTACTCGATCGTCCCGATGCCCAGCTCCTGGGCGTGCGCGACGGCCCACTGCGCGACGGCCCAGCCGCTCTGCCGCTGCGCGTCCGGTCCGGCGTCGGTGTTCGCGGACGGGTCGGGGATCAGCGCGATCGGCGACCCGGCCGACCCGCTCGCGTTCGCGCCGGTCGCGGGGCCGACCGTCACGGTCTTGCCGAACTCGCGGCGCAGCCGGTCGGTCAGCTGCTGCCGGCCGCTCGGCGCCGGGCTCGGCACGCTCGTCGCACCGGCTGCCGCGCCGGCCGCCACCGCACCGCCCGAGGCCGCCGCACCGGCGGCGCTGGTGGCCGCCGTGTCCAGCTGGTCGGCGGTGACGAACTGGTGCACCGTGCAGCTGAACGAGGCCGGCGAGCGGCCGGTCAGCGCGGAGGCGAGCATGTCGGCGTTCGCCTCGTGCTTCGCGTACGCGTCGGGGTAGCCGCTGTGCTGGACGTCCTGCGCGGCCTCGGTGAGCGGCAGCCGGGCGTAGCCGGGCACCTGCACCAGCGCGTCGAGGAACTTGTTCGTCGCGTACACCGGGTCTTCGATCTGCTGCGGGGTGCCCCAGCCCTGCGAGGGGCGCTGCTGGAACAGCCCGATCGAGTCACGGTCGCCGCCCGGCAGGTTGCGCAGCTTGGACTCCTGCAGCGCGGTGGCCAGCGCGATGGTCAGGGCCCGCTCGGGCAGGCCGCGGGCGATCGTGACGGCCGCGATCGTCGCCGCGTTCGAACCCTGCTCGATGTCCATGCCGACCGGCTTGCCGCCGGCCGGCGTGACCGCACAGCCCTCGGGAGTCTCCAGCAGCCCGTGCCGGTTCCACAGCAGCAGACCGGCCACCACGGCCGCGGTCAGCACCAGTGCGGTCAGCACCCAGCGCAGCGGGCGCCGGCGCCGGCCGCGACCACGCGCCGGGCCGTCCTCCTCGTTGGCCACCGTGGCCCCTCTCACCTCGGGATGTCTTCGCACACCGTACTCAGTCGGCACCAACTCGGACGACTGTGCGGCCCCCGCCGGTTGCACGCACGAGTGTCCAACCGGTGACAGACGGTTGCGCGGGCCGTCGGCGGCCGGGCGTGCGGCTCGCTCCCGCCAGGCGTCGGAGCGCCGTTCGTGCGCTGTTCCGCGCGGTGTTCCACGCGCTGTTCCGTGCTCGGGGCAGCGCTACGCTTGGCGCCCATGAGCAGCCTGAACAGCGTCACGACAGCCCTGGACCTCTCCCTGGACGGCGGCGCGCTCACCGCGCGGCTCGTCGACTTCCCCTCGGTGAGCGGGGACGAGCAGGCCCTGGCCGACAGCGTCGAGGCGGCGCTGCGCGCGTTCCCGCACCTGACCGTGGACCGGTACGGGAACAACGTCGTGGCCCGCACCAACCTGGGCCGCGCGGAGCGGGTGCTGCTCGCCGGCCACCTGGACACCGTGCCGATTGCCGACAACGTGCCCTCCCGGGTCGACGGCGACCTGCTGTACGGCTGCGGCACCTCGGACATGAAGTCGGGGGTGGCCGTCCAGCTGCGCCTGGCCGCCACGCTGGCCGAGCCGAACCGCGACCTGACCTTCGTCTTCTACGACTGCGAGGAGATCGAGGCCTCCCGCAACGGCCTGGGCCACCTGGTCGCCCAGCACCCCGACTGGCTGGCCGCCGACTTCGCGGTGCTGATGGAGCCGAGCGGCGCGATGGTCGAGGGCGGCTGCCAGGGCACGATGCGGATCCGGATCACGCTGACCGGCGTCCGGGCCCACGCCGCGCGCAGCTGGCTCGGCGACAACGCGATCCACCACGCGGCCGAGGTGCTCGGCCGGCTCGCCGCCTACCAGCCGCGCCGGGTGGAGATCGACGGCCTGGAGTTCCGCGAGGGCCTGAACGCGGTGGACATCCGCGGCGGCGTGGCCGGCAACGTGATCCCCGACGAGTGCGTGGTGACCGTCAACTTCCGCTACGCGCCGGACCGTACGCCGGCCGATGCCGAGGCGCACCTGCGCGAGGTCTTCGCCGGCTTCGAGATCGAGGTGACCGACTCCGCCCCCGGCGCGCTGCCGGGCCTGGACAAGCCCGCCGCCCGCGACTTCGTGGCGGCGGTCGGCGGTCAGGCCCGGGCCAAGTTCGGCTGGACGGACGTCGCGCGGTTCAGCGAGCTGGGCGTGCCGGCCGTCAACTACGGCCCCGGCGACCCGAACCTGGCCCACAAGCGGGACGAGTACTGCTCGTTGAGCGCGATCGCCGACGTCGAGCGGCGGCTGCGCGACTGGCTGACCAAGGACTGACGTTCGGGGCGGGGCGGGGCGGGGCGGGCTGGTGCGGTGCGGAGCGCGCGGTGCGGTGGTACACCCGGTGGCCATGCACCGTCCGCCCCGTGTTCCCCACGGGCGGCGCCGGCCGGGCGTACAGTTTCGTCATGACAGGGACATCAGCGCACGACGGCGCAGACGGACGGCGCTTCGGCCACGGGCCGGAGCTGGTGGAGACGGCGGAACCCGGTGCGGACGCGCCGCGGCGGACCTGGCCGGAGAAGCAGAAGGGCCCGGTGCTGCTGCGCCGGGAGCAGGTCGGCACCAGCACCACGGACCAGCGGCTGCTGGACACCACCGGCCCGACCGACTGGCTGCACACGGACCCCTGGCGGGTCTGGCGGATCACCTCGGAGTTCGTCGAGGGCTTCGGCGCGCTCGCCGAACTCCCGGTCGCGGTCAGTGTGTTCGGCTCGGCCCGGACGGCCCCCGACTCCGACGAGTACAAGTCGGGCGTGGCGATCGGCCGCGCGCTGGCCGAGGCCGGCTACGCGGTGATCACCGGTGGCGGCCCGGGCGCGATGGAGGCGGCCAACCGCGGCGCCTCCGAGGCCGGCGGGCTGAGCGTCGGGCTCGGCATCGAACTCCCCTTTGAGCAGGGGCTGAACGAGTTCGTCGATCTCGGGCTGAACTTCCGTTACTTCTTCGTGCGCAAGACGATGTTCGTCAAGTACGCGCAGGGGTTCGTGGTGCTGCCCGGTGGTCTGGGCACGCTGGACGAGCTGTTCGAGGCGCTCACCCTGGTGCAGACGAAGAAGGTCACCCGGTTCCCGGTGATCCTCTTCGGCTCCGCCTACTGGAACGGGCTGGTGGACTGGCTGCGCGACACGCTGGTCGCCCAGGGCAAGGCCTCCCCGGCCGACCTGGAGCTGTTCCAGGTCACCGACGACGTGGACGAGGTGCTGAAGATCCTCGCCGACAGCCGCCGCCCGGCGAACGAGATCTGAGCAGTCGTCCGGTTCGTTCGTCCGAAGCTCTACGCCAGCCCCCGGCGGGCCACCGCCGGGGGCCGGGTGCCGCGGATCGAGGCGACCATGTCCAGCACCTGCCGGGTCTCGGCCACCTGGTGGACCCGGTAGATCTGCGCGCCCAGCCAGGCCGAGACCGCGGTGGTGGCCAGCGTGCCGAGCAGCCGCTCGTCCACCGGCTTGTCCAGCGTCTCGCCGACGAAGTCCTTGTTGGAGAGCGAGACCAGCACCGGGAACCCGGTCGCCGTCATCTCCGGCAGCCGCCGGGTGGCCTCCAGCGAGTGCCGGGTGTTCTTGCCGAAGTCGTGCCCCGGGTCGATGATCAGCGCGTCCCGCCGCACGCCGAGCGCGGCGGCCCGCTCGGCCAGGCCGACCGTCACCCGCAGGATGTCGGCCATCACGTCCTGGTACCCGACCCGGTGCGGCCGGGTGCGCGGCTCGGCCCCGCCGGCGTGCGTGCAGACCAGCCCGACGCCGCGCCGGGCGGCCACCTCGGCGAGCTTCGGGTCCGCGCCGCCCCAGGCGTCGTTCAGCAGGTCGGCGCCGACCTCGCAGACCGCCTCGCCGACCTCGTGCCGCCAGGTGTCCACGCTGATCACGGCCTCGGGGTGCCGCTTGCGCAGCTCGGCGACGAACGGGACGGTGCGCCGCAGCTCCTCCTCGACCGTCACCTCCTCGCCCGGCCCGGCCTTGACCCCGCCGATGTCCAGGATCGCCGCGCCCTCGGCCATCGCACGGTCGGCGGCGGCGAACGCGGCCTCGTCGGCGAAGGTGGCGCCGCGGTCGAAGAAGGAGTCCGGGGTGCGGTTGACGATGGCCATGATGACCAGTTCGTCCGCGGCGAACTCACGCGGTCCCAGGCGCAGTGCCACCCTTGCTCCTCCAGGTCCAAGCAGATGAGGTCTCAAACGGATTCCGGGTACCGCGGGCGGGTATTGCGGGTATCGATCCACACCTGCCCTGGTGCGATGATGGGGCCCCGGCCTTCCCCAGGGACACCATGATCCCTCACACGGCCGCATACTCACGTGTCGGGAGGACAGCTCGTGTTCTGGGTGATCGTGGTGGCGATGGCCGTGGTGGTCGGCGGCGCCGCGCTGGTGGCGCTGGGCGGCGGCGGTTCGTTGCCGGAGGCCGTGCACGACCGGATCGCGGCCCGGCTGCCGCAGGAGCGGCCGCTGAGCCGACATGACGTGGACGAGATCCGGCTGCCGATGGCGGTGCGCGGCTACCGGATGAACGAGGTGGACGACGTGCTCGACCGCCTCGGCGCCGAGCTCGCCTACCGCGACTCGCGGATCGCCGAGCTGGAGGCCGCGGCGGGCGTGCGCGACGGCGGCGGGGCCGCAGGCGGCGAGCAGGCGGGCACCGCGCAGGACAGCACCGCGCAGGACGGCCCGGCCGCGCAGGATGCGGTCGAGCACGCCGGCCAGGTCGGCAAGCAGGCCGCCGAGCACCCGGAGAAGGCCGAGTCGTGACCGACCCGCAGCCGCTCGTGCCCGGCCCGGACGGGCTGCTCCGCTGCCCCTGGGGCGAGTCCACCGACGACTACCGGATCTACCACGACACCGAGTGGGGCAAGCCGGTGCACGGCGAGGACCCGCTGTTCGAGCGGATCTGCCTGGAGGCCTTCCAGTCCGGCCTGTCCTGGATCACCATCCTGCGCCGCCGGGAGGGCTTCCGGGCCGCGTTCGCCGGCTTCGAGATCGCGAAGGTCGCGCGGTTCGGCCCCGAGGACGCCGAGCGGCTGCTCCAGGACACCGGGATCATCCGCAACCGGCTGAAGATCGAGGCGACGATCAGCAACGCCCGGGCCGCCCTGGCACTGGACGGCGGTCTGGACGCGCTCGTCTGGCAGTTCGCCGCCGGGCCGGACCGGCCCGCGCCGAAGACGCTCGCCGAGGTCCCCGCGGTGACTCCGGAGTCCACCGCGCTGGCCAAGGAGCTCAAGCGGCACGGCTTCAAGTTCGTCGGCCCGACCACCGCGTACGCGCTGATGCAGGCCTGCGGCCTGGTGAACGACCACCTGGCGGACTGCCACGCCCGCTGAGCCGGGCTGGGGCCTGTTGTTCAGACCCCAGGGCCATCCGCCAGGTGACGGCCGGTCAGCGGCCGACGTACGCCGGCTGCTCCTTGGCGATGAAGGCGCGCACCGCGATCCGGTGGTCCTCGCTCTCCCCGGCCATCGTCTGCAGCTCGTCCTCCTTGTCCAGCGTCTCGCTCAGCGAGTGCGAGGCGGCGAAGTCCAGTGAGGCCTTGATCGCGCCGTAGGCGACGGTCGGGCCGGCCGCCAGCTTCTGTGCGAACTCCCGTGCGGTCGCCGCCAGTTCGGCGGTCGGCACGACCTGGGTGGCGAGCCCGAGGGCGAGCGCCTCGGGGGCCTTGACGGTGCGCGGGAACATCAGCAGCTCGGTCGCCCGGGCATGCCCGACCAGCCGGGGCAGCGTCCACGACGCGCCCGAGTCCGCGGTCAGCGCGATTCCGGCGAACGAGGTGTTGAAGCCCGCGGTCTCGGCGACGATCCGGAAGTCGCAGGCGAAGGCGAGCGAGGCGCCGGCGCCGGCCGCCACCGCGTTGACCGCGGCGATCGTCGGCTTGCGCATCCCGGTCAGCGCGCGGACCAGCGGGTTGTAGTGGTCGGCGACGGTCTTCAGCGGCGCCTCGCCGGTCTCCTCGGCCCGCTTGAGCAGGCCCAGGTGTTCCTTGAGGTCCTGCCCGACGCAGAACGCCCGCTCGCCCGCGCCGGTCAGCAGCACCGCCCGCACCGCCGGGTCGGCGGCCGCCGCGACGACGGCGTCCCGCAGTGCGACCTTGGTCGGCACGTCGAGCGCGTTCATCGCCTCCGGCCGGTTGATCGTGATGACGGCCAGGCCGCCGTCGAGCTCGTACAGCACGGAGTCGGACATGGGGTGGAGGCTCCCAACCGTTCGGTAACATCGCGGACCTGAATCAGCATGCCGGAGCGCGCCGGTCGGCGGGAGTGTGAGGTAGCGCACCTTTGTGGCCCCGCGCGCGCCGCCGCGCCGGGGGCCGCCGCCGGTGGCTCCGCCGGGCCGGGCGGCCGCAGGGTACCGGCCGGGGGCAGGCGGGGAGCGGCAACTGATGCGCTTTCGCCCGTTCGAGTGCTGCGCCGTCTGAGGTGGAATCAGCGGGTCTGTGCCGGTGTGGCCACTGGTGCGGTGAGAGTGACGTTGGTCATCGGGGCGCCGAATGCGGGATAATGGCTTCCGATCAATGCGTTCGATACCGGCGGTGGACGGACTGCTGGTACGTAGCTGAGCGGTTGCAGGAAGGGGAACGAGCATGGCGGCCATGAAGCCGCGGACGGGTGACGGCCCGCTCGAGGTCACCAAAGAGGGGCGGGGCATCATCATGCGAGTTCCGCTCGAAGGCGGCGGGCGCCTGGTGGTGGAGCTCACTCCGGACGAGGCAGACGCTCTGGGTGAGGCTCTGAAGAAGGCCTGCGGCTGACTCAAGCGTGAGCTTCGCATCCTGCGGGATGCGTGTGCGGGGCCCGGGAGCCGACTGGTGCGCAGACACCGGTCGGCCCCCGGGCCCCGCTGTCGTCCGCGCACCCGCACGCCCCCGCAACCCCCATGCCCCCGTCCCAGGGGCTCCGCGGGGCCGCCAGGGCTCTCCGAGCTCCCAGGGTCCCTGGGCCCTCCCCGTGGGCGGTACGGCTGTCGGTACGGCTGTCGGTACGGCTGTCGGTACGGCTGTCGGTACGGCTACCGCTTGGCCGCGCAGAGCAGCCCGTCGCTGACCGGCAGCAGCGCGGGCAGCAGCATCTCGCTCTCCCGCACCGCCTGCACCAGCCCCCGCATCGCGCTGGTCCGCGGATCGTCCAGCGACGGGTCGGTCAGCCGGCCCTGCTGGAACACCCCCTCGAAGCAGACCAGCCCGCCCGGCCGCAGCAGGCGCAACGATTCTGCGAGATACGCCTGCGATTCGGCTGCCTCGCCGTCGCAGAAGACCAGGTCGTACTGTCCGTCGGCGAGGCGCGGCAGCACCTCCAGCGCCCGGCCCGGGATGAACCGCGCACGGTTGGCCGCGAAGCCGGCCGCCAGGTACGCCTCGCGGGCGAACTGCTGGCGGATCGGCTCCAGATCGACCGTGGTCAGGATGCCGTCCGGACGCATGCCGCGCAGCAGGTAGAGGCCGGAGACGCCGGTGCCGGTGCCGATCTCGGCCACCGCCTTGGCGCCCACCGCGGCGGCCAGCAGCCGCAGGCAGGCGCCGCCGCTCGGGCCGATCGCCTGCACGCCGGTGCGGGCGGCCTGAGCCCGGGCATAGGTCAGCACGGCGTCCTCGCCGACGTACGTGTCGGCGAGGGTTGCAGCCGCGGGCCCGAAGTCGTTGATGGTGGTCCTGGGGGGTCTGCCGGCGCCTGGCGGGCCGGCGGCTGGCCTGATGTCGATATTTCAGGCGACAGATTACTGGCCGGGCGGGAACCGCGTCCGGGGGCGGGCCGTTGCTCTTGTTGAGAGTCTGCGGGAGCGGCCGGTGGCAGGTGTCCCTCGCGCTGCGGTGGAAGAACACACTTTTATCCAGAACTGACGGGTGAGGTGGATATGGTGGTGGCCCTGCTGGGCAGAAGAGCCAACCGAGGAGGTGTGGCCGAGGGCGACGTCCCTGTGCGGCGGCATCTCCGCGGCACCACGTCGGCCCGTACGCCGAAGCCCGTGATGAACCAGACTGCGCCCACCCCCCAGGACCTGTCGTCCGACGGCACCGCCGCCGAGTCCTCGGCTCCCGCCGCGCTCGCGACCTTCACCGAGGGGCCCGCCGCGCAGAGCTGGACCCCGCCCAGCTGGGAAGAGATCGTCGAGGCGCACAGCGCCCGGGTCTACCGCCTGGCCTACCGGTTGACGGGTAATCAGCACGACGCCGAGGACCTCACGCAGGAGGTCTTCGTCCGGGTCTTCCGCTCGCTGTCCACGTACACCCCCGGCACCTTCGAGGGCTGGCTGCACCGGATCACCACCAACCTCTTCCTCGACATGGTCCGCCGCCGTCAGCGGATCCGCTTCGACGCGCTCGCCGAGGACGCCGCCGAGCGGCTACCGAGCCGCGAGCCGAGCCCGGCCCAGGCCTTCAGCGACACGCACTTCGACGCCGACGTCCAGCAGGCGCTGGACACGCTGGCCCCGGAGTTCCGCGCCGCCGTCGTGCTCTGCGACATCGAGGGGCTCTCCTACGAGGAGATCGCCGCCACGCTGGGCGTCAAGCTCGGCACCGTGCGCAGCCGGATCCACCGCGGCCGTTCGCACCTGCGCGCCGCGCTCAAGCACCGCGCGCCCGGCGCCGCGCCCGGCCGGATCCGGCGTGGCGGCTCGGAGCCCGCGCCCGCGGTCGTGGGAGCGGCTGCCGGTGAGGCCGGTGTGGGCGGGAGCGGGCGGAGGCGATCGTGAGCGTTCCGGGCTGGTCCGGCGCCAGGCGCCCGGCACCCGCCGAGGTGGAGCAGGAGAGCACCAGTGAGGAGGTCCCCGTGCTGCGGCCGATCGCCGTACGCCAGGCAGAGCCGAGCAGTAGCGAGGAACACCACCTCGGCGACCGGCTCACCGCGTACCTGGACGGCGAACTGGGACACGACGCGCGTGAGCGGGTCCAGGCCCACCTGGCGACCTGCGAGCGGTGCCTGGCCGAGGCCGAGGAGGCCCGCACGGTCAAGCAGTTGCTCGCCCACACCGAGGCACCCGGTCCGTCCGCGCTGCTGATGTCCCGGCTGCTCGCGGTGGCCGCGCTTCCCGACGACGCCGGTGGCGGCGGTGGCGCAGGGAGTGGTCCGGGAGGTCTTCCCTCCGCAGGCCCGACACTCGGCGGCAGCCGGCTGACCGGCGGCTCCTTCGGCCGCGGCGCGGGCGCCTCGTTCGGCTCCGGCTTCGGGTCCGGCGCGCTCGGCGCGGACGACCCGCTGCCCGGCGTGGACCCGCGCGCCGGGCGGCTGCCCGACGTGCGGCTCTGGACCGGCCGGCGCGGCTCGGGCAGGACGGCGCACGCCACCGAGCGTCCGCCGACCGTGCCGCCGATCTCCCGCCCCGGCCCGCCGCGCGGGCGGCGGCTGGTCGTCGCGGCGGCCGGCGCGTTCTCGGTCGCGGCGGTCACGCTCGGCGGCTTCGGCAGCCTGGGCCTGGCCTCGGTGGCCGGCGACAGCCCGCTGGACGAGCAGCACGGCACCACGGTCAACTCGCAGCTGCCCGGCGGCGGTACGGCGCCGGGGCTCACCGGCGGCGCGGTCGGAGCGGTCGGCGCGGGGCTGAGTGCCCCGCTCTCGGTGGACTTCCCGCTGCACAGCTACGGCCACCCGTACGACGCGGTGACCCCGGTGCCGACCGCCTCCTCGCTCACCGTCCTCCCGGCCTCGCACGGGCACGCGCCGCTGCCCTAGGGCTGTCCGGCGTCACCTGTTCGGGCCCGGGCGGGCCCTCGGCATTCGGCCGCCGGCTGGTCTTTACCACGGTTTCGTTCCCCCGTGGGCCGCAGACCCGCCGGCGGCCATTACGCTGTAGGAGACCGGTGGCGTGCGCCCGACCGGAGCCGTCCTTCAGGAGCTGGGAGCTTAGGTGTTCTTCGACATAAGCCCGCTCGAACTGCTCACGCTGATCGTCATGGCGATCGTGATCTTCGGGCCGGACAAGCTGCCCAAGCTGATCCAGGACACCATGGGCTTCATCAAGAAGGTGCGGGCCTTCGCGGACAACGCGAAGGAGGACATCCGCAGCGAGCTGGGCCCCGAGTTCAAGGACTTCGAGTTCGAGGACCTCAACCCGAAGACCTTCGTCCGCAAGAACCTGATCGGCGGCGACGACGACCCGCTCGGCTTCAAGGAGCTGCGTGAGGGCCTCGACATCAAGTCGGTGCTCGACGACAAGCCGCCGACGGCGGTCAGCACCACGAAGACCCCGGCGGCGGCCGGCGGCGTGGCCGCCTTCGTCAAGCCGGAGACCGGTGCCCCGCTGACCGCGGGCGAGCGCCCGCCGTACGACTTCGACGCGACCTGACGCAGCACTCGGCGCTTTCCTGACGCCCTCCTGCCGCCTCGTTTGCCCCACGACACCCCGCCCGGCCCCGGCCCGGCGGGGTGTCCGCGCTCCGCGCCGCTATTGTGCTGAGTGCTCGGCAGGGTGGCCGGTCGACAGGTGGCTGAGGAGGTCCGGGATGGACGCGACGAGCAGTCGTGCGGTGAACCCGACGAGCGGTGCCGGTACGGCCACCGCCCAGGCGGCGGAGGTGCCCGGCCGGCGCACGGCCGAACCCGCCGACCCGCTGGCGCCGTACCAGAGCGCCGACTTCCCCTGGTACGGCCTCGACGAAGGCTGGACCGGCCACCGCTGGCTGCTCCAGGCCGGCGCCGGCGGCCACCGCGCCGTCCAGCCGCGCACCATCGACTACGGCTCGGTCGGCCACGGCGAGGAGCCCCCCAAGCAGTACGAGGCCCGCGACGCCCGTCGCTTCGCCGTCGTGGTCACCGTCGCCCGCCGCCCCGGCCGCCGCAGCGCCGACGGCACCGGCGTCCTGGAGGCCACCTCCGCCTCCTCCGCCGCCTGGCTCGCGGGCTCCGGCCTGCTCGCCGCCACCTGGCCGGGCCAACTCGACCGCGGCCGCCGCCAGGACTGGCTCGACCAGCAGACCGCCCTCGCCTGGGACCTCGCCGACGACCTCGCCGGCCCCGGCTGGTCCCCCCTCACCCTCCCGGTCAACGGCCTCCCACAGCCCTTCCGCTACCGCGAGTCCGAGTACGGCTGGGTGCTGGCCGGCGAGGCCCCGGGCGTCCTGCTGGGCGCCTACGGCCGCGGCGTGAGCGCCTACGGCATCGGCTTCAGTGCGATCGCGGACCTGGCGTCGTACACCGGGAAGTGACGAGAAGTCAGCCCGTCCGACGTTTCGTGCCCCCCCGTCGGACGCAGGAACGCGAGACGGCCCCGGGAGTGGAACCCCGGGGCCGTCTCGCGTTCCGTCAGCCCGCCGCCGGAGTGAACTCCCGCGGCGGGCTGACGGGCTGACGGATCAGAACTTGTTCTTCGGGGTCAGTCCGAGGGAGAGACCCGAGAGTCCGCGCTGGCGGCCGCCGAGCTTGCCCGCGACGGCGCGCAGGGCGGCGCCGGCGGGGGAGTCGGGGGCGGCCAGGACGACGGGGGTGCCGTCGTCGCCGCCCTCGCGCAGGCGGACGTCGATGGGGATGTTGCCGAGGACCGGGACGGTGGCGCCGGTGGCCCGGGTGAGGGCGTCGGCCACGGTCTGGCCGCCGCCGGTGCCGAAGACGTCGACCATCTCGTTGCAGTGCGGGCAGGGCATGCCGGACATGTTCTCGATCACGCCGACGATCTTCTGGTGGGTCTGCAGCGCGATCGTGCCGGCTCGCTCGGCCACCTCGGCGGCGGCCATCTGCGGGGTGGTGACGATCAGGATCTCGGCGTTCGGGACCAGCTGGGCGACCGAGATGGCGATGTCGCCGGTGCCCGGCGGCAGGTCGAGCAGCAGGACGTCGAGGTCGCCCCAGTAGACGTCGGCCAGGAACTGCTGGAGGGCGCGGTGCAGCATCGGGCCGCGCCAGACCACCGGGGCGTTGCCCGGGGTGAACATGCCGATCGAGATCACCTTCACGCCGTGCGAGGACGGCGGCATGATCATGTCCTGCACCTGGGTCGGGCGGCCCTCGACGCCCAGCATCCGGGGCACGCTGTGGCCGTAGATGTCGGCGTCCACCACGGCGACCTTCAGGCCGTCGGCGGCCAGCGCGGCGGCCAGGTTGACGGTGACCGAGGACTTGCCGACGCCGCCCTTGCCGGAGGCGACCGCGTAGACCCGGGTCAGCGTGCCGGGCTTGGCGAACGGGATCTCCCGCTCGGGGGCGCCGCCGCGCAGCAGCTGGGAGAGCTCCTTGCGCTGCTCGTCGCTCATCACGTCGAGCTCGACCTCGACCTCGGTGACGCCCGGGATCCGGCCGACCGCCGTCTTCACCCGGTCGGTGATCGTCTCGCGCATCGGGCAGCCGGAGACGGTCAGGTAGACGGCGACCCGGACCGTGCCGCCGTCCGCGAGTTCGACCGATTTCACCATGCCGAGCTCGGTGATCGGGCGGTTGATCTCGGGATCCTGCACGGTGGACAGCGCCTTGCGGACGGACTCCTCCGTCACGCCGGTCGCCACCTCTGTCTCATTGGCCATGCCTTGATGGTACGGCTCGCCGGTCGGGTGGTTGACTGGCCGGTAGCGTGCCGACGGTCACAGCCGGGAGTCACAGCCGGGCTCACGCGCTCTCGGAGACCTCCGAGCGCTCGTCCAGCTCCTTGAGCAGCTGTTGCAGCTCGGAGCGGATGCCGCTCAGTTCGGAGGAGATGAAGGCGCGGGTCGCGACCTCGCCCAGGCCCTGGCGCAGCGCGGCGACCTCGCGGGTCAGGTACTCGGTGTCGGCGATGCTGCGGTCGCTGCGGGCCCGGTCCTGCTCCATGTTGACCCGGTCGCGGTCGTCCTGCCGGTTCTGCGCGAGCAGGATCAGCGGGGCCGCGTACGAGGCCTGGAGCGAGAGCACCAGGGTGAGGAAGATGAACGGGTAGTTGTCGAACCGGGCGGCCTGCGGAAGCAGCGTGTTCCAGAGCACCCAGATGATGATCACCACGGTCATCCAGACGATGAACCGTCCGGTGCCGAGGAAGCGCGCGATCCGCTCGGAGAGCCGGCCGAAGGCCTCCGGGTCGTAGGCCGGCAGCGTGAACAGGCCCGGGCGCTCGGTGCGCGGCTGGTCCAGCCGGGAGCGGACGGCGGTGCCGTGCACGGTCGGGGTCCGGACCACGCCCTCGCGGGCCCGCAGCTCGCGCAGCTGCCGCAGGTCGCGCAGCTCGCCCTGGAGCCGCTGGCGCTTGCGCGGGCCGCCTTCCTGCTGCCCGTCTCTGCGGTTCTTCCGATCAGCGTCCACGGGTCGCCTCGCTCTCGTGCCCGGTGTGGTCGATGTCGCCGTGGTCCATGTCGCCGTGCAGCGCGGCCTCGCGCCAGTCCTCGGGCAGCAGGTGGTCCAGCACGTCGTCGACCGTGACCGCGCCGAGCAGGTGGTCCGCCTCGTCCACGACCGGGGCCGCGACCAGGTTGTAGGTCGCCAGGTAGCTGGTCACCAGCGAGAGCGGGGTGTCCGGCGGCAGCGGGTCGAGGTCGTCGGCCAGGATCGAGCCGACCAGCGTGTACGGCGGCTCGCGCAGCAGCTGCTGGAAGTGGACCGTGCCCAGGTACTTCCCGGTCGGGGTCTCGTTCGGCGGGCGGCAGACGTAGACCTGGGCGGCCAGTGCCGGCTTGTGGTCGCGGATCCGGACCCGGGCCAGCGCCTCGGCCACGGTCGAGTCCGGTTCCAGCACGATCGGCTCGGTGGTCATCAGGCCACCCGCGGTGTCCTCCTGGTAGGAGAGCAGCCGGCGCACCGGTGCGGCCTCCTCGGGCTCCATCAGCTGGAGCAGCCGCTCGGCCTCCTCGGCGGGCAGCTCGGAGAGCAGGTCGGCCGCGTCGTCCGGGTCCATCGCCTCGAGCACATCGGCGGCGCGCTCCTGCTTGAGCTTGCCGATGATCTCGATCTGGTCGTCCTCGGGCAGCTCCTCCAGCACGTCGGCGAGCCGCTCGTCGTCCAGCGCGGCGGCCACCTCGGCGCGGCGCTTGGCGGACAGGTGGTGCATCACGCCGGCCAGGTCGGCCGGGCGCAGCTGCTCGAAGGTGGCCAACAGGTTGGCGGCGCCCTGGCTCTCCTCGGTGAGGGTGAAGCCGGTGACGGCCGACCAGTCGAGGGTGACCGCCTCGCCGCGGTTCTTCCGCAGTCGGCTGGTCTTGCCGCGCTGCACGAAGACCCGGCTGATCTCCCACTCGCGCAGCCGCGTCTGCACCATGGCGACGTCCAGCACGGTGACCTGTTCGCCGGTGCCGGTCTCGGTCACCCGGCGGTCCAGCAGCTCGGCCAGCACCAGGGTCTCGGTCGGGCGCTGCTCGAACCGGCGCAGGTTGATCACGCCGGTGGTCAGCACCTGGCCGGACTCCAGGCTGGTGACCCGGGTCATCGGCAGGAAGATCCGCCGTCGGCCGATCACCTCGACCACCAGGCCGAACACCCGCGGCGACCGGCCGCCGATGCGCAGCGAGACCACTACGTCACGAACCCGGCCGACCTGGTCGCCGTTCGGGTCGAAGACCGCGATTCCGGCGAGGTGGGAGATGAAGACCCGGCCGCCTGGTCCTGCCATGGGCTTCCCTTCGATCGTCGTTGGGGTGTCTTCGGGGTGGCCAGGCTATCGAAGGGTGCAAGTCAGAGCTCGTCGCGACCGTACTGCAGTGCCCGGGACGGTCGTACGGGAGGTGGAACGGTGCGTCGTACGGCAGGTCGTGGGGCCGGTGGCTGCCGCCCGGGCGCGGCGCGGCGACCCGTACGCTGTGCGGCATGGACGGTACGACCGCAACAGCTGAGGCCCTCCTCGACCGCGCGCTGATCGAGGAGTCGGTGAAGAAGTCCGGCCTGCTCTGGGTGCTGCCCGACGGCGCGGCCGACAGCCGGCCGCTCTGGCACGCCTGGCACGACGGCGCGGTCGTGGTGGTCGGCGACGGTGGCGAACAGCCGCTGCACGGGCTGACCGCCGGCGCCGGCGCCGCGGTGACGGTCCGCAGCAAGGACAAGTGGGGTCGCCTGGTCGCGTTCGCCGCCCGGGTGACCGAGCTCGAACCGCGCGGCGCGGCCTGGGACGGCGCGGTCGAGGAACTCAAGGGCAAGCGGCTCAACGCGCCGGACACCGACGCGATGACCGACCGCTGGGCGCGCGAGTGCCGGGTGCTGCGGCTGGAGCCGGTCGGCACCTCCACCGAGCGGCCCGGCGCGATGCCGGACGCCTCGCACGCCGCCGTGCCGATGCCGAGCGCGGCCACCACCCGGCAGCCGATCCCGGCGGGCCTGCCGAAGCTGGTACTGCGCCGGCTGAGCCGCAAGGGCTGAGTCGTGCCCTGCACCAACGCGGCCGAGACCGCTCGGACCGCGCAGCCCGTCCCCGGGATACCCGCGCAGCTGCCCAGGGCCGACCTCGGCCTGCTCGCGATCTCCGTCGCGGGCATCTCGCTCTCCGCGCCGCTGATCAGCGCGACCGCCGCGCCCGCGCTGGCGATCGCCTGCTGGCGCAACGTGATGTCGGTCGGCGTGCTCGCGCCGTACGCGCTGGCCCGGCACCGGGCCGAGCTGCGCGGCATCGGGCGGCGCGCGCTGCTGCTCGCGATGGCCGCGGGTGTCCTGCTCGCGCTGCACTTCGCGCTCTGGATGCCGAGCCTGCGGATGACCTCGGTCGCCTCGTCCACCGCGCTGGTCACCACGACGCCGTTGTGGACCATCCTGCTGCTGAGGATCACCGGGGTCCGTCCGCCGCGGCTGGTCGCGGTGGGTACCTGTGTCTCGTTCGTCGGCGTCCTGCTGCTGACCGGGGTCGACCTGGCGCTCTCCTCGCGCGCGCTGCTCGGGGACGCGCTGGCGCTCGGCGCCGGGCTGGCCGCGGCCGGCTACATGCTGCTCGGCGCGGAGGTCCGGCGGACCGTCAGCACGACCGCGTACACGCTGGTCTGCTACGCCACGACCGCGGTCGTACTACTCGGGATCTGCCTGGTCGCCGGGGTGCGGATGACCGGCTGGCCGGCCGGCGTCTGGGGGCAGATCGCGCTGCTGATGGTCGCCGCGCAGCTGGTCGGGCACTCGCTCAGCAACCGGGTGGTGCGCACGCTCGGCCCGTCGGTCACCTCGACGGCGATCCTGCTGGAGACGCCGGGGGCGGCGCTGATCGCGGCCGTCTGGCTGGGGCAGCTGCCGCCGGTGGCGGCGTACCCGGCGGTGCTGATGATCCTGGCCGGGCTGGCGCTGGTGGTCCGCGGCGGACGCCGCTGAGCAGTCGTCAGCGGCCTCGGGGCGGGTGTCGGGGGGCGGCTGTCGGCGGCTGCCGGCGGCGTCCGGGGGGGCTGTGGGGGCACCCTGTACGCTCGGCCGCATGGCGCACGACTTCCCGCTCTTCGGTGACCCCTCGCAGCCCGCGCACGGCCCGCAGGGGCCGACCAGGGCCGACGTGCTGACGGCGGTCGAGGCCCGCCTGATCACCGCACTCGGCGAGCCGAGCGGGCGGGCGGCGATCACGTTCCTGGGCGCCGAGAAGATCGAGCTGCTGCGGTTCGGCCCGGACGCCGACGGGCTGGTGCGGTACGCGACGCTGGGGATGTCGGCCGCGCCGATGGCCGACCCGAACGCCGCCGTCGCCGACCAGGTGCGCGGGCCGCGGGTCGAGCTGCTGCTGACCGTCCGTGGCGGCCGTGACGATGTGCTGCGCGCGCTGGCCACATTCGCCGCCACGCCGCAGGTCGAGGGCCTGGTCGTGGCGCCGGGCGCCTCGCTGGACCTGGGCGAGCCGCTGTGGGCGGGCGCGCCGTTCACCTCGGTGCTGGCGGGCGAGCCGGGCGGGCTGGTCGAGGACCTGGAGCTGGAGGAGCCGGCCGACCCGGTGCGGTTCCTGCCGCTGCTGCCGATGACGCCGAACGAAGCCGCCCACAAGCGGGTGCACGGGGCTGAGGAGCTGCAGGAGCGCTGGCTTCGGTTCGGGGCCGACCTGCGGGACCCGGAGCGCCGGGGAGTGGCGTTGGACTGACGGATAGCGGGCTGCGGATGACGGCTGACGGATGACAGAATCTGTTATCTGTCAGTTGTCATCCGTTGGGCGCTATCTGTCAGCCGTCAGCCGTCAGCCGTCGATTGTCAGGCATCAGACGTCAGCTGTCAGGCGGTGATCGGCTTCGCTCCCGTGGCCTGGGACAGCAGCGCCTCGTAGGCCTCCGGGGCCGTGGTGAAGGCGCCGAGCTCCACCGTCTTGCGGGAGCCGTGGTAGTCGCTGGAGCCGGTGCAGAGCAGGCCGAGGTCGCCGGCGAGCGAGCGCAGCCGGTCGCGGGTCTGCTCGTCGTGGTCCATGTGATCCACTTCGAGGCCGCCCAGCCCGGCGGCCGCCAGGTCGGCGATCACCTGCTCGGAGACCGTACGTCCGCGCTTGACCGCGCCCGGGTGCGCGAAGACCGGCACGCCGCCCGCCGCGCGGACCAGCCGGACGGCCTCGGCCGGATCGGTCTCGTGCTTCGGGACGTCGGCCCGGCCGCCGTTGGCCAGCCAGTCGCCGGTGAAGGCCTCCGAGACGGTCGCCACCACGCCGGCCTCGACCAGCGCGCTCGCGATGTGCGGGCGCCCCACCGAGCCGGCCCCCGCGATCCGCTGCACCTGCTCCCAGCTGATCGGTGCTCCCAGCTCCCGGCACCGCTCGACGACCGCCTGCCCGCGCCGGAACCGGTCGTTGCGGACCAGCTCACGCTCGCGGGCGAACGCCGGCTCGGCCGGGTCGAACAGGTAGGCCAGCAGGTGCATGCTGATCCCCTCGACGCGGCAGGACAGCTCCGCGCCCGGCACCAGCGTCAGACGGTCCCCGGCCGGCAGCGCGTGCACCGCCTCGGTCGCCTCGGCGTGGCCGGCCACCGTGTCGTGGTCGGTCAGCGCGACCACGTCGAGTCCGGCCGCGACGGCCGCCGCGACCAGCTCGGCCGGAGTGTCGGTCCCGTCGGAGGCGTTGCTGTGGGCGTGCAGGTCGATGCGCACGGGACGGGCTCCTGGCTGGCTCGGATGCGGGCTGGGGCAGGCGGGGCGGGGCTCAGGTGGGGCAGGCAGCCCAGGATAGCCAGCCGGTTACCGGGCGGTTCGGGGCAAGGGGCACGAAGGCCGAAGGGCGAGAGGTGCGGGCCAAGGGGGCGCGGGCCACGGGCCGGCGGGCAAGCCGAGCACCGGTGACCCGGAGCAGGGGTCGACCCGGAGCCCGGCAACTGGAACGCGGGCGACCGGAACGCACGCGACTGGAACGCGGGAGGCGACTAGAACGTGGGCGGTGCGCCGAGCAGGCGCGGCGAGAGCGCGCCGCAGGGCAGCAGGTCCAGCTCGGCGCCGGCGTCTCGCAGATCGGTGAGCACCAGCTCGTCGTACATCAGCAGCGCGGACTGCTCGGGCCAAGCGATCGCCCAGAGCCAGAGCCCGAGCGCCTCGCCGACGAAGACCGCGCGGTCGTCGGGCGCACCCGGCACGTGCCACATCGGGGTGGGCCGGCCGGCGGCCATCAGCTTCGTGTCGGCGGGCTTGTGCAGCGAGATGACGTCGCCGGGATCGGGGCCGGGCAGCCCGGCGTACCGTGCGCCGAGGCCGACGCCGAGCTCCTCGGCGACCAGCACCAGTTCGCCGAAGCCGCCGAGCGGCGCAGGGCCGGAGCAGGCCACCGCAGTGGCACGGGCGCCGGACAGGTCGTCACCCGCATGCGCGATCCCGGTGTAGAGCCAGCTGACCGGGAGCGGCCAGGGCAGCCAGACCGGCACCTGGGACCGGGCCACGGCAGCCCCGAGCGCCTCCACGCTCGGCGGGAGCACGGGCTGCATCGGATAGACGGCGCCATGCTTGTCGCACTGCCAGGTGTCGGAGAAGAGACCGGGGGCACGCACCCGACCGGCGCACCTCGGGCAACTTGGCTCGCCCCTCATAACAGCCAACGCTCCTCCCTCCGGACCGCCTCGTCAAGGACGATCACCCGTACGGAGTGCGTCGCGGCGGCTCCGTGCTGGGGGCACCTCCCGGCCGGAGGCGGGGGGAGGCTGCGGGCCCGACCGGGTAGAGCGGTCGCCCCCGGCTAGGGGATGTCCCGCGCGGCCGGACGCCAAACGTCCACGGGGAGCGCGGCGTGCACCAGGGGGCGCGCACACGGACGCCCCGTCACCGGGAAGTCGGTGGCGGGGCGCCGGGGAGGGTGTGGGCGGTCGCGAGGACCTGCCGGGGCGTCAGACGGTCTGGCACGGACGGATGTAGAGGCGCTCGCCGGTGAGTGCGGCGGCCTCGACCAGCCGGCGTACGGTCTCCGCGTCGGCGATCAGCCGGTCGGTGGCGGAGCCCTGGTGGTCGTCCAGACGGAGGATCTCGAAACGCATGGGCGTCTCCTTTCGCTGCCCCGGCAGTGGCCGGGACGGGTTTACTGTCTTCGCTTCGGTCAGTGCGGGGATCGTCGGCGTCGTTGCCTTCGGCACTGCGGCGTTCGGTTCTGCGGCGTTCGGTGCTGCGATGTTCGATGGTGCGGACTTCGGTGCAGCGGATCTCCGTGGCGCGCTCTTCAGCACAGCGCTCGTCGGTGCTGCGGTCTGCGGTCCTGCGGTCCTCGGCGTCACGCCTCCCCCTTCGGTCGCCGCCGGTGGGACGGGATCCAGCGGGAGCCTCGTTCACCAGCCTGGCTTCGGGCTGTTTCCTCGCGGTTGCCCGCCGGTGAAGTCCTGCCACCGGTTGTCGACCGGGCGGCGTGGCTGCGGGGGCACGTGGGGTACAACGGCGCAGCTGGGGTCGATAATTCCCGGTCTGAATCAAATATTACCGGAACTAATGATTTTTAGGCCGTGCCGCACCTGGGCAGCGGGAGCGCGCCCCGGAGCACGGGGGCATGGGACGGAGCAGGGCTGCGGCAGGGCGCGCCAGGGCAGGCCAGGACAGGCCAGGGCAGAGCAGGGCAGGACAGGGCAGAGCAGGAGGACGAACCAGTGGGACCGGACGGACGGACGGCTTTCAGCCGGTGCTGACCGCAGACCAGAAGGCCACCAGCGCGGCAGCCGTCTCGGCCGGGCGCTCGGCGTTGGGGGAGTGGCCTGCGCCGTCCACCACCACGTGGCGCGCGCCCAGCTGCTCGGCCGTACGGGCCTGCTCCTCCACCGGCCAGGCGTAGTCCCGCACGCCCGAGACGGCCAGCTTCGGCAGCGCGGTGGCCGCCAGCAGCGCGGTGCGGTCGGGCTCGTGCAGCAGTCGCTCGCCCATCGCCTGCAGCGACTGCGGGACGTTGGCGAGCCAGCGCTGGTGCAGGAACTCGGCGATCTCCGGTGCCAGCGGCGGGTTCGGGGCCTCCTCCATCTGCTGCATGACCTGCCAGATGCTCTCCAGGTCCATCATGCCGAGCGCGTCCATCAGCAGCTTGGTCCGGGCGGCCTCGGACGCCTCGATCGGACCGGGACCGCTGGAGAGCAGCGTCAGTGAGGCCCACGGCAGTGCGGCCGACGGCAGTGCGGCTTCGGCCGCCAGTACCGCCTCGCGAGCCACCAGGCCGCCGAAGGAGTGGCCGAGCAGGTGCAGCGGGCCGCCGCCCGCCGCGCCGAGCAGCTCGGTGACGGCCAGCAGGTCCCGGCCCAGCTCAGGCAGCGCGTAGGCGTCCTGGTCGGCGGGCCCACCGGTCTCGTACTGGCCGCGCTGGTCCACCGCGACCACCCGGAAGCCGGCTGCGGCGAGCGGCTCCAGCAGCGCGATGAAGTCCTCCTTGCTCCCGGTGAACCCCGGCACCAGCAGCGCAGTGCCGCGCGACTGCCCGGCCGGCTCGGCGCGCAGCGCGGCGATCTCACCGCGCGCGGTGACCAGCCGGGTGGCGACGGCGCAAGCGGGGAGCGTGAGGAAGGGCGGCGTGCTCATGGGCGGGCTCCTCTGCAGGCGGGGGAGGGGAGAGGGAGGCGACAGGGAGGGGAGGGGACGGACGAGGCCGGCGGCCGGACGGCCGGGGCGCACTCCGCCTCCGAGCTTAGGGCGTCTGCGGAGCCCTGACGTGCGAAGGCGGGCGGACCGACCGGTCCACCCGCCCTCGCACGGTGCGTCAGATGACGCGTTGTCACTCGGCGGCGGGCGCCTTCTTGGCGGCCGTCTTGCGGGTGCGCGTCGCCTTCTTGGCGACCGGCGCGGCCTCAGCCGCGGCCTCGACCACGGCCTCCGCCTCCGCGACGACCTCGGCCGCAGCTGCGGCGGTCTTCTTGGCGGCGGTCTTCCGCGTGCGGGTGGCCTTCTTGGCCGGTGCCGGAGTCTCCTCCGTCACGACCGCAGCCTCGGTCACCGTCTCGGCCGCCGTCTCGGTGGCGGCGGTCTTCTTGGCAGCGGTCTTGCGCGTGCGGGTGGCCTTCTTGGCGACCGGCGCGGCCTCAGCCGCGGCCTCGACCACGGCCTCCGCCTCCGCGACGACCTCGGCCGCAGCCGGGGCGGTCTTCTTGGCAGCCGTCTTCCGCGTGCGCGTCGCCTTCTTGGCGACCGGCGTGGCCTCGGCAGCGGCCTCGACCACGGCCTCCGCCTCGGCGACGACCTCGGCGGCAGCTGCGGCGGTCTTCTTGGCGGCGGTCTTCCGCGTGCGGGTGGCCTTCTTGGCGACCGGCGCGGCCTCAGCCGCGGCCTCGACCACGGCCTCCGCCTCGGCGACGACCTCGGCGGCAGCCGGGGCGGTCTTCTTGGCAGCGGTCTTCCGCGTGCGGGTCGCCTTCTTGGCCGGCGCCGGAGCGTCGGTCTCCTCGACCGGTGCGCTCGCCTGGCTCGGCACAGCGGCCACGGCGGGCGCCTCGGCGACCGCGACAGCCGACGCCGGAGCCTCGACCACAGGCGCCTCGACCACGGGGGTCTCGGCCGCCGGAGCCTCGACGGCCGGCGCAGCCGGGGTCGCAGCCACCGGAGCGGCCGTGCCCTCGCCCGACGCGCCCCCGTTGCGCGGACGGCGACGGCGGCGGCGCGGAGCGCTCTCGCCCTCGCCGGTCGCCGCTGCCGGGGCAACGGCGGCAGCCGGCGCACCGGTCACCGAGGTCGTCGAAGTCGCCGACGCGGTCGAGTCCACCACGGCCGCAGCGGCAGCCGGAGCGCCCGCCTCGACCGAGGACCCGCCACGGGTACGCCGACGGCTGCGCGGCGCACGGGCCGCACGCGGCTCGCCCGCCTGCTCGCCGGCCGTCTCGCCGCGCCGTCCGCCGGAGCGCTCGGAGCCACTGGACCGCTCGGAACCACCGGCGCGCTCGGCGCCGGCGCCCCGCTCGGGACGGTCGCCGCCACGCCCGCGACCGCGGTCACGGTCACGATCGCCGCGCCCACCGGAGCGGGAGCCGCGTCCCCCGGTCTCGCCGAGGTCCTCGACCTCCTCGGCGGCCAGCCCGGCGCGGGTGCGCTCGGAGCGCGGCAGCACGCCCTTGGTCCCCGGCGCGATGTGCAGCAGCTCGTACAGGTGCGGAGACGTCGAGTAGGTCTCCTCCGGCTCGTTGAAGCCGAGCTCCAGCGCCTTGTTGATGAGCTGCCAGCGCGGGATGTCGTCCCAGTCGACGAGCGTGACCGCGGTGCCCGAGGCGCCGGCGCGGCCGGTGCGGCCGATCCGGTGCAGGTAGGTCTTCTCGTCCTCGGGGCACTGGTAGTTGATGACGTGTGTGACGCCCTCGACGTCGATGCCGCGGGCCGCGACGTCGGTGCAGACGAGCACGTCCACCTTGCCGCCGCGGAACGCCCGCAGCGCCTGCTCACGGGCGCCCTGGCCGAGGTCGCCGTGCACGGCGCCGGCCGCGAAGCCGCGCTGGGTCAGCTGGTCGGAGACGTCCGCTGCGGTCCGCTTGGTGCGGCAGAAGATCATCGCCAGGCCGCGCCCGTCGGCCTGCAGGATGCGGGAGACCAGCTCGACCTTGTCGAGCGAGTGCGCCCGGAAGATGTGCTGGGTGGTGTTGGCGACCGTGTGGCCGCTGTCGTCCGGCGCGGCGGCGCGGATGTGCGTCGGCTGGCTCATGTAGCGGCGGGCCAGGCTGATCACCTGACCCGGCATGGTGGCCGAGAAGAGCAGGGTCTGCCGCTTGGCGGGCAGCATGGTGATGATCTTCTCGACGTCGGGCAGGAAGCCCAGGTCGAGCATCTCGTCGGCCTCGTCCAGCACCAGCGCCTTGACCTTGGAGAGGTCGAGCTTCTTCTGCCCGGCCAGGTCGAGCAGGCGGCCGGGGGTGCCGACGACGATGTCGACGCCCTTCTTCAGCGCCTCGACCTGCGGCTCGTACGCCCGGCCGCCGTAGATGGCGAGCACGCGGACGTTGCGGACCTTGCCGGCCGTCTGGAGGTCGTTGGTGACCTGGGTGCAGAGCTCGCGGGTGGGGACCACGATCAGCGCCTGCGGGCTGTCGGAGAGCTGCTCCTCGGTCGCGCGGCCGGCGTCGACGTCGGCGCGCACGATGGCCCGCTCGATCAGCGGCAGGCCGAAGCCCAGGGTCTTGCCGGTGCCGGTCTTGGCCTGGCCGATGACGTCGTGCCCGGTCATGGCGACCGGGAGGGTCATCTCCTGGATCGGGAACGGGTGGACGATGCCGACTGCTTCCAGCGCCTCGGCGGTCTCCGGGAGGATGCCGAGTTCGCGGAACGTGGTCTTCGTGGGTTCGGTCGTGGTGGACAGGGTGCTGCCTCTTCCGTGTGGCGGGCCGAGAGCGAGAGGGCGGCGGGCAGCCGCGCGGTTGGTCCTGGGCCGTGAAAGCCCGTCAACCGCGCGGTCGTGCACGACCGCGCCGGCCCCTGCGGCGTACGGGAGGGCCTGCCCTGGCGGGGCGGTGGCGTCCCGTGGCGTGGGGGGAGATGTCCCATGAGGGGTTCGGCGCGGGACCGGCGCCCTGCGGCGCGGTCCGCGGCGGCCCTCGCTCGGCCACTGATGCGGTGCCTGGCTTGGGGTCCAAGCCAAGGTCGGAGCCGATCGGCTCTCCGACCGGGCATCCGCGTACGTGAGTGCCCCATGCCGTGTGCCGGAATCGTCCGGACTCAGCGAACCCGCGCGGTTTGCGAACCGTGCGGGCATGACGGGCCTCTGTACCACTGTACAGTCAGCCGACGACTCGAACAGGTGACGTGTCTGACCTTGCGGTATGTGACGCCACGGACACGGTCGCCGCGCAGCGCACGGGCGCTCGCCGGGCCGGTCCACAGTGACGGGAACACCGGTCCGCAGTGACGGAACAGCCGTGACGGACCATCTAGAGTGACGGACCATGGAGACTCAAGGCGGAGCCGGTCAGGTCGGCTCGATCGGTGACTGGACCAGCTGCGCCGCGGACCCCGGCTACCGGGCCGCCGTGCTCGACCTGCTGGGCGCGCTGGCCTACGGCGAGCTGAGTGCCTTCGAGCGCCTCGCCGACGACGCCAAGCTCGCGCCCGGCCTGGCCGACAAGGCGGCGCTGGCCCGGATGGCGTCCGCCGAGTTCCAGCACTACCAGCTGCTGCACGACCGCTTGGCCGAGATCGGCGCCGACCCGACCGAGTCGATGACGCCGTTCGTCGAGCCGCTGGAGAACTTCCACCGGGTGACCAGGCCGTCGGACTGGCTGGAGGGCCTGGTCAAGGCGTACGTCGGCGACGCGATCGCGACCGACTTCTACCGCGAGGTCGCGGTCCGCCTCGACGACGACACCCGCGAGCTGGTGCTGCGGGTGATGAGCGACACCGGGCACGCGCAGTTCGCGGTGGACAAGGTCCGCCAGGCGATCGAGGAGAACCCGCGGGTCGGCGGCCGGCTCGCGCTCTGGGGCCGACGGCTGATGGGCGAGGCGCTCAGCCAGGCGCAGCGGGTGGTGGCGGAGCGCGACGCGCTCTCCAACCTGCTGGTCGGCGGCGCCGAGGTGGCCGGCTTCGACCTGGTCGAGGTCGGCAAGATGTTCAACCGGATCACCGAGGCGCACACCAAGCGGATGAGCGCGCTGGGTCTCTCCTCCTGAGCCGGGTCGGCAGGAGCAGCGGGGGCCCGGTCAGGCCGCGTGCCGGCGGCGGCGGTGGCTGTTGCGCCTGGCGGCCAGGTCAGGCCGCGCCAGCACCGAGGTGAGCAGCCCGGTGCAGACCATCGTCATCACGACCGTGGCCGCCGCCGAGGCGTCGCCGAGCGTGAACCGCAGCAGCATGCCGCTGAGCAAGGCCGAGACCAGCCCGGTGCCGACGGTGACGGCGCGCGTCATCGGGTAGTACTCCGGCACGAGGATCAGCGCCGCGGCCGCGGTCAGCAGACCGATCACGGCGAACACGATCGCTTCGACGGGCAGGGGCACGGCAGGCCTCCCGGTCTCGTGCAGGGCGGCGCGGCGGGGGACCGCGGTGGCCCGACCCATACCCGAGGCTGCCGGACCGGAAACGGCACGGACCGGAAACGGCGATGCCCGCCACTCCCTGACGGAGTGGCGGGCATCGCCGACGCGGCGCGGCTCAGATGGTGCCGAAGCCGACCTTGCGCGCAGCCTGCTCGCCGATCTCGACGTACGCCAGCCGCTCGGCCGGAACGATGATGCGGCGGCCGTGCTCATCGGTCAGCGAGAAGAGCTTCGAAGTACCGTCGACCGCCTTGGCGACCGCGTTCTCGACCTCATCCGCCGTCTGCGAGCTCTCGATAACGATCTCTCGGGGTGCGTTCTGCACGCCGATCTTGACCTCCACGGCTTCCGTCCCTCCGGGGTTGCAGCCATCCATGCGCGGCGGCCGCCAGCTCCGAACGGGAGTTCGCGGCTACCGCGCCGTACGGCTTCACCATAGAGCAAGGTCGCCCCCGGTACGGGGCGGATCAGTCCGCAGTCGACTGCTGGGCGCCCGGCTCGCCCGGCTCGGTGGGGTGCATCGGGAAGCCCTTGAGACCGCGCCACGCCAGGCTGGCCACCAGCCGCACGGCCTCCTCGCGCGGGATCTCGCGACCCTGCGAGAGCCAGTAGCGGGCGGTGATCTGGGCCAGTCCGCAGACGCCGGCGGCGAGCAGCTTGGCCTCCGCCTCGGGCAGGTCGGTGTCCTCCGCGATCACCTTGCTGACCAGCGTCGCGCTCAGGTCGGCGGCGCGCTCCACCCGCTCGCGCACGGCGGGCTCGTTGGTCAGGTCGGACTCGAAGACCAGCCGGAACGAGCCGGACTCGCTGGCCACGTAGTCGAAGTACGCCTGCATGGTGGCCGCGACGCGCTGCTTGTTGTCCGTGGTCGCGTCCAGCGCGGCCCGGGTCGACTCGACCAGGGCGTCGCAGTGCTTGTCGAGCAGTGCGAGGTACAGCTCCAGCTTGCCGGGGAAGTGCTGGTACAGCACGGGCTTGCTGACGCCGGCGCGCTCGGCGATGTCGTCCATCGCGGCGGCGTGGTAGCCCTGCGCGACGAACACCTCCTGCGCGGCTCCGAGCAGCTGCTCACGGCGGGCGCTACGCGGCAGCCGGGCACCGCGAGGGCGGTCCTGGGCCTCCTGGATGGCCGTCACGGCGCTCCTCACTTCTGGCTGGCGATGGTGCTCGGATGGTGCTCGGACGGCGCCAGGGGCGACGACCCGACGGGTGCCGGGCCGCTGACCGGGCTGACGCCTGGGCAATAGGGAGTGATTCTACTTTTCGGTAACCCGGTTTGCGCCCCCCTGAACCTGGAAAAGCAGCAGCTCTCGGGTTGTCGGGTGCCCACAATACGGCGCGCGCGCGTCGACCGTGCCAACGTCTCATTACCATCATCACTCATGAGCACTGAGCAGCAGGAGCGGGCCGGGGCACAGCCCGGCGACGGTGCGGGCGGCCCCGCGGAGCCGGGCGCCGGCGCGGTACGGGACGCGGTGCAACGGCCCGCCGGGCTCTGGGAGACCAGGGCGGTCGAGGTGCCCGGGGCGGTGCTGTCGGTGACCGGTCCGACCGCCGACGAGGCCGCCGGGCTGCCCGAGGCGCTCTTCGTGCACGGGCTGGGCGGCTCCTCGGACAACTGGACCGAGCTGATGCGCGAGCTGACCGGGGTGGTCCGCGGCGAGGCCCTGGACCTGCCCGGCTTCGGCTGGTCGGCGCCGCCGCTGGACGGCAACCTCTCGGTCTCCGGGCACGTCCGGGCGGTGATCGGCTACCTGGAGGCGAGCGGACGGGGGCCGGTGCACCTGTTCGGCAACTCGCTCGGCGGCGCGGTCTCGGTCCGGCTCGCGGCGCTGCGGCCCGACCTGGTGCGCAGCCTGACGCTGATCTCCCCGGCGCTGCCCGAGCTGCCCCCGCAGCGCACCGCGCTGCCCACCGGCCTGCTCGCGCTGCCCGGGGTGCCGCGGCTGCTCCAGCGGGTCCAGTCCGAGGGGCGCAGCGTCGAGCAGGCCACCGACGGGCTGCTCGACCTGGTCTACGGCAACGCCCGGGCGATCCCGGCCGAGCGCCGGGAGCAGGCGGTCAGCGAGTACCGGCGCCGGATGGGCCTGCCGTACGCGATGCAGGTGCTGGTCGGCTCGGCGCGCGGGATCGTCTCGGCGTACACCGAGCGCGGCGACCAGGCGCTGTGGCGGCAGGCGGAGCGGGTCGAGGCACCGGTGCTGCTGGTCTACGGGCTGCGCGACAAGCTCGTCTCGTACCGCTCGGCGGCCCGGGCCTGCGCGGCCTTCGGGGACGCCCGGCTGCTGGTGCTGCCGGAGTCCGGGCACGTGGCGATGATGGAGCACCCGGCGCAGGTCGGCCGGGCGGTCCGCGACTTCCTACGCGAGATCGGCTGAGATCAGCACGGAGCTGAGCAACCACGAGCGGGGCCCGACGCAACGTCGGGCCCCGCTCGTGGTTACGGGGGTTCACTCGTTCAGGTGGCAGGGGTGGCCGCCGAGCGATGGCAGGACCGTTTCCGTTCTACCGTCAGTGCTGTCGGACCGAACAGCTGTGGGGGGGCGTGAACCGCCGGCCTGCCGGGTGGGCGCCCAGGGGTTATGAACCGCTGGGGATTGAGGTCCGTCTCGGGACGGGCGCACGTAAGTGTCCACGAGCGTTTTCGATCATGGCCGTCAGGTGGATGAGACGACTGTCGGTGGTGTGAGGGCGGTGGCACCGGCTGGGAGGGGGGGATGACGTGACTGGGTCGAAAAAGGAGTTCCGGCGGATCGAGGCGCCGTTTGTTGCCCTGGGCCCGTCGGGTGTGACGGTTCGCGACCGTCTCAAGGGCCTCACGTCCGAGGACGAGAGGGTGCTGCGGCTGGTCGGTGAGCACCTGGGGGCGCTGGCTTCCCGTGATCTCAAGGGCCACTGTGCTGACGGTCTTGAGCACTCCAGCGACTCGTGGGCGGCGCGGAAGCGGGAGCTGACCGCCGTCTCGTCGTCGCGGTGGGCCGGATCGATCACGAAGGCGACGCATGCTCAGTGGACCCTGTCGCGTCGTGGTCAGGCAGCGCACCTGGACTCATTGGACGCGGGTATCCGGATGCTGCGGCACCGCCTGTCGCTGCCCACTGGGCAGAAGGGCGGCAAGCGCGCACCTGGTGGTTACCGCTCCAAACACGAGTGGTTCGTCAAGTCCCGGCGTCTGGCCGTGCTGGAGGACCGGCGTGACGCTGTTGCGGCGAATCGTGAGGCCTGTGTCGTGCATGTGGTGCGCGGCGGTCGGAAGCTGCTGAAGACCCGGCACAACTTGGTCGCCGCCGGTCTCACCGAAGCCGATTGGCGGAAGCGGTGGGAGAGCGTGCGATGGTTCCTGTCAGCTGACGGTGAGTCGGGCAAGCGGTACGGGAACGAGACGATCCGGGTCACCCCTGACGGCGAAGTGTCGGTCAAGCTGCCCGCGCCGCTGGCCGGGCACGCGAACGCTGCACACGGCCGGTACGTCCTGGCCGCGAAGGTGTCGTTCCCCTATCGGGGCACTGAATGGGCCGACAGGATCGAGGGCAACCGGGCGGTGGCCTACCGCATCCACCTGGACGTTGAACGCCGTCGCTGGTACCTCGACGCCTCCTGGACCAGGCCCGTTGTCCGGACGGTTCCGCTCTATGTCGCCCGTACTGCCGGGGTGGTCGGGGTGGACACGAACGCGGACCACTTCGCCGCCTGGCACCTCGACGTCCACGGCAACCCCGTCGGTGACCCCAAGCGGTTCCGTTACGACCTGTCGGGCACGGCCCAGCACCGCGACGCTCAGGTGCGGCACGCCATCAGCCAGCTGTTGCACTGGGCGAAGCGCTCCGGTGTCAACGCGATCGGCCTTGAGAACCTCGACTTCGCCGAGGAGAAGACTCGCGAGAAGCACGGCCGCAAGAAGCGGTTCCGGCAGCTCATCTCCGGCTTCCCGACCGGGAAGCTCAAGGCCCGGCTCGTGTCGATGGCCGCCGAGCTGGGACTGTCGATCGTCGCGGTTGACCCGGCCTACACCAGCATGTGGGGCACGCAGCACTGGCAAAGGCCGCTCGCGACCCCGCGACGCAAGACCACCCGACACGACAGCGCCGCTGTCGCCATCGGACGACGCGCTCTCGGACACCGGATCCGGCGACGGACGGCACCGCCCCCACATCACCAGAGCGATGGTGTGGGGCATCGGACCGTCCAGGCCGGACCAGGTGCCCGGGGGCGTGAGGAAACCCGCCACTCCGTCACGGACCGCAACCATGAGCTGCGCGCCCGAACGGGGACAACGAGAACGCGGGCCACCAGCGCACCCAGAACCGTTCGGGCTGCGCGCAGCAACGGGACGTGGACTCAATGCTCACTCCTGGACACTGCTTAAGGAACGGTGTGTGAGAGATGCGCAGCGGGCGGGAGCGGATCCCGTCGAGGCCGCAGTGGAGCGTGGGGGCGCTCCGTGAGGGCGGGGGCGATCTGACTCCGCGTCGGGACCGGGACCGGTGTCTTGGTGACGGCGTGTCTGATCCTGCCCGCTCTGGTTGCTGACCCACTTTGTTTTCTTGTTCTCTCGTCCCTGTCTCTCCGCCGGAGGTCGTCGTGCGCATTGCCCTGCTCACCGAGGGCGCCCATCCGTACGCTCAGCGTGCCGGGGGTGACTGGTGCGACCGGCTTGCCCAGGGGCTGCCGGAGCACGAGTTCGAGCGGTTCCTGCTGCTGCCGACCGAGCCGGGGCCGGTGCCGACGGCCCCCAGGGTGCGGACGCTCGCGCTGTACGGCCCGCCGCCGGGCGGTCGTGGCCCTGGTGCGGTCCGCCGCCGGCACTACTCCGAGGCGTTCCGGGACCTGGTCGGCGCTCTGGTGCTGCCGCGCGAGTCGGCCTCGTTCGCCGAGGGGCTGTACCGGCTCGCCGAGCTGGCCCGGATCGACGGCGCGCTGCCCGCGTTCCTCGCCTCCGGGCACGCCCACCAGGTGCTGGAGAAGGTCTGGCGCGCGCCCGGCGCCGACACGGCCGCCGGGCGGCCGCTGGTCCGTGACGTGCTGGCGGCGGGCGATCTGCTGGAGCGGTGCCTGCGCCCGCTCTCGGCCCCCTGGTACGGCGACGGGCGGGGCGGGCTCGGCGGTGTCGATCTCTGCCACGTGGTCGGCGGCGGCCCGGCGGTGCTGCCCGCGCTGGTGGCGAAGGAGCTGCACGGCGTGCCGTTCGTGCTCACCGAGCACACGCTGCACCTGCGCGAGCAGTACCTGGGCCGTCGGCAGGCGCCGTACCTCGCGCGGGCTTGGGCCGGTGGTGCTGCTGCGCCGGTGCGGGCGCTGCTGCTCGCGTTCTTCCGCCGGCTGACGGCGCAGACGTACCGGCAGGCCGCGCTGCTCACCCCCGGCAGTGCCTACGACCGCGAGTGGCAGCTGCGCTGTGGGGCCGACCTGGGGCGGATCCGGGTGGTCCACGAGGGCACTGCGGCCGTGGACCGACCCGCCGCCGGCGCCGAGCCGGCCCGGCCCACGCTGGTCTGGGCGGGGCGACTGGAGCCGGCCGCCGATCCGGAGCTGATGCTGCACGCCTTCGCGCAGGTGTCGGCCGAGCTGCCGGGGACGCGGCTGCGCATGGACGGGCCGGAGGGGCCGCCGGGCTACCGGGCGCACTGCGTGGCGGTGGCACGCAGGCTGGGGCTGACGGTGGGTGAGGGGGAGGACGGCTCGGTGGCGGGCGATGCGGCCGTGCTGTTCGGCGATGCGCTGGTCGGGTCGGTCGGGTCGGGCGGGCTCTGGGAGAGAGGGACGGTGACGGTCTTCTCGGCGCGGGCCCGGTGGCGGGCCGGAGCGCTGGTCGAGGCGATGCTCAGTGGCCGGGCGGTGGTCGCCACCGATGTCGGCGTGACCCGGGAGGCGCTGGGGCCGACCGGGCTGCTGGTGCCGCCCTGCGATCCGCCCGCGCTGGCCGTCGCCTGCCTGGCGCTGCTCGGTGACGAGGAGCGGCGGGCCCGGCTGGGCCTGGCTGGGCGGCTGCGGGCCCAGGAGCGGTTCGCGGTCGAGCCGGTGGTGGGCGCGTTCCGGGAGGTCTACCTGGAGCTGGTCTCGCAGTGGCCGGCCTTCCCGGCCACCGACCGCCGGCCTGGCAGCGGGCCGCCGCGTCCGTTCACCCGTCCGGCCGAGTACTGGGTGGCCGGCTCGGATCCGGGCCCGGACCCGGAGCCGGGGGGTGGCGGTGCGGTCGGTACGGCGAGTGCGGTCGTGCCCGAGGCCGCCGGGGCGCTTGCGGAGGTGCTCTGATGTCCGGCCGGCGCACGGACCCGGCCGAGGCTCGTTCGGCGGCGGCCGTCCCCGCCGCGGATCCGGTGCGGCAGCTGATGGCGAGCCACCGCGAGCTCTGCGAGCGGGCCACCGATCCGCTGGAGATCGCGGCGGGACTGGAGGAGGCCGGGATCGGCGCCGCCTCGGTCGGGCGCTACCGGCACGGCGATGTCTTCGCGCTCGCCGAGGAGCTCTTCGCCAGGGTGCCGCGCCGGCCGGCCGAGCCGTCGCGGGAGGTGCCGCGCGAGGCGGCGAGGGAGCTGTCGTCGCCGGAGGGGGCGCCGGCGGCGGTGCCGTCGGTGTCGCCGCGGCGGCCCGTCGTCCTGTCCGAGGAGCAGCGGCCGACGTCGGCGCGGCCGGGCGGCCGGCGCCGGCCCCGCAGCCGGTCCGAGAGCACGACACCGGGCCGGAGCCTGCGCGCCGCTCGGACCGCCGCCCGGACGATCGCCCGCCCCGGTGGCGAACCGGGTGCCCGGCCGGGGAGCGCGCCGGCCGCCGAGTCGTGGCGTGCCGGTCCGGGCAGCGCGGCGCCCGGGTGGCGGGACCGTGCCGCTTCAGGGGTGGCGCTGCTCGGCGTGCTGCTGCTGCCACTGCTCGCCGTCCTCGGCGCGCCCGCCGCTACCGCAGCCGCCACCACCGCAGCCGGAGCCGCCCCGGGCGGACCCGGCGGAGCCGTACCGACTGCCGCCGCGCTGGCCGCGGCGGCCTGGGTGGCCGCCGGGTCGGCGGACTGGGCGGCCCGCTGGGCCCGGCACGCGGGGCGGGTCCAACTGCGCACGGCCGCCACGATCGCCGAGTTCCGGGCCCGGATGCGCCCGGTGCTGCCGGTCGCGCTGGGCCTGCACCTGGTCGCACTCGCCGTGGCCGGCTTCGCCGCGCTCGCCGTGCTGTCCGCGCTCGATCCGCGCCCGGGATCGGGCGCCGGGCTGCTCCAGGCGGTGGTGCAGCGGGCCGGGGCCGAGCAGTGGGCGGCGCAGGCCGCGCTCGGCTTGCTGGTCGGCTCGGCCGCCGTGCTGCGCCGCTGCGGCCGGCGCCGGGCCGCGCTGGCCGGGTTGCTCGTGGCCGACGTGCTGGCGGTGCCGCTGCTCCTGCTGCGCTCCGGCGGCCTGCTGCCCGGCTGGGCCGCCCACCCGGGGGGACCGGCCGCGCTCGCCCTGGGGGCCGCGGCGGCCGCGCTGCTGCCGTACGCCTGGTCCGTACTCGGCCGGCCGGGTGCCCATCGCTGAGACCCGGTCGCCGCCGGCCGCCGGACAGGCCCTGGGCTCTGGACTCTGGGCTTTGGGCGCCGGCCGTCCGTACCGGTGTGGCGACGGCCGCCACCGACTTCCCGTCTGCTGTCTCATTTGTCGTCTCGATGGAAGGACACCCCTGATGCGGGTGCTGTTGCTGGGCGCCGGTGGTTATCTGGGCCGCCGGGTCGCCGAACGTCTGCTGCTCGACCACGACCTCCAGGTCACGGTGCTGGGCCGGCGCGATTCGGCCGACATCCGGTTCGATCTGGCGGCCGGCAGCCCGGGGGCGCTCGCGCGGTTCCTGGACGCGGTGGCGCCGCAGGTGGTGATCAACTGCGCCGGCGCGACGTACGGCACCCCGCGCACGTTGGTCCGGGCGAACACGCTCGCCGTCGCGACGGTCTGCGAGGCGATCCGGCGCAGCCGGGAGCCCGCCCGGCTGGTGCACGTCGGATCGGCGGCGGAGTACGGCCCGGTCCCGTTCGGGGTGCCGATCGCGGAGACCGCCGAGCCGCGCCCGGTCGGTCCGTACGGGGTCTCCAAGCTGGCCGGGACCGAGCTGGTGGTCTCCTCCGGACTGGACGCGGCGGTGCTGCGGGTCTTCGACGTGGTGGGCCCGGGCACGCCGGCGGCCTCGCTCTTCGGGCGGCTGGCCGAGGGCCTGCGGCGGGCGCTGGAGCGCGATGAACAGCTGGTCAGGATGCCGGACCTGTCGGCGGTGCGGGACTTCGTGGACGTCCGGGACGTCGCGCAGGCGGTGCGGGCGGCCGCGGTCTCGGCGGCCACCGGGGTGGTCAACGTCGGTGGCGGCCACCCGGTCCGGGCCAGGGACGCGGCCGAGCTGCTGGTCCGGGCGTCCGGCTTCGAGGGGGTGCTGAGCGAGGAGCCGCGCCCGGTCCAGCTGCCCGCCCAGGCGGCCGGCGAGTTCGGCGCGACCGCGGTGCCCACCGCCGGCGTCGAGCCGGTGCCGTGGCGCCAGGCGGACGTCCGCACGGCGCGCGAGCGGCTCGGCTGGCGGGCGCACATTCCGCTGGAGGAGTCGCTGGCCGACGTCTGGCTGGAGACCGCCTGCCGGGTCTGACCAGCGGGCCGGACGCGCTGGGTGGTGGTGATTCCCACGATCCGGCGCGGGCTGTCTCGCCTGTCGGACTTGCTGTCTCGGAATACCGGCCGGGCATGACACTGTTGGTTGAAGGAAACACCGTTTTGACGACCATCGGAGTCCCCGTGTCGCTGCCACCCCTGGTCGAGCCGGCCGCCGAGCTCACCGTCGACGAGGTCCGCCGGTACTCCCGCCACCTGATCATCCCGGATGTCGGGATGGCCGGGCAGAAGCGGCTGAAGAACGCCAAGGTGCTCTGCGTGGGCGCCGGCGGTCTCGGCTCCCCGGCGCTGATGTACCTGGCCGCGGCCGGTGTGGGCACCCTCGGCATCGTCGAGTTCGACACCGTCGACGAGTCCAACCTCCAGCGCCAGATCATCCACGGCCAGTCCGACATCGGCCGCTCCAAGGGCGAGTCCGCGCGGGACTCGGTCAAGGAGATCAACCCCTACGTCAACGTGATCCTCCACGACGAGCGTCTCGACAACGACAACGTCATGGAGATCTTCTCCGGCTACGACCTGATCGTGGACGGCACCGACAACTTCGCCACCCGCTACCTGGTGAACGACGCCGCGGTGCTGCTCGGCAAGCCGTACGTCTGGGGTTCGATCTACCGCTTCGACGGCCAGGCCAGCGTCTTCTGGGCCGACCACGGCCCGTGCTACCGCTGCCTCTACCCGGAGGCCCCGCCGCCCGGCATGGTGCCGTCCTGCGCCGAGGGCGGCGTGCTCGGCGTGCTCTGCGCCTCGATCGGTTCGATCCAGGTCACCGAGGCGATCAAGCTGCTGACCGGCGTCGGCGAGCCGCTGGTCGGCCGTCTGATGATCTACGACGCGCTGGAGATGAACTACCGCCAGGTCAAGGTCCGCAAGGACCCGGACTGCGCGCTCTGCGGTGAGAACCCGACGGTCACCGAGCTGATCGACTACGAGGCGTTCTGCGGTGCCGTTTCGGAGGAGGCCCAGGAGGCCGCTCTGGGCAACACCATCACCTCGAAGCAGCTCAAGGAGATGCAGGACAACCACGAGGACATCCTGCTGATCGACGTCCGCGAGCCGAACGAGTACGAGATCGTCAGCATCCCCGGCGCGGTGCTCATCCCCAAGAACGAGTTCCTGATGGGGAACGCGCTGGAGAAGATGCCGCAGGACAAGAAGATCGTGCTGCACTGCAAGACCGGCGTCCGCTCGGCCGAGGTGCTCGCCGTGCTGAAGGCGGCCGGCTTCGCCAACTCCGTCCACCTGGGCGGCGGCGTGATCGGCTGGGTCAACCAGATCGAGCCCGAGAAGCCGGTCTACTAGACCCGGCTCGCTCGACCCGACCGACGCGTGAGGGCCGGTTCCCCGTCCGGGGGACCGGCCCTCACGCGTGCCGCGGAGCTGCGTGGCAGCAGGCTCAGAGCGGCAGCAGAGTCAGAGCGCGTCCTTGCGCTGCAGGTACGAGTACGCGACCCAGCCCGGCAGCACCGGCAGCCAGAAGGTCAGCGCCCGGAACAGGAAGACCGCCGAGGTCGCGACGGCCGGCGGGATCGCCAGGCTCAGCGCGAAGATCAGCGCGCCCTCGATCGCGCCGATGCCGCCCGGGGTCGGGACGGCCGAGCCGGCCGCGTTCGCCGTCAGGAAGATCACCGCGACCGCCGCGAAGCTCATCGAGCCGCCGAAGGCCTGCACCGAGGCGTCCAGGCAGGCCGTGAAGGCGAGCGTCAGCAGCACGATGCCGCCGAAACCGGTGATCAGCTTGCTGGGCCGCTGCATCAGGTCGAGCATCCGGGGCACCACGCCGAAGAAGAGCCCGCGCACCCGGGTCACCACGAACCGTCGCAGCGGTGCGACCGCCGCGATCACCAGCGCCAGCACGGCGGCGGTCAGCACCCCGATGATCACCGCGCGCTGGCTGCCCAGGTCGTTGTTGTTCTGGGAGCCGGTGATCAGGCCGAAGGCGAAGAGCAGCGACAGGTGCCCGGCCAGCCCGGCGAGCTGCGAGGCGCCGACACTGGCCACCGCCTGGCCGGGGCGGACGCCCTGTTTCTGCAGGTAGCGGGTGTTCAGCGCGATGCCGCCGATCGCCGCCGGCGCGACCAGCTTCACGAAGGAGCCGGCCAGCTGGGCCGCGACGGTCCGCCCGAACGGCAGCCGCTCCGGCACGAAGCCGGTCAGGCTCATCGCGGCGGCGCCGTAGCTGACGGCCGCGGCGGCCAGCGCGACCGAGGCCCAGGCCCAGTTCATCTGGGAGAGCTTGAGCTGGCCCGGCTGGATCGTGGTCACCGCCAGGTACGCGGCGAAGGCCAGCGCGACGACCGTTATCAGCGTCTTCGGCTTCAGCCGCTCCAGCCTGGCGGGAGCCAGTGGTGCCTCCGGCGCGATCTCCAGGATCTCGGCGCGGATCTTGCTGAGCAGGTCCTCGCCGGCGGCCGCGATGTCCTCCTCGGCCTCCTCACGGGTGCGTTCGCCGGCGGCCACCTGTTCCAGCGCCAGGGCCTGCGCGGCGGCCTTGCGGTCCTTGGCGAGCTTGGCCAGGTCGGCGCGGGTCTGCCGGCTCAGGCCGACCGGCTGGAGCAGCGGCAGCGAGGCGGCCACCCGCTCGGCGCCGAGCACCTGGTTGGCGACGGCGACGGCGCGGGCGGGGCCGATCCGCAGCGCGAAGGTGGTCAGCAGCTGCGCCACGTCGATCCGCAGCGTCAGGTCGCCGGCCGCGATGTCGCCGCCGGAGAGGTTGACCAGCGCGCCGTGCCGCTCGTCCACCACCAGCAGCGACTCGCCGGTGAGCCGGCGGTGCGCGATCCGGCGCTCGTGCAGCGCGGAGACCGACTCCCAGAACGAGGTCATCACCTCGTCGGTGATCCGCTCCTCGTCCAGTTCGTCCAGGGTCTGTCCGGGCACCTTCTCGTAGACCAGGATCGCGGCGTCCGGACCGAGCTCGGAGGTGGCCACCAGCTGCGGTGCCCGCGCGCCGGCGGCGGCGGTCGCGTACGCGATCAGCGCCTCCTGCTCCAGCGCCTGGCGCAGCGACTGCGGGCTGCGCCGCACGGCGACCGAGCGCAGCAGCAGCCGGCGCCAGAGGCGGTAGAAGAAGCCGGTGGCCTGCTGCTCGCGGTCGATGATGTGGACGTCCAGCGCGGGGCCGTCCTGCTGGTCCACCCAGTACCGGCGGGTGCCGCCGGGGGCGTCCGGAGCGCGGTGTGCGCGGCTCGGCGCGAAGCCGACCTTGCGCAGGCCGAGCATCAGGTGCTGCCCGGTCGGCCGGATGTTCGGCGAGCCGATCGCGTACAGCGTGCCGTAGGCGACCGACCAGCCGATCAGCAGCGTCAGCAGCAGCGAGAGCGGAGTGGTGTAACCACTGATCAGCTCGGTGGCGCCGGTGAGGAAGACGACGACCCAGAGCGCGACCCGCCAGCGCGGCCGGCTGGTCATGCCGACCGCCGTCATGTAGGCGATCACAGGTGCCAGGTAGCCGTGCACCGGGTCGGTGATCGGGCCGCCGGTGCCCTGCGGGAGCTGGGTCAGCGCGTTGCGGATGCCCTCCGAGGCGCCCTCGGCCACCCACCAGTCGAAGGCGAGCGAGACGCCGTAGGCGAGCACCGAGGCGAGCACGCCGTCGGCGACCCGCAGGCCGTCGCGTTTGATCAGCCGCTCGACCGCGAAGGCGAGCGGGACGGCGAGGACCGCGACGCTGGAGACCAGGCTGCCGACCGTCTTGAGCCAGGGGGTGATGCCCTCCACATTGGTGTGGATGTCGCTCGCGATGCCGCTGGTGGTCGAGGTGGCGAAGCCGGCGAGCACGAAGAGCGCGACGATGCCGAGCAGGCCGGCCAGGAAGCGGATCAGGTCGGACGGGCGGTGCGCGCGGGCGGCGAGCAGCGGCTCGTCCACCGCGATGCGGTCGTCGTCCTCGTCCTCGTCCTCGTCCTCAGCCTCGTCGCCGACCGGCTCCACGGCCGGTGCGGGCTCGGGGGCGGGCGTCGGCGCGGGTCCGGTCGCCGGCGGTGGCGCCGGGGTCCGTTTCTCCAGCGACACCACGAGTTCCTCGGCCGGAGGTGGCACGGCGCCGGACTCGTCCGAGTCCTTCTGCACACCCACGTCAGCCGTCCCGGTCATCTGGTCTTGTCCTCGTATCACCACTCACCGCCTCGAAGATGGTGGCATGCCGGGCGCGGCGGCGCCGGACAGGGGCCGAATCGGGCGCGGCGAATCCCTCGGGAGGAGACCGGCGGCTCCTCCGGATGGGCAAGAATGCCCGGGTGACGGACAACAGCGCGGACCACAACCGTACGGACGCGAGCCCGGCTGCGGAACTGCCACCGTTCGCCGACATGGTGCTCGAACTCGTCGACCGTATCCCCTCGGGACGGGTCCTGACGTACGGCGACGTCGCCGAGTACCTGGAGCAGGGCGGCCCGCGTCAGGTGGGCCGGGTGATGGCGCTGTACGGCGCCCCCGTGCCCTGGTGGCGGGTCGTCCGGGCGGACGGTGCGCTGCTGCCCGGCCACGAGCAGCGGGCGCTGGCCGCCTACCGGGCCGAGGGGACGCCGCTGCGCAGCTCGGCGGCGGCCGGGGGCCTGCCCCGGGTGGACCTCAGGCAGGCCCGCTGGGACGGGCGAGAGGACTGACACGGTCCGCATCCTGCCCGGCCGGGTCGGTTGACAGAGCCGGAAACGGCGCACGTGCTCGCCCGCGCGCCGGTTTGGTCGGCCGGTCTCGTACGCTCGGTTGTTCCTGTTGTCGACCGGCTGGACTCCCGTGGCCTCCCCCTACCGTCTGGTGCGCAGCCCGATCGTGCCGCCCGCCCCGCCCGTGCTGGACGAGTACCAGCATGCGGTGGCCGAGCACACCGGCGGGCCGCTGCTGGTGCTCGCCGGGCCCGGCACCGGCAAGACCACGACGCTGGTCGAGGCGGTCGCCCGGCGGGTCGAGCGCGGTACCGATCCGGACCGGATCCTGGTGCTGACCTTCAGTCGCAAGGCGGCGATGGAACTGCGCGACCGGATGGCGGTGCGGCTCGCCGCGGCGCCGCAGGCCACCACCTTCCACTCCTTCTGCTACGCGCTGCTGCGCTCCGAGCAGGCGCCGGAGCGGTTCGCCGAGCCGCTGCGGCTGCTCTCCGGGCCCGAGCAGGACGTGATGGTCCGCGAGCTGCTGGCCGGCGGCGCCGAGGACGCGGCGGCCGGGACCGGCCGGATCCGCTGGCCGCTCGACCTGCGGGCCTGCCTGACCACCCGCGGCTTCGCCGACGAGGTGCGCGCCGTGCTGGCGCGCAGCCGCGAGCTGGGCCTGGGCGAGGCCGAGCTGGCCCGCTTCGCGGCCGGCGTGCAGCGCCCGGACTGGGCGGCCGCCGCGCACTTCCTGGCCGACTACCTGGACGTGCTGGACCTGCGCGGGGTGCTGGACTACGCCGAGCTGGTGCACCGCGCGGTGCTGCTCGCCGAGCGGCCCGACACCGACCTGCGCGGGCGCTACGACGCGGTCTTCGTCGACGAGTACCAGGACACCGACCCGGCCCAGGTCCGGCTGCTGCACCAGCTGGCCGGCGGCGGCCGGGACCTGATCGCGGTCGGCGATCCGGACCAGTCGATCTACGCGTTCCGCGGCGCCGACATCAACGGGATCCTCGACTTCCCGCAGCGGTTCCGGCGGCCCGACGGGAGCCCGGCCGAGGTCAAGGTGCTGCGGGTCTGCCGCCGCTCGGCGCCGACGCTGCTGGCGGCCTCGCGGGAGCTGGCGGCCCGGCTGCCGATGGGACGGCTGCCCGCCGACAAGCTGGCCCAGCACCGCGCGCTGCTGCCGGGGCGCCCCGGGCCGCGCGGGCGGGTGGAGGTCTTCACCTACCCCACGCCGGGCGCCGAGCTGGAGAGCATCGCCGACCAGCTGCGCCGCGCGCACCTGGAGGACGGCGTGCCGTGGGGCGAGATGGCGGTGCTGGTCCGGGCCGGCGCGCGGGCCATCCCCGGCGTGCGGCGGGCGCTGAGCGCGGCCGGCGTACCGCTGGAGATCGACGGCGACGACCTGCCGCTGCGCGAGGAGCCGGCCGTGGTCCCGCTGCTGCTCGCGCTGCGGGTCTGCGCCGAGGGCGCGGTGCACCACAAGCGAGAGCAGCGCGGGCAGGAGGAGCCTGGGCACGGGCACCCCGACCCGCTCACCGTCGAGCTGGCGCACACGCTGCTCACCGGCCCGCTGGCCGCGCTGGACGGCGCCGACCTGCGCCGGCTCGGCCGCGCGCTGCGCGAGGAGGAGCGGGCCGCCGAGCCCACCGCGCTGGTGCGCCCCGCCGACGAGCTGCTCCGCGAGGCGCTCGCCGAGCCGGAGCGCCTCTTCGCGCTGGCCACGCCGCCGGCCCGCCGGGCCCGCGAGCTCGGCATGCTGCTGCGCAAGGTCCGCGACCACCTGGGCGGCGGCGGCACCGCCGAGGAGGCGCTCTGGCTGCTCTGGGACGGCAGCCCGCGCTGGCGCGAGCGGCTGGAGCGCACGGCGCTGCGCGGCGGCGGCACCGCGGCCCGCAACGCCGACCGCGACCTGGACGCGCTCTGCGCGCTCTTCGAGACCGCCGCCCGCGCCGAGGACCAGGTCACCGGTCACCGCGGCGCGCTCGACCTGCTCGCCGAGGTCGAGGCGCAGGACATCGCCGCCGACACGCTGACCGTGCGCACCGCCCGTCCCGAGGCCGTCCGGCTGATGACCGCGCACCGTTCGAAGGGCCTGGAGTGGCGCGTGGTGGTCGTCGCGGGCGTGCAGGAGGGGCTCTGGCCCGACCTGCGCCGCCGCGGCTCGCTGCTGGAGGCCGACCGGATCGGCCGGGACGGCCTGGCCGAGCCGCTCACCCCGGGCGCGCTGCTCGCCGAGGAGCGACGGCTCTTCTACGTGGCCGCCACCCGGGCGAAGGAGCGGCTGATCGTCACCGCGGTCAAGGCGCCGGCCGAGGACGGCGACGAGCCCTCCCGGCTGCTGCGCGAGCTGTACCGCGAGGAGCTCGACCTGAGGACCGGCAAGGTGTTGCGCCGGATCCCCGAGGTCACCGTCGAGGACGTCACGCACCGGCCGCGCCGTCCGCTCTCGGTGGCCGCGCTGGTGGCCGAGCTGCGCGCGGTCACCGTCGACCCGGCGCAGTCGCCGGCGCTGCGCCGGGCGGCCGCCGAGCGGCTGGCCGTGCTGGCCGGCGCGAGCGACGACGAGGGCGCCCCGCTGGTCCCGGCGGCCCATCCGGACCGTTGGTGGGGGATGGTCGAGCCGACCAGCAACCCGGTGCCGCTGCGCGAGCCGGACCGCCCGGTGCAGCTCTCCGGCAGCGGGCTGGAGCAGCTGGAGTCCTGCTCGTTGCAGTGGTTCCTGACCAAGGAGGTCAAGGCGCAGACGGCCACCTCCGGCGCCCAGGGCTTCGGCAACGTGCTGCACGCGCTGGCCGACGAGGTCGGCTCCGGCCGGACTCCGGCCGACCTCGCGGTGCTGATGGAGCGGCTGGACACGGTCTGGGACGCGCTGGCCTTCGACGCGCCCTGGAAGTCCGCACAGGAGAAGACCCAGGCGCGGGCCGCGCTGGAGCGGTTCCTGCACTGGCACGTGCTGGAGCGCGGCCGGGCCACGCTGGCCACCGAGCACCCGTTCGACCTGACGCTGCCGGTCGGTGAGGTCGCGGTGCGGATCCGCGGGGTGATGGACCGGGTCGAGCAGGACGCGGTCGGGCGCGCGTACGTGGTCGACTTCAAGACCGGCAAGCAGCACCCGAGCGACAGGTCGCTGCCGGAGCACAAGCAGCTGGCCGTCTACCAGCTCGCGGTGCGCGGCGGCGCGCTGGACGAGCTGGTGAACGGCCGCCCCGAGCTCGGCGGCGCCGAGCTGGTGCAGCTGCGGTTCGAGGACAAGAAGCTCCCCGAGGCGCCGAAGGTGCAGCACCAGCCGCCGCCGGAGGGCGAGCCGTGGGTCGAGAACCTGCTGGCCGACGCGGCCGGGCGGGTGCTCGCCGAGCGCTTCGCCCCGACCACCGGCGAGGGCTGCGGTCGCTGTGAGTTCCGCCGCAGCTGCTCGGCCCAGCGCGACGGCCGCCAGCTCGTCGAGTAGCCACGACCGGGTCGGCGAGGAGCGCGGGCGCGGGATCACCGCCGCCGACTGTCCGTTCTTCCTATTACCGTTGCTGCCATGCTCACCCACCCCGACCAGCTCAAGGAGTTGCTCGGCATCCCCTTCAACCGGGAGCAGATGCAGGCCATCGGCGCCCCGCTGGAGCCTGCCGTGATCGTGGCGGGGGCGGGCTCGGGCAAGACGACGGTGATGGCCGCCCGGGTGGTCTGGCTGGTCGGCTCCGGTGCCGTCCGGCCCGAGCAGGTGCTGGGCCTGACCTTCACGAACAAGGCGGCCGCCGAGCTCGCCGAGCGGGTCCGCACCGCGCTGGCGCGGGCCGGCGTGCGAGAGTTCGAGGCGCCGGCGGGCCCGGAGGAGCCCGGCGGGGAGCCGGAGATCTCCACGTACCACGCGTTCGCCGGCCGCCTGCTCAAGGAGCACGGCCTGCGGATCGGCATCGAGCCGGACGTGCGGCTGCTCGCGGACGCGACCCGGTTCCAGCTGGCCGCCCGGGTGCTGCGCACCGCGCGGGGGCCGTTCCCGCACCTCAGGGAGACCTTCACCGCGCTGGTCGGCGAGCTCATCGCGCTGGACGCCGAACTGGCCGAGCACCTGGTCGAGCCGGACGGGCTGCGCGCGTTCGACACCGCGCTGCTGGACGAGCTGGCCGCCGCCAAGCTGACCAACGCGGACCTGCGGGCCGTCCCCGAGGCGGCGCAGGGGCGGCTCGAACTGCTGCGGCTGGTCGAGGAGTACCGCCGCCGCAAGAGCGCGGCCGGCCTGATGGACTTCGGCGACCAGATCGCCGCCGCCGCGCGGCTGTCGCAGCAGCGCCCGGAGGTCGGCCGGCTGCTGCGCGAGCAGTACCGGGTGGTGCTGCTGGACGAGTACCAGGACACCTCGGTGGCCCAGCGCCTGATGCTCGCGGGGCTGTTCGGCGGCGGGCCGCAGGACAACGGGCCGCAGGACAACGGGCCGCAGGACAACGGTCCGGAGCACAACGGACAGCAAGACGGCGGACCTCGACTCGGTGGCCACCCGGTGACCGCCGTCGGCGACCCCTGCCAGGCGATCTACGGCTGGCGCGGGGCCTCGGTGGCCAACCTGGACGACTTCCCGGTGCACTTCCCGAAGGCCGACGGCGCCCCCGCCGCCCGCTACGCGCTCAGCGAGAACCGGCGCAGCGGCGGGCGCCTGCTCGCCTTCGCCAACGAGCTGGCCGCCCCGCTGCGCGACATGCACGAGGGAGTCGAGGCGCTGCGCCCGGCCCCCGGCGCGGAGTCGGACGGCTTCGCCCGCGTGGCGCTGCTGCCGACCCACCGCGCGGAGATCGACTGGCTGGCCGACTCGGTCGCGCACCTGGTCCGCACCGGCACCGCGCCGGGCCGGATCGCGGTGCTCTGCCGCGGCGGGGTGGCCTTCCCCGACATCCACGCGGCGCTGGTGGCCCGTGAGGTCCCGGTCGAGGTGGTCGGCCTCGGCGGGCTGCTCCAGCTGCCCGAGGTGGCCGACCTGGTCGCGGTCTGCGAGGTGCTCCAGGATCCGACCGCGAACGCCGCGCTGGTCCGGCTGCTGATCGGCCCGCGCTGGCGGATCGGCCCGCGCGACCTGGCGCTGCTCGGCCGGCGCGCCGCCGAACTGGTCCGCACCGCGCGCGGCGACGCCGGCGATCCGCTCTCCGCCGCGGTCGCGCAGACCGACCCGACCGAGGTGATCTCGCTCTCCGACGCGCTGGAGACCTTCCTGGACAGCGCCCGGGACCAGCCCGACGAGCTGCCGTTCTCGCCCGAGGCCCGGAGCAGGTTCGCCTACCTGGCCCGGGAGATCCGCGAGCTGCGCCGGATGCTCGCCGAGCCGCTGATGGACGTGCTGCACCGGGTGCTCACGGTCACCGGCCTGGAGGTCGAGCTGGCCGCCTCGCCGCTCGCGCTGGCCGCCCGGCGCCGCGAGACGCTGAACGCGTTCCTGGACGTCGCGGCCGGCTTCGCCGATCTGGACGGCGATCCGGGCCTGACCGCGTTCCTGGCCTTCCTGCGGGCCGCCGAGACGTACGACCGCGGCCTGGACAGCAGCCTGCCCGGCGGCGAGGACACCGTGAAGGTGCTGACGGCGCACAAGTCCAAGGGCCTGGAGTGGGACGTGGTCGCGGTGCCCGGCCTGGTCAAGGGCGCGTTCCCGAGCAACCGGGCCCGCGAGCGCTGGACCAGCCGCCGCCCGGTGCTGCCGCACCCGCTGCGCGGGGACGCGGCCACGCTGCCGGCCGTCGTGAACTGGACCGCGAAGGGCATGACCGCGTTCAAGGACGGCCTGAAGGCGCAGGCCGCGACCGAGGAACTCCGGCTGGGCTACGTCGCGTTCACCCGCCCGCGCACGCTGCTGCTCGCTTCGGGCCACTGGTGGGGACCGACCCAGAGCACCGTGCGCGGCCCCTCCGACTTCCTGGAGCAGCTGCGCGCGCACGCCGAGCGCCCCGGCAACGGCGAGGTCGAGCAGTGGGCCGAAGCGCCGCTGGACGACGCGGTCAACCCGGCGCTGGAACAGGGCGCGGCGACGCCGTGGCCGCTGCCGCTGGACCCGGCCGCGCAGCTGGCCCGGCGCCGGGTCGCCGAGGTGATCACCCGTCGGCTGGCCGGGCAGCCGGCGCCGGAGCCGGAGTGGCTGGTGCCCGAGGAGCAGCGCCGACTGGCCTCCTGGGACCGGGACTTGACCGCACTGCTTGGTGAACTCGCCCGCTCCAGGCGGACCGTGCGCGAGGTGCCGGTGCCGCCGGCGCTGTCGGCGACCCAGCTGATGCGGCTGGCCGCCGACCCGGACGGCTTCGCGCACGAGCTGGCCCGTCCGCTGCCGCGCCCGCCGCAGACCGCGGCCCGCCGCGGCACCCGCTTCCACGCCTGGATCCAGGCGCAGTTCGCGCCGCTGCCACTGCTGGACGCGGACGCGCTGCCGGGCGTGGACGAGGACGGCATCGAGGACGAGCGCGACCTCGAACTGCTCAAGGAGGCGTTCCTGCGCGGGCCGTACGCGCGGCGCCGGCCGTACCGGGTCGAGGCGCCGGTGCAACTGGTGCTCGGCGGACGGGTGGTGCGCGGCCGGATCGATGCGGTGTACCGCGAGAGTGATGGCGACGCTGGGTCACCGGCGACCGTCCGTTACGAGCTGGTGGACTGGAAGACCGGCCACCAGGAGAGCGCGGACCCGTTGCAGCTGGCGATCTACCGGGTCGGCTGGGCCGAGCAGCGCGGGGTGCCGCTGGAGCAGGTCACCGCCGCGTTCTGTTACATCCGCAGCGGCCGGATCGAAAGACCGGCAGGACTTCCCGACCGGAAAGCGTTGGAAACGCTTCTGATCGGGAACAGTGACTATTAGGTCACAGAGAGCATCCAACTCGCTACGGATTCGCGCGAAACCGATGCGCAGTGCACGTTTCGCGCCTATTGTGGGGTCGGTAACCGGTCACCCGCGTCTTGCCGGCCATCGGACAGGCCCCCGATCACCACCCTCAGTCATCGCCGCAGGTGCCGCCGGGCGCCCGGCGCCTTCTGTTGGAGACACCTGAGTTGAGCGCGATCGGGAAGGGCACCTGGCCCAAGACGGCACTGGCCCTGCCGTTCATCGGCATGGCCCTGGTGGTCTGCCTGGACTACTTCAGCACGATCAAGGTGACGGTCGAGCCGGCCCTCACCGCCGTGCCGGCGCTGGCGGCGATCGTCAGCCGCCGGGTCTGGTACCCGATCCTGACCGGGCTGCTCGCCGAGGGTGCGGCCTTCGTGATGGCGGCGTACAACAACGTCCTCGGCGAGTCGGTGCACAGCGCCACGGTCTTCGCGATCGCGCTGGTCACCGCGATCAGCTGGGTCAGCGCCACGCTGCGGGTGCGCCAGGAGCAGGCGCTGGCCGACGCCCAGCTGGTGGCCGAGATCGCCCGCCGGGTGCTGCTGCGCTCGGTGCCCGACCGGGTCGGCACCGTGCGGGCCGCCGTGCACTACGCGGCGGCCGCCGCGCACGCGCGGATCGGCGGCGACCTCTACGAGGTGGTCAACACCCGGCACGGGGTGCGCGCGGTGGTCGGCGACGTCCGCGGCAAGGGGCTGAACGCGGTGGAGACCGCGGCCGCCGTGCTCGGCGCGTTCCGCGAGGCCGCGCACCAGGAGCCGGCCCTGGACAAGGTGGCCGGCTGGCTGGCCGTCAGCCTGGACCGGGCGCTGCACGAGAACGACCACCCCGGCGTGGAGGAGGAGTTCGTCACGCTGGTGCTGATCGGGGTGCTGCCGGACGGCACCGCCGAGATCGTCAACTGCGGCCACCCCGCGCCGCTGCTGATCGACGGTCAGGGCGCCGTGCGGGTGCTGGAGCTCGACGAGACGGTGCCGCCACTGGGCGTGCTGGACCCGGCCGACGTCGCACCGCCGGTGCTGCGGGTGCCGTTCGCGCCGGGGGACCGGGTGCTGCTCTTCACCGACGGGGTGATCGAGGCGCGCAACCGGGCCGGGCACTTCTACCCGCTCGCCGAGCGGCTGCCGGCCTGCGCGGACGGCGGCCCGCGCGACGTGCTGCACCGGCTGCACGCCGACGTGGTGCGCCACGTCGGGCGCCAGCTCGGCGACGACGCCGCGATGCTGCTGCAGTACGAGCCGACCCCGGCCGGCCCGCAGCAGCTGCCGCACCAGAACGGCCGGCTGGTCCGGCCGTAACGGCCGGCTGAGAGCGGCCTCAGAGCTCCACTTCGACGACCAGCGGCCGGTGGTCGCTGACGCCGACCCGGGGCGCCGAGACGGTGCCCACCGCCGTGCGCGGCACGCCGACCGCGAGCACGTGGTCGAACTGCACGGCCGGGCGGTGCGAGGGGTAGGTGGGCGTGCGGGCCAGGTCGTACCAGCCGGGCAGTCGCGGGCGCGGTTCGCGACCGCGGCGCCGGCGCGGCTCCGCGAGCAGCGCCTCACGGGCCCGCCGGGCGGCCCGCAGCTCGCCGCGGGCCGCCTCGACCCGCCGCTGCCGGGCGGCCGGTGCGCGGTCCAGGGCGGTGGCCCCGCCGAGGACGGTCCGCGGCACCGCGCCGATCAGGTTGAAGTCGCCGAGCACCAGGTACGGCCGGGGCAGGTCGGCGATCCAGCGCCGGATCCCGGCCAGCTGCGCCATGTTCCAGCCCGGCACGAAGGACAGGTGGGCGGCGACCACGGTGAACGGCCCGTTCGGACCCTCCAGCACGGCCGCCAGCGCCGCCCGCGGCTCGTCCGGGACGGGAGTGAGCCCGCGCCGCCCGGCGACCCGCAGCGGCAGGCCGAACGGCGCCGGCGCGAACCGCCGGGCCCGCCAGTGCCGGACCGGCAGCCGGCTGAGCAGCGCGGTGCCGTAGGACGGCAGCTCGGTCGCGGTGCCCACCTCGTCGGGGCCGTAGACCTGGAGGCCGGGCACCGACGGCTCGCGCAGCCAGCCGGCCACCGGCGCGGGGCGGCCGTGCAGCGCGGCGGCGAACCGCCAGTCGGCGGCGCCCATCGCCTTGGCGGCCACCGCGCTCTGGTCGGTCAGGCCGGAGCGCTGCTGGTGGCGGTCCACCTCCTGGAGCGCGAGCACGTCGGCGTCCAGTGCGGTGACCGCGTCGTGCAGTGGGTCGCCCGCTTCGGTCGGGTACGGCAGCGGGGTGCCGTCGGCGGCCAGCGGCTGGCCGTGCAGCAGGTTGAAGGTCGCGATTCGCAGTGGGCTCACACCTGGTGACGGTACGCCCTGATGGTGTCACGCAAGGAGCTCCCGCTTGAGCGAGCGTTGCATACCAGGTATATATACCGAGTATGTCCATCAGACACGGTCTACTCGCCCTGCTCGACCAGGGGCCGCGCTACGGCTACCAGCTGCGTACCGAGTTCGAGGCCCGCACCGGCGCCACCTGGCCGCTCAACGTGGGTCAGGTCTACACCACGCTCGGGCGCCTGGAGCGCGACGGCCTGGTCGTACCCGACGGTGAGGACGAGGAGGGGCACCAGTTCTACGCCGTCACCGAGAAGGGACGCGCAGAGCTGCGTGACTGGTTCGACACCCCGGTGCCGCGGACCAATCCGCCCCGGGACGAGCTGGCGATCAAGCTCGCCATGGCGGTGACCGTGCCCGGCGTGGACGTGCACGCGGTGGTCCAGGCGCAGCGCCGGCACAGCATCCAGGCCCTGCAGGACTACACCCGGCTCAAGGCACGGGCGCTCGCCGGTGAGCGCCCGCCGGCCGGTGAGGCGGCCGGCGAGGCGGTCGAGAACTCCGAACTCGCCTGGCTGCTCGTGCTGGACCAGCTGATCTTCCAGACCGAGGCCGAGGTCCGCTGGCTCGACCACTGCGAGACCAGGCTGGCCGGCCACCGTGCGCGGCAGAGCACGCCGACCGTCACCGAGGCGCCCGTGCGCCGCCGAAGCAAGCTGCCCCTGGGGGAATCATGATCGGCAAACTGGCCACCGTCCGCCGCCTTCCCGACCGCACCGAGCCCGTGCTCCGGCTCGACGACGTGAGCCGGGTGCACGGTCAGGGCGCCGCCGAGGTCCACGCCCTGCGCGACATCGATCTGCAGGTGTTCCCGGGTGAGTTCGTGGCCGTGATGGGCCCGTCCGGCTCCGGCAAGTCCACGCTGCTGACGCTGGCCGGCGGCCTCGACACCCCGAGCAAGGGCCGGGTGCTGGTCGAGGGCAGCTCGCTCGGCGAGCTCTCCCGCAAGAAGCTGGCGGCGGTGCGGCGCCGGGCGATCGGGTACGTGTTCCAGGACTACAACCTGATCCCCGCGCTGACCGCGGCGGAGAACATCATGCTGCCGCGCGAACTGGACGGGGTGTCCACCCGCACCGCCCGGCGCGAGGCGCTCGCGGCGCTGGAGGAGATCGGCATCGGCGAACTCGCCGACCGGTTCCCCGACGACATGTCCGGCGGCCAGCAGCAACGCGTCGCGATCGCCCGCGCGCTGATCGGCGACCGCCGCCTGGTGCTGGCCGACGAGCCCACCGGCGCCCTCGACTCCACCACCGGCGAAGCCGTCCTGGCCGTGCTGCGCACCCGCTGCGACGCGGGCGCGGCGGCCGTGATGGTCACCCACGAGGCCCGGCACGCCGCCTGGGCGGACCGGGTGGTCTTCCTGCGCGACGGCCGGCTGGTCGATGAGACCGGCCGGCAGAACGCCGAGAGCCTGCTGCTCAGCGCGGCCACCAACAGCCTGCGCCGGGCGGTGGACGAGTGAAGCTCACGGCCTGGCGGGTGGCCCTGCGGATCGCCCGCCGCGACGCGTTGCGCGCCAAGGGACGCAGCGCGCTGGTGCTCGCGATGATCGCGCTGCCGGTGCTCGGCGTGGCCGGTGTCGATGTGGTCTACCGCAGTGCGACGCTGACGCCGCAACAGCAGATGACTCGCCAGCTCGGCACTGCGGACGTGTTGCTGCAGTCCACCGCGCCCGGCATGACGGTCAGTCAGGCGCCGTTCGCCTCGGATGGGTACACCACCCAGGATCCCAGCCAGGGCGGGTCGCCCACTCCGGAGCAGCAGCGCAGCAAGGCCACCGAACCCGCCGTGCTCGCCGCCCAGTTGCTGCCGGCCGGCGCGACGCTCACCCCGCTGCCGTCCGGCAGCAGGAGCACGCTGGCGAGCAGCAGGGACGGGCTGCTGCGGACCATGCTGAGCGAGGCCGATCTGAACGACCCGGTCTGGCGGGGCAGGCTGAACGTGGTCTCCGGCCGGGCACCGAGCCAGGACCACGAGATCGCGGTCACCCGGTCGTTCCTGACCGGCGCCGGCCTGAAGGTCGGCGCCACCACGGTGCTGCGCGGCTACGGCGACCAGCCGTTCAGCATCACCGGTGTCGCGGAACACCCGAGCGACCTGAAGGCCGTCGAGGTGATCGGGCGGCCCGGCGCGCTGGTCGCCTCGCCGTCCGACGCACAGGCCGACGCGCAGCCCGGTTCGCCAGCCGCCCCGCCGGCCACCGGGCAGCGCTCGTCCAACAGTTGGCTGGTTCGGCTGCCGGCCGGCTCGGTGCTGGACTGGGCCGGCGTGCAGCAGCTCGACAAGTACGGCTTCGTGGCCACCTCGCGCAGCGTGGTGCTGCATCCGCCGGCCCGCTCCCAGGTGCCCTACTACGCGACGCAGGCGCAGGGGCAGGGCCGGGGGGCCGACTACCTGGGCAGTCCGACCGTGGTCGCGCTGGTGACCGTGGCCGGGATGGCGCTGCTGGAGGTGGTGCTCCTCGCGGGCCCCGCGTTCGCCGTCGGGGCCAGGCGCTCCCGGCGGCAGCTCGGTCTGCTGGCGGCCGGTGGCGGTGACCGCTCGCACGTGCGCGCGGTGGTGCTGGCCGGCGGTGTGGTGCTGGGCGTGGCCGGAGCCGTGGTCGGCGTGCTGCTCGCGGTGCTGCTGGTGGCACTGGCCCGGCCGTGGCTGGAGCCGTTGGCCGGGGAGCGGTTCGGCGCGTTCACCGTGGCGCCGCTGGACCTGCTCGCCGTGGTCGCGGTCGGGCTGGTCACCGGCCTGCTCGCGGCGCTGGTCCCGGCGTTCCAGGCGGCTCGGCAGGACGTGGTGGCCGCGCTGACCGGTCGCGGCTCGATCCGGCCGCCGTCCAAGTGGTTCGCGCTGCTCGGTCTGCTGATGCTGCTCGGCGGTGCGGCGATCGCGCTGTTCGGCGCGCTGGAGGCGGGTCGGCTGCGCAGCACCGCGGTGCTCGGCGGCTCGGTGATCGCCGAGCTCGGCATGGTCGCCTGCACGCCGATGCTGGTCGGCCTGTTCGGCCGGCTCGGCCACTGGCTGCCGCTCGCTCCGCGGCTCGCGCTGCGTGACTCGGTGCGCCACCGGGGCCGCACGGCTCCGGCGGTGGCGGCCGTGATGGCGGCGGTGGCCGGCTCGGTCGCGGTCGGCATCTACAGTGCGAGCGCGGACCAGGAGAGCAGGCAGGCGTACGTCGCCTCGGTGCCGGCGGGTGCGGTGACGCTGGTCGCCACGTCCTTCCGCGAGCCCGACAGCGCGAGCGCGCTGGCCGCTCAGCGGTCGGCCGTCGAGCACGCGATCCCGTCGCTCGGCCGGCGGGCCGACGTGCTGCGGGTCGACTACGGCGGCGCCTGCACGATCCCGACCGGCTGCGGTGAGGTCCGGGTGGTGGCGCCGCCGGCTACCCGCTGCCCGCTGCAGGACGCCAGTCAGCACCCGGAGGGGATCGACTTCGCGCAGCTCGAGACGGACCCGCGCTGCAAGGGCGACGGAGCCGGTGAGCGGTTCGGCTCGATCGTCTCAGGCGACGCGAGCGTGCTGCACAACCTGTTCGGCGTGCACGACAGTGCCGTCGAGCAGGCGGCGGCGGCAGGCAAGGTGGTGGTCTTCGATCCGCGGATGATCGAGGACGGGCGGACGGTGCTGCGCACCACCGCGCACTTCGATCCGAGCAACCCGCAGTGGACCGACCGTGACGCGCCGGTGGACGCCGTGCTCGCGCACGGGAGCGTGCCGAGCCGCGCCGCGTACGTGACGCCGCAGACCGCCGCCCGGCTCGGGCTGGTCACCACCGCCGACGCCGGCTCGGTCTGGCTGCCGTCCGCTCCGCCGTCGCGGGCGGAGGAGCAGACGGCGCTGGCTGCGACCGCCCGACTGGTCGGCGACACCTGGACCTTCCAGGTCGAGCGCGGCTTCCAGTCGTCGCACACGCTGCTGGGCCTGGGGCTGAGTGCGTTCGCCACGCTGGTCGCGCTCGGTGCGGCGGGCATCGCCACCGGGCTGGCCTCGGCCGACTCGCAGCAGGACCTCGGCACGCTCGCGGCGGTCGGCGCGAGTCCGCGGATCCGCCGGACCCTGTCCGGCTTCCAGTGCGGGGTGATCGCGGCGATGGGCGTGCTGCTCGGCACGGTCTGCGGGGTGGTGCCGGCGGTCGCGCTGCGCGAGGTGAGCGGGATGGCGCAGTACCCGGGGCAGGCCGCGCACGTGGTGATCGCGTTCCCGTGGCTGAACCTGGCGCTGACGCTGCTGGTGCTGCCGCTGCTCGCGGTCCTGCTGGCCGCGCTGCTGACCCGCTCGAAGATCGCCGTGGCCCGTCGCGCGGCCTGAATGGTCGGCGGGTGACGGAAGTTACAGTGCCGCTGCGGTCCCCAGCCCCGACCACAGCGGCACGCACGGGTGCGGGAGAACTAAAGTCGTCCGTATGACGAAAACCCCGGACAGCGCCGTCCGCTCCTTCATCGACCAGCAGCAGGACGACTTCCTGCGGGACCTCACCGACTGGCTGCGCATCCCCTCGGTCTCGGCCGATCCGGCCCGGGCCCAGGACGTCCGCCGCTCCGCCGAGTGGCTGGCCGCGAAGTTGCGCGAGACCGGGTTCCCGGTGGCCGAGGTCTGGGAGTCGGACGGCCTGCCGGCGGTCTTCGCCGAGTGGCCCTCGGGGGACGCCGACGCGCCGACCGTGCTGGTCTACGGCCACCACGACGTGCAGCCGGCCGCCAAGGCGGACGGCTGGGACACCGAGCCCTTCGAACCGGTGACGGTCGGCAACCGGCTGTACGCCCGCGGCGCGGCCGACGACAAGGGGCAGGTCTTCTTCCACACCCTGGGCTTGCGCGCGCACCTGCACGCCACCGGCCGGACGGCGCCGGCGGTCAACCTCAAACTGCTGATCGAGGGCGAGGAGGAGTCCGGCTCGCCGAACTTCGGCGCGCTGATCCGCCGCGAGGCCGAGCGGCTCGCCGCCGACCTGGTCTTCGTTTCGGACACCGGGATGTGGGACGAGTCCACGCCGACGGTCTGCACCGGCATGCGCGGCAAGGCCGACTGCCAGATCGACCTCTACGGGCCGGACAGCGACATCCACTCCGGGTCGTTCGGCGGCGCCGTGCCCAACCCGGCGACCACCGCGGCCGAGCTGGCCGCCGCGCTGCACGACGCCGACCGCCGGGTCGCGGTCCCGGGCTTCTACGACGGCGTGATCGAGCTGACCGAGCGCGAGCGCGAGCTGTTCGCCAAGCTGCCGTTCGACGAGCAGCGCTGGCTGGCCACCGCCAAGTCGCACGCCACCCAGGGCGAGGCCGGCTTCTCCACCCTGGAGCGGGTCTGGGCCCGGCCGACCGCCGAGGTCAACGGCGTCTGGGGCGGCTACACCGGTCCCGGCAGCAAGACCATCGTGCCGGCCGAGGCGCACCTGAAGCTCTCCTTCCGGCTGGTCGCCGGTCAGGACGCCGAGCGGATCGAGCAGGCCGTCACCGACTGGGTGGCCGAGCGGCTGCCGGCCGGCATCCGGCACGAGATCAGGTTCCGCGCGGCGACCCGCCCGTGCCTGACCCCGCTGGACCACCCGGCGCTGCAGTCAACCGTCCGGGCGATGGGCCGGGCCTTCGAACAGGAGATCCTGTTCACCCGTGAGGGTGGTTCCGGGCCGGCCGCCGACCTGCAGGACGTGCTCGGCGCGGCGGTGCTCTTCCTCGGCATCTCGGTCCCCTCGGACGGCTGGCACTCGGTCAACGAGAAGGTCGAGCTCGACCTGCTGCGCAAGGGCGTGGAGGCCGCCGCCTACCTCTGGGGCGATCTGGCCGAGAACTTCCGGCCGACCGCCGCCTGACCGCCGGCCGACTGAGCACTGAGCACTGATGACAGATGACATTCGCGAACGGGGAGATCAGCGCATGACGACGTCACCCGACACCGAGCAGCCGCTCGCGCTCGCCCTGGCCCAGGCCGGCGTAGAGCGCGCGGCCCACCACCGGCTGGACGAGCCGTGGCTGGCCGCCGCCTGGAGCCACCCGAGCACCAAGGTGCTGCCGATCGCCGGCGGTGAGGCCTTCGTGGTGGACACCGAGTCCGGCACCGAGCTGGTGCTGCTGCCCTCCTTCGAGGCGCCGCAGACCGGTGACCGGTACTTCCTGGGCATCGACGAGGAGGGCGTCGCGTACTTCGCGCTGGCCGGCGAGACGCTGCCCGGGCGACTGGACGGCGACGCCCGTCCGGCCGGGCTGCGCGAGGTCGGCGGGACGCTCTCCGACCGGGACGCCGGGCTGCTGGTGCACGCGGTGGCGCTGGAGCACTGGCACCGGCTGCACAGCTTCTGCTCGCGCTGCGGGCACCCGACCGAGAAGGCCGGTGCCGGCCACCTGCGTCGCTGCACGTCCTGCGCGGCCGAGCACTACCCGCGCACCGACCCGGCGGTGATCATGCTGATCACCGACGAGCAGGACCGCTGCCTGCTCGGCCGCCAGGCACTCTGGCCGGAGGGCCGCTGGTCCACGCTGGCCGGTTTCGTCGAGCCCGGCGAGTCGATCGAGCAGACGGTCGCCCGCGAGGTCTTCGAGGAGGCCGGCGTGCGGGTCGGCGAGGTCTCCTACGTGGCCAGCCAGCCGTGGCCGTTCCCGGCCAGTCTGATGCTCGGCTTCATGGGCAAGGTCGCGCCGGGCGGCGAGCAGATCACGGTGGACGGTGAGGAGCTCTCCGAGGCCCGCTGGTTCTCCCGGGAGGACCTGCGGGTGGGGATGGAATCCGGCGAGATCGTTTCGCCGTCCGGGATCTCGATCGCCAGGCACCTGATCGAGCGCTGGTACGGCGAGCCGATGCCGAGTACGGCGCGCTGGTAGTCACGCGGCGCGAAATTACTCAGGGGGCGTACGGGAATTGCCGTACGCCCCCTTTCGCTCTGCTTGCCGGCGGTTCCTTCGCAGGTCAGGGTGGTTCTTCGGGTGCCGATGGGGGGCCTGGGTCGGGAGGGTCCGGCGATCAGGAAACCATGGAATTCGATCGTGATTGACCCCGCCTTGATCGGCGCGGCGGTCCGCTGAATCGCCGGGGTCCCCAATTCTGGCCAATTGTGGTCCGTTTAGCTGAAACGCCCTGGGCGTAATCGCTACATTCCCAGGGTGACCATCCCCAGCGGAAGCGCTACCTCTCCCAAGTACCAGCGGCTGGCCGCCGATCTGCGCCGGCGGATCGCGGCCGGCGAGTGGCGTCCCGGCGTCGCGCTGCCGGTGGAGTCCGAGCTGGAGCACCAGTACGGCGTGGCCCGCAACACCGTGCGGCTCGCGGTGGACGTGCTGGTCAACGAAGGCCGGCTGGTCCGGCTCCAGGGCAAGGGCACCTTCCTGCGCGAGCATCCGGTGCTCGACCACCGCGCGTACGGGCCGCCGCTGACCGATCCGTGGCCGGCCGCCGCGAAGCTGCCGGCCCAGCGCGGCGCCGCGCACGACCAGGACGATCCGGCCGGGCTGGCGGCGCCCACCGAGATCTACAACGAGGAGGCGGACGAGGCCGGCCGGGTGCTCACGGTCGAGTTCGAGATGCTGATCGTGCGGGCCCGGGTGGACATCGCCGAGCGGCTCGGGCTGCGGCCCGGCGAGGCGGTGGTGGTCCGGCGCCAGCTGCGGCTGCTGGACCGCGAGCCGTACTCGATCGAGGAGAGCCACTACCGGGCCGGGCTGGCGGCCGGCACCGCGCTGATGGAGCCCGATCCGGTGCCCGGCGGCGACGAGGTGGTGCTGGCCGGGCTCGGCCGGATCGAGATCGGTGCGGTGGACCAGCTGGTCGCCCGGATGCCCGGGCCGGAGGAGGCCCAGTGGTTCCAGAGTGGCCCCGGGGTCCCGCTGATGGTCCAGACCCGGGTCACCTACGACGCCCGCGGCCCGGTCCGGGTGATCGAGAGCCGCTACTCGGCCGACCGCTGTCGCCTGGTCTACGGGCTCGGCGAACTCGGCGCCCGTCCGAGATCCTGACCGATCGGGCGCGGCGCCGGGGATCGCGAACCGGCCCGGCCTCCCTGGGTCAGGGACGCCGGGCCGGTGTGTGGTGCCGGGTCAGCTCGCGAGCGCGGCCTGGACCTGGCGCAGGCTCGGGTTGGTCATGGTGACCGGCTCGCCGCCGTTCACCGGGACCACCTGGACGGTCGGCACGACCTGGTTGCCGCCGTTCACCGACTCGACGTACGCCGCGGAGGCGGGGTCCTCTTCGATGTTGATCTCGGTGTAGGCAATGCCCTCGCGGGTCAGCTGGCTCTTCAGCCGCTGGCAGTAGCCGCACCAGGTCGTGCTGTACATCGTGACAGTGCCGGACATCGAAAAGGCTCCTTCTTCGCCGGTGAGGTTCTCCGCGGGGACAACGTACGCGAGGGGCCGCGGCATTCCGTGGCCGGTACCAGGCCGATCGGCAGAGCAGACCGGCAGAGCGGATCGTCAGGTCGGCAGAGCTGATCGTCATACCAGGCCTGTGGACAACGCGTGCCGATATGTCCGAGCCGGGTGCCAGGATGGCAGCACCGGGCCACTCCACCCGGCGGGCTGAGAGGATGGAGCCCATGCAGGAAGAGCTCTTGACCATGGGCGGTTTCGACGGTCCGTCCGGCTACGGCGGGCGCCCGGCCGACCCGGACGCGGTGCTGGCCGGGCTCGACCCCGAGCAGCGGGCGGTGGCCACCGCGCTGGCCGGACCGGTCTGCGTGCTGGCCGGCGCCGGCACCGGCAAGACCCGGGCGATCACCCACCGGATCGCCTACGGCGTGCGCAGCGGCGTCTTCCAGCCGCAGCAGGTGCTGGCCGTCACGTTCACCGCGCGCGCCGCCGGCGAGATGCGCGGGCGGCTGCGCCAGCTCGGCGCGGACGGCGTGCAGGCCCGGACCTTCCACTCCGCCGCGCTGCGCCAGCTCCAGTACTTCTGGCCGCGCGCGGTCGGTGGCGAGGTGCCGCGGCTGCTGGAGCGCAAGGTGCAGCTGGTCGCCGAGGCGGCCGGGCGCACCGGCCTGCGCGTGCAGCGCACCGAACTGCGCGACCTGACCAGCGAGATCGAGTGGGCCAAGGTCACCCAGATCGTGCCGGACGACTACCCGGTGGCCGTGCTAAAGGCCGGCCGCGACGCGCCGCGGGACCCTGCCGAGATCGCCCGGGTCTACGCGACCTACGAGCAGACCAAGCGCGACCGCAACGTGATCGACTTCGAGGACGTGCTGCTGCTCACCGCCGCGATCCTGGAGGACCGCCCGGAGATCGCCGAGCGGGTGCGCGGCCAGTACCGGCACTTCACCGTCGACGAGTACCAGGACGTCTCGCCGCTCCAGCAGCGGCTGCTCGACCAGTGGACCGGCGGCGGCTCCGGCGCGAGCCTGTGCGTGGTCGGCGACGCCAGCCAGACCATCTACTCCTTCACCGGGGCCACCCCGGACTACCTGCTGAACTTCCGCACCAAGCACCCGGACGCGACCGTGGTGAAGCTGGTCCGCGACTACCGCTCCACCCCGCAGGTGGTGCACCTGGCGAACGGGCTGCTCGCCCAGGCGCGCGGCGCGGCCGCCCAGCACCGGCTGGAGCTCGTCTCGCAGCGCGAGGCCGGCCCCGAGCCGGTCTACGTCGAGTACGCGGACGAGCCGACCGAGGCCGAGAGCACCGCGCACCGGATCAAGGAGCTGCTCGCCCAGGGGGTGCGGGCCAGCGAGATCGCCGTGCTGTTCCGGACCAACGGCCAGTCCGAGGTCTACGAGCAGGCACTGGCCGACCTCGGGCTCTCGTACCAGCTGAAGGGCGCCGAGCGGTTCTTCGAGCGGCCCGAGGTGCGCGAGGCCGGGCTGCTGCTGCGCGGCGCGGCGCGGGCCGGCAACGACCCGCTGACCGCCGACGCGCCCGACCTGGCCGCCCAGGTCCGCGCGGTGCTGGCCACCCGCGGCTTCACGGCGACCCCGCCGGCCGGTTCGGGCGCGGTGCGCGAGCGCTGGGAGTCGCTGGCCGCGCTGGTCCGGCTCGCCGAGGAGTTCGAGGCGGGCCGCCGCGCGGCGGGCGAGCCGGCCGACCTGGCGGCCTACGTCGCCGAGCTGGACGCCCGCGCCGCCGCCCAGCACGCGCCGGCCGTGGAGGGCGTCACGCTGGCCTCGCTGCACGCCGCCAAGGGCCTGGAGTGGGACGCCGTGTTCCTGGTCGGCCTGACCGAGGGCACGCTGCCGATCATCTACGCCAAGACCGACGAGCAACTGGAGGAGGAGCGCCGGCTGCTCTACGTCGGGGTGACCCGGGCGCGGGCGCACCTCTCGCTCTCCTGGGCGCTCTCGCGCTCGCCGGGCGGCCGGGCGAGCCGCAAGCCCACCCGGTTCCTGGACGGCCTGCGGCCGGGCTCCGGCGCACCCGGCGCCCGCTTCGGCGCGGGGGGCGGGCGCGGCGGCGTGGAGGGCGGTGCGGAGCGCTCCGCGGGGCGCCGGGCGCCGCGCGGACCGGTCAAGTGCCGGGTCTGCGGGAAGACCCTCACCGAGGCTGTGGAGCGCAAGCTGCGCCGCTGCGAGGACTGCCCGTCCTCGATGGACGAGGGCCTGTACGAGCGCTTGCGCGAGTGGCGGTCCCGCCAGGCCAAGAAGCAGGGCGTGCCGGCCTACGTGATCTTCACCGACGCGACGCTGATGGCGATCGCCGAGGACGCACCGGCCTCGACCTCGGAGCTGACACTGATCTCAGGCGTCGGTGCCATGAAGCTGGACAAGTACGGCGCCGCCGTGCTGTCGTTGTGTGCGGGGGAGGAGCCCGAGGAGGAGCAGGCCGGGGCGGAGCACGCCGAGGCCGCCGATCCGTCGGGTGAGACCGCCGAGGACTCCGCTGCGGACGAGGCGTGAGAGCCGCGCGCCGGAGGGGTTCGGGAAGCACTCCCGAAACTCGCCGGAAAAATAGTTTGCGCGCTGTGCACGAAGCGCAATAGCCTGCCGGAGCGGTCAAGGAGACGCGACCGCGAACCGCTCGGGATCACACCTGGTGCGGCTCAGCCCTGCGACCACACGTGGGGCGCCCTGCATGACGGCACCACCTTCTGCTTCACCGCAGGAGCGCTCGACCGACCTATATCCGAACATCGGAGCCCGGGGAACCGGGAACCGCGAGACGCCGAGAGGAGGCGACGACACGTGAAGAACCAGCTGAGCAACAAACTGACTGGCCAGGCCGCTGTTGCCGCTTCCGTTTCGCTGCGTCTCTGCTCCGCGGGTGTCCCCGCGGGCGGAGTCTCGCTGACCGGTGTCTGCGGTGGTCTGGTCCTCGACACCACCTCTGTCGCTGTCGCCTCCGTCATTACCACCGGTGCCCTGCGTACCAGTGTCATGACCGATGCCGGCCTCAGCACGGGTGTCGGGACCGGTCTGTCCCTCGGATGGGTCGCGGTCGATGGTGACTCCGCGCGTGTGATGCGTGGCGGACGACCGACCAAGGCACCGAAGGCAGTGGATGCGGCGGCCAAGCATGGCGCCTATCTGCAGGTCGTCGGTGCCGGAGCCGCCCCGAAGCAGGACGAGCAGCTGATCAACCTGGCTGAGGCCGCCTTTAACGGCGCCGAAGCCGTCCGGAACCGGGCCTTCCGCGGGCCTGAACCCTGGAGAGAGCGAACCTGAGCACCCTCAGGTCGGCAGCTTTCCAGGGCCGCGGAACCCGTACACCGGGATCCGCGGCCCTCTTGTTTTGTCCGGTACGACAGACCACCAGGCCCCTCGGGGCCTCCTGACCGGCCCACCAGTCCGCCGGTCAGGAACCAGAACTCCAGACGAGGAAGACGCCACCAGTGTCCACGGTCATCACACCGCCCACCCCGTCCGTACCGCCGACATCGCCGACCCAGGCCGTGCCCGCCCAGTTCCCTCCCCCGGAAGGTTCCCTCATGCAGATCACCGCGCTCGACGACGCCGAGACGCTCGGCGCTCCCATCCCGTGCCGCTCCTTCGACCCGGAGGTCTTCTTCGCCGAGACCCCGGCCGACGTGGAGTACGCGAAGTCCCTCTGCGGCACCTGCCCGGTGAAGGAGGCCTGCCTCGTGGGCGCCCTCGACCGGCGTGAGCCATGGGGTGTCTGGGGTGGCGAGCTCTTCGTGCAGGGCGTCGTGGTGGCCCGCAAGCGGCCGCGTGGCCGCCCGCGCAAGACCGAGGTCGTCGCATGAACCCGTCCGGAGCAGCTTCAGTCCACCGGGATTGCCCCCCGGCGGACGGCGCACTGCGCCATTCCGTCCGCATCGCCCTTGCCCAGGCCGATGCCGCGGTGAAAACCACCTACCCGACCACGCACCACGAGCAGGACCACAACATGCCGATCACCGCAGGGCGCTCCGCCCGCGCCGAGCAGACCACTGAACTTTCGATCCAGAACAGGACCCTGGAAATGCATCTCATGCAGGAAAACCTGGCCCGTGCCCATATGCAAGAACGCATCCACGAGGCTGAGCACCAACGCCTGGTGCTGCGCGCCGTCCAGGTCGGCAGGCTCCGCCGCAAGGCCGAGCGCGCCTCGCTGCGCGCCCGCAAGGTGCTGGCGACGGCCGTCATGTAGGCCTTCCGGCCCCGGCACGCTCCGCACCCGCTGCACCTGAGGCTGACACGACTGTGCCCGGGTCCCCTGTCGAGGGGGGACCCGGGCACAGTCGTGTTTGTGTGTCAGCCCTGCCGTGTGTCAGCTCTGCCGTGCGTCAGCTCCGCGGTGCCGGCGCCTCTTCGACGAACCCCGGCAGCCACTGGGTGAGCTCGTCGTGCAGTCTGACGGTGGCGCCGAGCTGGCAGAGCACACCGATGGTGCTCAGCGTGACGCGGTGGATCAGCAGGTACGACGGCGGGAGGTTCAGCTGCTTGCCGAGGTTGTAGGCCGGGGAGCGCGGGTCGGCGATGCGCGCGGCCTGCGTCCGCATCCACTCCCTGGTGAAGGTGAACTCGGCCGCTCTGGTGGGTTCGATGATGGGCAGCAGGTAGTCCAGCACCGCATCCGGGTCCAAGGTGATGGTCGGGCGGACGAAACCCTCCTGCTTGAGCGAGTCGTAGACCGCTCCCGCGTCTCCGGCGAGGGCGAGGCGGAGGCAGGTGCCGATGGGAGTCGGCAGTCCGCCCGGCAGCCGGTCGACGGTTCCGAAGTCCAGGACCCCGAGCTTCCAGGAGCCGGCCGACCGCGAGGTCTTGAGCAGCCGGAAGTTCCCGGGGTGCGGGTCGGCGTGCAGCAGGCCGGTGCGGGCCGGGCCGGCGAAGAGGAACCGCGAGAGCAACTGACCGGCGCGGTCCCGCTCGGCCTTGGTGCCGGAGGTGATCACCTGGGAGAGGGGCTTGCCGTCCATCCATTCGGTGACCAGGATCTGTCCCGCCTGGGCGACCACCCCGGGCACCGAGATGTCGGGGTCCCCGGCGAACTCGTCGGCGTGCCGCTGCTGTGCCTCGGCCTCGAGCTCGTAGTCCAGCTCCTCGGTGACCCGCTCTCGCAGCTCGGCAATGAGGGGTTTGATGTCCATCCCCGGAATCAGCGGCCCGAGCACCTTCGCCAGTCGGGCCAACTGGCCGAGATCGGTCAGCAGGGCGTCGCCTGCTCCGGGGTACTGGATTTTCACCGCGACGGTTCGGCCGTCCTGCCAGACCGCCTTGTGGACCTGACCGATCGAGGCCGCTGCTGACGGCTCGTCGGAAAAGGACCGGAAATTCGATTTCCAGTCCGCGCCCAGCTGTGCGGCCAGGACGGAGTGGACCGTCCGGGTCGGCATCGCGGGGGCGGAGTCCTGCAGTTTGGTGAGCGCCGCCCGATAGGGCCCCGCCACGTCCTCCGGGAGTGCCGACTCGAAGACGGACATGGCCTGGCCGAATTTCATGGCACCCCCCTTCAGCTTTCCGAGCGTGGCGAACAGCTGCTCCGCCGTCTGCTGCTGCAGCTCCGCGGAGACCTCCTCGGCGGGGCGACCGCCGAGCCGCTTCCCGAGGCCGAGGGTCGCCCGGCCGGCGAAGCTCAGCGGCAGCGCCGCGAGCCGCGCCGTGCGGGACACCGCCTTGCGCGGCATGTCAGACATGGGCCACCCCCGGGGCGAGCAGGGCCGCGAGCCTTGCGGTGCGGGTCACAGCCTTGCGCGGAAGATCGCTCACCCGGGCCTCCCTCGAATGCGTGGACCGACAGTCACCACGGCTGCGGTGACAGGGGACGGCGGTCACTAGGCCATTGTGCCCCGTTCCCCTCAAGGCCCGACCGGAGCCCGGAGGGTGGGATTCCAGTCGGCGTCTCCGCAGTCGGACGGTTGGATACGGAGCAGCCGTGGCTCGCGGCGGGCCGGGCGGGCGGCCGGCTCAGCGCCAGAAGCAGCCGCATTCGGTGTGCGGGGGCAGCCGCAGCCGGCGGACCATGCCGTCGGCCGCGGAGACCTCGCACCAGCCGTCCACACTCGGCGGGCGCTCGCCGTCCAGCAGGAGCAGCGCGTGCAGCCCGGCCAGGCCCGCCAGCGCGGTGGCGACCGCGCCGTCACAGGCGGGCTCGCGCGGCCGGCCCGGGCCCTCGGCGGCCAGCTGGGCGAGGAGTGCGGGCCAGGCGGAGTCCTGGTCGGTGCGGGCGAGCGAGACGCAGCGGCCGCAGGCCGAGGCGCCCGGCAGCACCAGCGGGCCGACCACGCCCAGGTGTTCGACCACCCCGACGTAGAGGTGCGGGATCCCGGCCCGCATCAGCCGCTGCGCCTCGGCGGCATCGCCGGCGAACGCGCCGCTGCCGTCGCGCGGGGCCAGCACGACCAGGTCCGGCGGCGGCTCCCCGCCGGCCCGGCCCCGCTGTCCCGAGGGCTGTGCCGAGAGCTGTGCCGAGGACTGCGGAGAGGGCTGTGACGAGGCTTGCGTCGAGGGGCGTGCCGGCCGGCCCGCCGAGCGCTCCGGCGGGCCGCCCGGCGGGAGTCCGGCCGCCCGGCGCACCGCCTCGCGGGCCGCGCTGCTGCGCAGTCGGCCGGCCTCCTGGGCCGGAATGCCGGCGGGCGCGCAGTCCCCGGGCAGCACCCGCCCCTGGTCCAGGACCTCGACCCGGCCGACGCCGCCCGCCGCGAGCACCGCCGCGACCGCCGCGCCGACCCGGCCGGCGCCGCGCACCTGCACCCACCGGCCGGTCCGCCGGGCCAGCGCCCGTGCGCCGCCGCCCGGCTCGGGGTGGAGCAGCGAGAGCGAGGCGAGATCGGGCCCGAGCAACTCGCGTCTGCTCGGCGGCAGCACGGCCAGCTCCTCCTCGACCGCCCGCGCGTCGTCCAGCAGCCCGGCCTGTTCGAGTGAGTGCAGCGCCTCGGTGACGTAGTCGGGGGCCAGCCCCAGGCCCTGGCCGGCCTCGGCGAGCTGCGGGCCGTCCCGCGCGCCGTCCAGCAGGGCGAGGAACGCACAGAACCGGTCGTCCGCCTGCGGCACCAGGCGGGCCAGGGCAGGGACGGTGCCGAACTGCAGCGTCACCTGGTCCCGCCAGGCGCGGGACAGGGCCGGCTTGAGCATCGGGCGCATGGCACGTCTCCATTCCCCTCGGGCTCCGCCATGATGAATGGCGAGTCACCGAAAGAAGTCGAGTGACGACTTTGAGTAGGGAAAGCGTGCCTCAACTGCGAGAATTCGCCAAGCCGGTTATCCACAACCCTGTGGATACGGTCTGACGATCATTCGAGATCGCCATTCCGTTCACGATCGGTGTTGAGAACAATTCGGCCGGGGCAGCGGACTTCTGTCAGTGCCACCGGGTAACGTCGTGTGCCATGGCAGCCGAACGGGACTCCCAGCCATCGGCGTCGCCTCGGCGTGCCCGTCCAGCGGCCGGGTCTGGAGTCGCGACGTCCGGTAGGCGCGGGACAAGTCAGCACGCAGCGCCGTCACAGCATGCCGCACCGGGTCAGCAGGCGCAGCATGGGCAACACGGCCAGCACGGTCAGCACGGCCCGGTGGAGGTCCGCCGCAGTGCCCGGCGCAGCCGCACGGTCTCCGCCTACCGCGAGGGCGATCGCACGATCGTCCTGATCCCGGCCCGGATGTCACTCGCCGAGGAGCAGCGCTGGGTGGCCCAGATGCTCGACCGGCTGGCCGCCCAGGAGAGCCGGCGAGCGCTCGGGGACGACGCGCTGGCCGAGCGGGCCGCCCGGCTGTCGGCGGGCTACCTCGGCGGCCGGGCCCGCCCGGACCAGGTCCGCTGGGTCACCAACCAGAACTCCCGCTGGGGTTCCTGCACCCCCAGCGAACGCACCATCAGGCTCTCGCACCGGCTCCAGGGGATGCCCGAGTACGTGCTGGACTACGTGCTGCTGCACGAGCTCGCGCACCTGCTGGTCCCCGACCACGGCCCCCGCTTCTGGGCGCTGCTGGAGTCGTACCCGCGCACCGAGCGGGCCCGCGGCTACCTCGAAGGGGTGGCCTCGGCGGCCCGGCTGCCGCACATCCCGGGCGCCCGCGGCGGTGCGCTGCCCGCCCCGAGCGAGGGCGACACCGAGATCTGCGGCTGACCGCCCGTCGCCAGGGCCTGTCCTCAGACCCAGGGACGGGCGGTCAGCCGCAGTCGGTCAACCCGTCAGCCGGTGAGCTTCGCCGCCAGCGCGACCAGCCGCCGCAGCGGATCGTCGGTCAGGTCGGGCAGCTCGTCGTAGTCGAACCAGCGCAGGTCCAGCGACTCCTCGCTGATCTGCTCCTGCGCGCCGGGCGGCGCCAGCGCGACGAACTGCACGTCCAGGTGGCTGTTCTCCGGCTGGTCCTTGCCGTTGCAGTACACCTGGTGCCGGTCGAGCTGCACCGGCATCGGGCGCCCGCCGTCACCGTCCGCCGTCAGCAGGGTCAGGCCCTCGATGCCGGACTCCTCGGTGGCCTCGCGCAGCGCGGCCGCCGCGAGCGTCTCGTCCTCGGGCTCGCAGTGGCCGCCCATCTGGAGCCAGAGCCCGACCTTGGGGTGCAGGGTCAGCAGCACCCGGCCGGCGGCCGGGTCGATCACGGCGGCGCTGGCCGTGATGTGGGCGGGCAGGCAGGACTTCCACAGGCCGTCCTGATGGTCCGCCAGGTGCGCCAGGTAGTCACGGCGCAGCTGGTCCTGGGTGGCGTCGGCCGGGGCCCAGGTCTCCAGCGTGCTGATCGCGTCGGCGTGGATCACTGCTCGGTGTCGTCCTTCTTCTCGTCGGCACCAGGCTGCTCGTCGGCGGCCGGCTTCTCCTCGGCGGTGGGCTCCTCGGCGGTGGGCTTCTCGTCGGCGGCCGTCCGGCCGCCAGCCGCAGCCTCGCCGAGCAGCTTGTCGAAGGCCGCGAAGTCGAGCCCGCCCTCGGCCGACTCGTCGCCGCCCGGGTGCACGAAGCCGTCCGGGTCGTCCAGGTCGGCGGCGGTCGGCAGCATGTCGGGGTGCTGCCAGAGCGCGTCACGGCCCTCCAGGCCGCGCGCGTCGGCCAGCGAGGCCCACAGCCGGGAGGCGTCGCGCAGTCGGCGCGGGCGCAGCTCCAGGCCGACCAGCGTGGCGAAGGTCTGCTCGGCCGGCCCGCCGGTCGCGCGGCGGCGGCGCAGCGTCTCGCGCAGCGCGCCGGCCTGCGGCAGGTGCGGTTCGGCGGCGGCGTGCACCACCGCGTCCACCCAGCCTTCGACGAGGGCCAGCGCGGTCTCCAGCCGGGCGAGCGCGGCCTTCTGCTCCGGCGTGTCCTCGGGCTGCAGCAGCCCGCCGGCCAGCGCGTCCTGGAGTGCCTCCGGGTTCTCCAGGTCGAGCCGGCCCATCAGCTCCTCCATCCGGGAGGTGTCGACCTTGATGCCCCGGGCATAGGCCTCGACCGCGCCGAACAGGTGCGCCCGCAGCCACGGCACGTGCGTGAAGAGCCGCTGGTGGGCGGCCTCGCGCAGGGCCAGGTAGAGCCGCACCTCCTCGGCCGGCACGCTCAGGCCCTCGCCGAACTCGGCGATGTTCTGCGGCAGCAGCGCGGCCTTGCCGGTCGGCGCGAGCGGCAGGCCGACGTCGGTCGAGCCGAGCACCTCGGAGGCCAGCGCGCCGAGCGCCTGCCCGATCTGGGTGCCGAACATCGCGCCGCCCATCGAGCGCATCACGCCCATCAGCGGCCCGGCCATCGCCTGCATCTCCTCGGGCAGCACGCCGCCCATGGCGTTGCCGACCCGCTCGGCGACCGGATCGACCAGCTCCTGCCAGACCGGCAGGGTGGCCTCGATCCACTCGGCACGGCTCCAGGCGACCGCGCCGGCGGAGGAGGACGCGAACTCGGTGGCGGAGTCCAGCCAGAGCTCGGCGAGCCGGACCGACTCCTCGACCGAGGAGCGCTCGGTCGCGCTGACCGAGCGGTCCTTCGTCTTGCCCTCGGCCGGCTCGGCGACCACACTCTGCCGCGCGATGTCCTTGGCCAGCTGCCAGTTGACCGGTCCGCCGTCGAACGACAGCATCTGGCCGAGCTGCTGGAAGGCGGCGCCCAGGTCACCCGGGTTCATGCCGCCCATCATGGCGGCGAACGGGTTGTCGCCGGCGCCGCCGTTCTGGCCGCCCATGCCGAAGAGCGCGCCGAACGGGTTGGCGCCGAAGCCGAAGGGCATCTGCTGGGCCGGCTGGTCGCCGGACTGCCCGGCGGCGCCCTGGTCGCCCTGCTTGGCGTTCTCGCCGTTCTCGCCGTCCTTGCCGTTCTCCGGCTCCTCAGGCGGCTTACCGAATCCGAAGGGGAGGTCGCTCACAGGTTCCTCGATCTGGTCGGCCGTCACGCGGGTGGAGTGGCGGGAAAGCAAGTGGTGGGGAGAACAACGGGTGAAGCACAGCAAGATAGGGGACAACGGCCGGGAACGCCGGGTGCCGGCCGGCTTCGGACGGGCTCGCCCGTGCCGGGTGCGCCGCCGGGCCCACTCCTCGGGCAGGATGGACCGTGCGTGACACTCGTACGTACGCACATAAGCTAACCGTGGAGGATGCCCGGTGAGTTCCCCGCCTTCGGACGTTCGCTCTGGGCTGACCGGAGGCGAGGAGGCCCAGGTGGCCCCTGGGTCCGTGCACCCAGCCTACGGCGGTCCGCCGCTCATCGTCGCCGTCACCGGCGCCGCCGGCGTGCTCGGTGAACGGCTGGTGTCCCGGCTGGTCGGGTCGCCCGCGGTGCGCCGGGTGCTGGCCATCGACGACCGGCGCGGCGAGACCCCCGGCGTGCAGTGGCGGGTGCTCGACGTGCGCGATCCGGCGGTGGCCGAGCGGCTGCGCGGGGTGGACGTCGTGGTGCACCTGGCGATGGACCTCGGTATGGAGTCGGATGCCCGTGCCCGCAGCGCCTACAACGTGCGCGGCGCGCAGACGGTGCTGACCGCCGCCGCGGCCGCCGGCGTGCACCGGGTGGTGCTCTGCACCTCCGCGATGGTCTACGGCGCGCTGCCGGACAACGAGGTGCCGCTGGCCGAGGACTCCGAGCTGCGGGCCACCGAGGAGGCCAGCCTGGTCGGCGACCTGCTGGAGATCGAGCGGCTGGCCCGCCGGGCGCCGGGCGTGCACCCGGGGCTGCAGGTCACCGTGCTGCGCCCGGCCGTGGTCGTGGGCCCGGGCGTCGACACCGTGCTGACCAGGCACTTCGAGGCGCCCCGGCTGCTCGTGGTGGCCGGCTCGCGGCCCTGCTGGCAGTTCTGTCACCTGGACGACCTGGCGGCCGCGCTGGAGTACGCGGCGCTCGGCCTGGTCGAGGGCGAGCTGGCGGTCGGCTGCGACGGCTGGCTGGAGCAGGAGGAGGTGGAGGAGCTCTCCGGGATCCGCCGGATGGAGCTGCCCGCCGCACTGGCGCTCGGCACGGCCGCGCGGCTGCACCGGCTCGGGCTGACCCCGGCGCCGGCCGGCGACCTCGCGTACACGATGTACCCGTGGGTGGTCTCCGGCAGCCGGCTGCACGAGGCGGGCTGGCGGCCGCGGTTCAGCAACGAGGAGGTGCTGGCCGAACTGCTCGGCCAGGTCTCGGGCAAGCACGCGGTGGCCGGGCGGCGGCTCGGTGGCAAGGAGGCCGCGACCAGCCTGGGCGCGGCGGGCGCGACGGTGGCGCTGGTGGGCACCGCGGCGCTGGTGCGCCGGGCCCGCAAGCGGCGGCGGATCTGACCGGCGGTAGTTGCAATGGGGGAGGGGCGGGGCGCGTGACGGACAGCGCGGAGTCGCGGCGGACACCGGACAGTACCGGGCGGGAACGCTTTGGACGACCGGACAATTGTCCGAGCCCGCCCCGGATGGCGGATCATGGGGGCATGTCCGAGAACCACGACCCCATCCGCCTGCTGGCCGTCCGGGAGACCCCGCTCTCGCTGGACGAGGTCTACGCGGCGGTCGGTGACGACGCCGCCGGCGGTACCGCGATCTTCGTCGGCACGGTCCGCGACCACGACGGCGGCAAGTCGGTCGCCGCACTGGAGTACAGCTGCCACCCGAGCGCCGAGCTGGAGATGCGCCGGATCGCCGAGAAGGTGGTCGCCGACTACCCGGTCCGGGCGCTGGCGGCGGTGCACCGGGTCGGCCGGCTGGAGATCACCGATGCCGCGGTGATCGTCGCCGTCTCCTGCCCGCACCGGGCCGAGGCCTTCGCGGCGGCGCGCAAGCTGATCGACGACCTGAAGCACGAGGTGCCGATCTGGAAGCACCAGGTCTTCACCGACGGCGAGGAGGAGTGGGTCGGCGCCGGCTCCTGCTGAGCCCCCGGAACGCGCGCGGGGGCAGCCCCGAAGCGCGAGTGGGTGAGCCCTGGAACGCGCGCGGGCGAATCCGGCCGTAACTCTCCGGGCCTCACGGACGTTCTCAGACCAGGCGGTTAATGTGCTGATAGGCACGACGATCTGGGAGGACTGACATGGGCGCACTGGCCTGGCTGGGCATTCCCGTCGTTGCGGGCGTGATCGCCGTCATGTGGGCGGCCTGGGCGGCCCGGCCGCCGCGGGCCACCGGAGACGGTGCCTCACTCGCCGAGCACCAGCGCTTCCTCGCCGCGATGGAGCGCAGCACCGTCGGCACGGGGACGCCTCCGTCGGGAGGCAGGAGCAGGGCGTCGGAAGGTGCCGCCGACCGGGACGTTTCTTCCTGACCCGACGGGCGCCATCGGGGCCGGTTCCCGTACTGTCGTGCCATGCCACGCCGCTCTGCGACGATGCTCGCCGCCACCCTGATGCTCATAGCGCTGCTCTGCGCCTCCGTGCTGCTGCCGGTGCCGTATTCGCAGCTGAGCCCCGGGCCGACCTACAACACGCTCGGTGCACAGGACAAGGGCGGCACCCCGGTGATCAGCATCACCGGGCACCAGACCTATCCGACCAGCGGTCACCTGAACATGACGACGGTCGAGGTCACCGGGGCGAACTACGAGCCGAGCCTGGTCTCGGTGGTGGTCGGCTGGCTGCGTGACGACGTGCTGGTGGTGCCGCACGACACGCTGTACCCGAAGGGCACGACCGAGCAGCAGTCCGAGCAGCAGAACGCCGAGCAGTTCGCCAGCTCGCAGGACAGCGCCAAGGCGGCCGCGCTCACCCAGCTGGGCTACCAGGTCGGCACCGAGGTGAACGTCGCCTCGGTGGTGGCCGGCGGCCCGTCCGAGGGCAAGCTGCACGCGGGCGACCGGATCGTCGCGGTGGACGGCGTCCAGATCACCGGCACGGACCAGGTGGCCAAGCAGGTCACCAAGCACAAGCCGGGCGAGAACGTGGTCTTCACGGTCGTCCCGCACGCCAAGGACAGCATGAACCCGTCGCCGGCCGACCAGAGCCAGGTGACGATCACCACCACCAAGGCGCCGGACGACCCGAACCGGGCGATGGTCGGCATCCTGCCGGGAGTGACGCACACCTACCCGTTCAAGATCGACATCGGGCTGCAGGACGTCGGCGGGCCGAGCGCCGGCCTGATGTTCTCGCTCGGCATCGTGGACAAGCTGACCCCGACCGACCTGACCGGCGGCAAGTTCGTGGCGGGCACCGGCACCATCGACGACGGCGGCAACGTCGGCCCGATCGGCGGGATATCGATGAAGGTGATCGCGGCCCGGGACGCCGGCGCCAGGTACTTCTTCACGCCGAGCGACAACTGCGCCGAGGCGAGCAAGAACACCCCGAGCGGGCTGCGGCTGATCAAGGTGGACACGCTGGGCGGCGCGCTCCAGGCGCTGGGGGACATCCGGGCGGGCAACGACGCGGCCCTGCCGTCCTGCACCGCACACTGACGGTCGTCCTGCACACGAGAACGCCCTGCACACGAGAACGCTCTGCACACGAGAACCCCCTGGCACTCGCCAGGGGGTTCTCACGTTCAGTACGACCCGGCTCAGGCGAAGGTCGCCAGCAGCGCCTTGGTCAGGCCCGGCACCAGGTCGGGGCCGGTCAGCACCTCGCGGGCCAGGTCCTTCTCGCGCAGCCGGATCGCCGTCTCGCGCTTGCCGTCGCGCAGCACCGCGGCGGTGATCCGGACCTCCTGGCGGCTCGGGTGGTTGGCCACCCACTCGGCGATCTGCGCCTCGGTCGCGTTCGCCGGGCGGGTCTTCTCGGCGCCCGGCGGCAGCATCAGCCGCTCGACCACCAGCGCGCAGCCGGACACCATGTCGGGCCAGGCGATGGTGCCGAGGAACTCGTCCAGCGCCATCCCGGCGGGCAGCTCGTCCTGCTCGACCGGGGTGAGCGAGCCGTCCTGTTCGGCGTCGAGGCCGAGCTGCTTGGCCACCTTCGGGTCGCTGCGGCGCAGCTTGGCGCTGTCGACCAGGGCGAACAGGCGGGCGGGCAGGTCCCAGCCGAGCCCCGCGACGTACTCGTCGATCTCCAGGGCGGCGCGGGTCAGCGGGGTCGCGGCCGGCGGCAGGCCGGCTTCGGCGGGGGTGTTGCGGGCATCGGACATGCCTCAATCCTCACATGTCGCCGCACTGCCCCGGGCCTGACCCGCTCGGAACGTGCCCTGCGCCCGGGAACTCGGGGAAAGGCTGATTTAGTTGCTCTCGGGGTAGAGCCCCCCGCAGTTGCCCAGACCAGTCGCGCAGACCAGTTGATCGATACGGCTTCGATCGATACCGACTACAACAGCAGAGGTGCCGCCTTGGTATTCCAGATGCCCGAACGAGGAGGGCCCGGGTTCCGCCCAAGAGTCGGTCCCCCCTCCCGCCGCACCAAGGTCCTGCTGCTCTCCGTCGGCGTGCTGGTCCTGCTCTTCCTGGCCTTCGTGCTGTTCGCCGGTTTCTGGACGGACTGGCTCTGGTTCAAGTCGGTCCACTACGCCTCGGTCTTCCGCACCGAGCTGTGGACGAAGGCCGCGCTGTTCGGGGTCTTCGGGCTGCTGATGGCGCTGGTCACCGGCGCGAACATCTGGCTGGCGTACCGGCTGCGGCCGCCGCTCTCCGCGATGTCGGTGGAGCAGCAGAGCCTGGACCGGTACCGGATGGGCATCGCGCCGTTCCGCAAGTGGCTGCTGCTCGCCGCCTCGCTGCTGGTCGGTCTGATCGCGGGCGTCGCGGCCTCGGGGCAGTGGCGGCTCTGGCTGCTGTGGACCAACGAGACCCCGTTCGGGGTGAAGGACAGCCAGTTCCACCTGGACGTCTCCTTCTACGCCTTCAAACTCCCCTGGTACGAGTTCCTGTTGGGCTTCGCGTTCAGCGTGGTGGTGGTCTCGCTGGTCGCCGCGCTGATGGTGCACTACCTGTACGGCGGGGTCCGGCTGCAGGGGCCGGGGCGCCGGGCCAGTGCCGGGGCGCAGGGCCATCTCGCGGTGCTGCTGGGCGTGTTCGTGCTGCTGAAGGCGGTCGCGTACTGGCTGGACCGGTACGCACTGGTGGTGAAGACCGGCTCCTACAAGGGAGTTCAGGGCTACACCGGCCTGCGCTACGTGGACGCGAACGCGTTCCTGCCGGCCAAGACGATCCTGTTCTGCGTCGCGCTGATCTGCGCGGTGCTCTTCTTCCTGACCCCGCTGCGGCGGACCTGGGCGCCCGCGCTGATCGGCTTCGGCCTGATGGCGCTCTCGGCGGTGCTGATCGGCGGGCTCTACCCGGTGCTGGTGCAGCAGTTCCAGGTCAAGCCGAACGAGCAGGCCAAGGAGACGCCCTACCTCAAGCAGAACATCGACGCGACCAGGCAGGCGTACGGCATCGCGGACAGCCAGACCAAGCAGTACAGCCCGAACGGGACGGCTGACCCCACCACCCTCCAGTCGGACAGCCAGACGATCTCCGACATCCGGCTGCTCGACCCCAACATCGTCTCGCCGACCTTCCAGCAGATCGAGCAGCAGCGCTCGTACTACGGCTTCCCGGCCACGCTGGACGTGGACCGCTACAACACGCCGGCAGGCGTCAACACCCCGGCGGGCGTCCAGGACACCGTGATCGGCGTCCGTGAGCTCAACCCGCAGGGCGTCCAGCAGCACAGCTGGATCAACGACCACTTCAAGTACACCCACGGCTACGGCGTGGTCGCCGCCAAGGGCAACCAGGTCAACGCGAACGGCCAGCCGGTCTTCACCGAGTCCGGCCTGCCCACGACCGGCAGCCTGGGCGACTACGAGCAGCGGGTCTACTACGGCGAGAGCACCACGACGTACTCGATCGTCGGCGGCTCCAACCGCGAGATCGACAACACCGCCGCCGGCGGCGAGCAGACGTACCAGTACACCGGTGACAGCGGGGTCTCGCTGGACAACCCCTTCACCCGGGCCGCCTACGCGGTGAAGTTCAGCGAGCCGCAGATGCTCTACTCGGGCGCGATCACCAGCGGCGCCAAGGTGCTCTACGACCGTACGCCGCAGGAGCGGGTGGCCAAGGTCGCGCCGTGGCTGTCGATCGACGGGGACGCCTATCCGGTCGTGCAGAACGGCCAGTTGACCTGGGTGCTGGACGGCTACACGACCTCCGACGGCTACCCCTTCTCGTCGAAGACGACGCTCGGCGACGCCACCAAGGACTCGCTCAGCAGCGAGCGCGGCCAGGAGGTCGGCAACGCCGACCAGGTCAACTACATCCGCAACTCGGTCAAGGCCACCGTCGACGCGTTCACCGGCAAGGTGACGCTCTACCAGTGGGACGACAGCGACCCGGTGCTGAAGACCTGGATGAAGGCGTTCCCGGGCACGGTCGAGCCGAAGAGCGCGATCCCGGCCACGCTGCTGCCGCACCTGCGCTACCCGCAGGACCTGTTCAAGGTGCAGCGCGACCTGCTGGGCATGTACCACATGACCGACCCGAACGCCTTCTTCAACGGGACGGACATCTGGCAGGTGCCGGCCGACCCGACCAACGGCAGCAACCAGGCCCAGCCGCCGTACTACCTGACGCTGCGGATGCCCGACATGCCCGCCGCGACCTTCTCGCTGACCAGCACCTTCGTGCCCAGCGGCCGGCCGAACCTGGCGGCCTTCATGGCGGTGGACTCGGATCCCGGGCCCGACTACGGCCGGATCCGGATCCTGACGGTGCCCAGCGACAGCAACACGCCGGGGCCCAACCAGGTGCAGGCGAAGTTCAACTCCAACTCGACGGTCGCCACCCAGATCACGCTGCTGAAGAACGGCAGTGACGCGAACCTGGACTACGGCAACCTGCTGACGCTGCCGGTGGGCGGCGGGTTCCTCAACGTCGAGCCGGTGTACGTCAAGGGCAGCGGCTCGAACTACCCCGTGCTGCAGAAGGTGCTCGCGGTGTACGGCAACGACAACGTGGCCTTCGAGAACAACCTGAGCGATGCGCTGACCAAGGTGCTCGGCGCGGCGCCCGGCGCGACCGGGACGGCGCCCAGCGGCAGCGGAACCGGAACCGGAACCGGAGCAGGGACCGGGAGCAGCACGCCGCCGAGCGGTGGCAGCTCGGCCGGCATTCCGCCGGCGCTGCAGAAGGCGTTGGATGATGCACAGAAGGCGTTCTCGGACAGCCAGAATGCGTTCAAGTCCGGAAACTGGACGGCCTACGGGCAGGCTCAGCAGGCACTGCAGAACGCGCTCAACGAGGTGAACGCGATCGAGCACCCGGCAGCCGGCAGCACGCCCACCGCAGCGCCCACGGCGGCGCCCAGTACGGCGCCCAGTACGCCGCCGAGCCAGGCGGCCAGCCCGGCTGCCGGCGGGGCGGCCGGCGCCACGCCGACGCCGTAGCGCGGCCGCGAGCCGCGGCCCCCGCGCCGGCCGTCCGACCGGCGGTCTGCGCGGGGGTCCCCGTGATCGTGCTATGGTTTGAACACAACGACGCGGGGTGGAGCAGCTCGGTAGCTCGCTGGGCTCATAACCCAGAGGTCGCAGGTTCAAATCCTGTCCCCGCTACTCTCGTCGAAGGCCCGGAGATTCGTCTCCGGGCCTTCGACGTTTTCCGGGCCGTTTCCCAGATCGTTTCGCAGCGCTCCCGCCGGGTTCTCCGGAATTCTCCGGGCGCTGCCGGGTGGTTCCTCCGCAGCGCCCCGCCGGTGGTCGCGGGCCGAGGTCGCCCTGCTTGTCGCCGTCCTGACAAGTTTTTCTCCCCAGGCTGTTGACGCGGCTGATGGTCTAGTCCACCGTGGGGCCACTCGGTGGCTCGGCGGTTCGGCGCGCCGTAGCGCTCCGGGGCGGAGAGGAGCGGGTCGATGGACTCGGGGGAGGCGGGCGCCGAGCGGCGGTACGGCGAGCTCCGTTATCAGCTGCTCGGGCCGCTGGTGGTCCGGCGGGCCGGCCTGGAGTGCGACGCCGGGCCGGCGATGCAGCGGGCGGTGCTCGCGGTGCTGCTGCTGGGCGCGAACGAGCCGGTCTCGCGCGAGCAGGTGGTGCAGGCGGTCTGGGGGAGCCGGGCCACCGCGAAGTCGCCCGGCCTGGTCGCGACGTACGTCTCCCGGCTGCGGCAGGTGCTGGAGCCGGACCGGCCGCGCCGCGCGCTCGACGGAGTGCTCTCCTCGCGCGGGGCCGCCTACCGGCTGTCGGTGGTTCCCGGCGGCCTCGATCTGCACGACTTCGAGGCGGCCCGGCAGCGGGCCCGGGACCGGCGGGCCGCCGGGGAGCCGGCCGCGGCGCTGGCCGCCCTGGACGGCGCGCTGGCCCTGTGGCGCGGCGGCGCGCTGGACGGGCTGCCCGGACCGTTCGCCGCGCTGCACCGCGGCCGGCTGGCCGAACTACGGCTCGCCGTGCAGGAGGAGCGGCACGAGCTGGCGCTGCAGCTCGGGCGGCACCACGAAGTGGTCGCCGAGCTGGGGCTGTTGGCGTCGGCGCATCCGCACCGGGAGCGGCTGCGCGCGCTGCTGATGCTGGCGCTGTACCGGGCCGGGCGGCAGAGCGAGGCGCTGGCGGTGTTCACGGAGACCAGGCAGCTGCTGATCGACGACCTGGGCCTCGAGCCGGGGCGGGAGTTGGCCGAGCTGCATCGCCGGATCCTGTGCACCGACCCGGAGTTGGAGCCCGTCGCGGTGTCGGCGCCGGATCCGGTCCGGTTCCAGCCGCTGCGCCCGGCTCAACTCCCCTCCGATCTAGCCGACTTCACCGGCCGGGCGGGCGAGCTGCGGACCCTGGGGCGGCTGCTCGGCGGCGGTGCCGTGACCGGCGCCGTACCGGTGGCGGTGGTCAGCGGGCCACCCGGGATCGGCAAGACCGCGCTGGCCGTGCATGCCGCGCACCGCTGGCGCGAGCGGTTCCCGGACGGCCAGCTGCACGCCGTGCTGCACGACGGCGCCGGCCGGCCGCGGCCGCCCGATGAGCTGATCCGACGGTTTCTGGCCGATCTGGGTCGTGACGTTGACGAGGTGTCCGCGCATGATCCCGAGCGGCTGACCGCGCTCTTCCGGTCCGTCAGTTCGGGCCGCCGGCTGCTGCTGGTGCTCGACGACGCCCGGGACGAGGCACAGCTGGCGCCGCTGCTGCCGGGGTCGCCGAGCTGCGCGGTGCTGGTCACCGCACGCGGCCGGCTGGCCGGGCTGCCCGGTGCGCGGCGCGTCCCGCTCGACCGGCTCGGCCCGGTGGAGGCGGGGCGGCTGCTCCGCCGGCTGCTGGCGGCGGCCGGGGTCGGCGCCGCCGAGGTGTCGGAGGCCGGCGGCGCGCGCGGTGGGATGGGCGGTGGGGCGGGTGGTGGAGCCGGGCCGGGGGAGCAGCTGCGGACCGTGCTGGCAGCCTGCGCCGGGCTGCCACTCGCGCTCCGGTCGGCCGCCGCGCGGATCGCCGCCGGGCGCGCAGTCGCGGCGCTGGTCGAGAGGTTGGCCGATGAGAGCCGCAGACTCGGCGAACTCAGCCCGGGTGGCCGGGGCGTGCTGGAGGCGCTCGCCGAGGCCGAGCGGCGACTGCGCGAGCGACCGCAGGGGGCGGCCGCGATGGCGCTGCTGCGCGAGCTCGCGTCCGGCCGGTCCGCCGACGCGGCCGGGGTGGCCGGGCCCCCGGTGGAGGAGTTGCTCGAGCTGCTCGCCGAGTACGGCCTGCTCCAGACGGCACCCGGCGGCCGGCACCTGCTGCACCCGCTGACCGAGCTCTTCGCGCGCGGCAGTGCGAAGCCAGGAGGCGGTGCGCTGCCAGATGGAGGTGCGCAGCCGGAAGGTGGTGCGCAGCCGGGCGACGGATGGACGGCGGATGGAATCCGAATGTCGGCCGAACCCCAACGCCCGCCCGCTCGACCCGTCTGAGCTGCGGTGACACCGCTCCGGCCGGCAGCCGCCGAGGTCCGCGCGGCCTTGACGGCGGCTCGGTCGGGCCAGGCCCACCGGCTCCCCTTGACCGGGTATTTGGTCTAGTCCACTCTGTGATCCGGGTCCCTCTGGGGCGGGCTGTGCCGGAGTTTCCCGGGGGCGGGCCGTACCGCAGGAGGCCCGCTCCCTGCTGCCTGGATTCCGTCCGCGTGGCCCGGCCCGGCCCCACCCGCGCCGGCCCGCCGAACCGAGGAGCTGCACTGTGCCCATCCACCGTGCGACCAGAGCGACCAGAGCAACGATGAGAAGACCCGGCGCGCCGAGTCGCGGCTACCGTGCCGCGCTGGCCGGTACGGCGGCGTTCGCGCTCGCGGCGAGCGGTGCGGTGCTGCTCGCCGGCGGCGGCAGCGCTAGTGCCGCCGTGGTCAACCTGCTGCAGAACCCGGGCTTCGAGTCCGGGAACCTGACCGGCTGGAGCTGTTCGGCCGGCTCCGGGGCCGTGGTCACCAGCCCGGTCCACAGCGGCTCGTACGCACTGCAGGCCACGCCGGCCGGCAGCGACGACGCGCAGTGCTCCCAGCAGGTCGCCGTGCGGCCGAACTCCAGCTACACGCTGAGTGGCTGGGTGCAGGGCAGCTACGTCTACCTGGGCGACAGTGGGACCGGTGGCACCGACACCTCCACCTGGAGCACCAACGCCGCGTGGAACCAGCTGACCACCGGTTTCAGCACCGGCTCCGCCACCACCAGCGTGACGATCTACCTGCACGGCTGGTACGGCACCGGCGCGTACGGCGCCGACGACCTGGTGCTCAGCGGCCCCGGCACCCCGCCCCCGCCCCCCACGACGCAGCCGCCCACCTCGTCCACGCCGACGTCGAGCGGCGGCCCGACGGCCACGGGCGGTCCGACCTCCACCGGTACGCCGACGTCCAGCGGTACTCCCACCGCCACCTCCACCCCCACGGGACCTGGCGGCAACAAGCACCTGCTGACGGGCTACTGGCAGGACTTCGACAACGGCGCCACCGACCAGCGGATCAGCGACGTCAACCCGGCCTACGACATCATCGCGGTCGCGTTCGCCACCGCCGACCCGGCCAGCCCCGGCGGCATCACCTTCTCGCTGGACAGCACGCTGGCGGGCAAGCTCGGTGGCTACACCGACGCGCAGTTCAAGGCCGACATCGCCGCCAAGCACGCGGCCGGCAAGAAGGTGATCCTCTCGGTCGGCGGCCAGAACGGCACCATCTCGGTCGGCGACTCCACCTCGGCGACGAACTTCGCGAACAGCGCCTACGCGTTGATCCAGCAGTACGGCTTCGACGGTGTCGACATCGACCTGGAGAACGGCGTCACCTCGACGTACATGAGCCAGGCGCTGCACTCGCTCGCTGCGAAGACGGGCAGCGGCTTCGTGCTCACCATGGCGCCGCAGACCATCGACATGCAGTCCACCGGCACGCAGTACTTCCAGTTGGCGCTGGCCACCAAGGACATCCTCACCGTCGTCAACACGCAGTACTACAACAGCGGTTCGATGAACGGCTGCGACGGCAACGTCTACTCCGAGGGCAGCGAGGACTTCCTGACCGCGCTCGCCTGCATCCAGCTCCAGGGCGGGCTGGCGCCCAGCCAGGTCGGCCTCGGTGTGCCGGCCTCGACCAGCGCGGCCGGGAGCGGCTACGTCTCGCCGTCCACCGTGGACAACGCGCTGGACTGCCTCGCGAGCGGGACGAAGTGCGGCTCCTTCAAGCCCTCACACACCTGGCCGGGCATCGGCGGAGCGATGACCTGGTCCACCAACTGGGATGCCAGCAACGGCAATTCCATCGCGACCACGGTCGGCGGCCACCTCCACGGCATGAGCTGACCGACCGTCGGAAGTCGGCCCGCCCCCACAGCGGGCCCAGCACGGTTCTCCAACCCCCACAGCACAGGAGAAGACCGCATGCACGGAAACAGACGACCGGCATGGGCGGTGACCTCGGCAGCCGCGCTGCTGCTCGGCGGCGCCCTGTCGGTGCTCGGCATCGCCCACGCCCAGGCCACCCAGGCCACCGGGAGCACGGCCACCCCACAGGCCGCCGCGACCAACACCACAGGCGCGCCGGCCACCTCGGGCGGCATCAAGGTGGCCTACTACGACCAGTGGTCGGTCTACCAGAACGCGTTCTACCTGAAGAACGTGGACACCACCGGTGAAGCCGGCAAACTGAACTACCTGATCTACGACTTCGAGAACATCGACCCGGTGAACCACACCTGTTTCGAGGCCAACTCGGCCGCCTCGCAGGACGAGAACAACCCGAACGCGGGTGACGGCGCCGGTGACTCGTACGCCGACTACGGCAAGACCTTCGGCTCGGACACCAGTGTGAACGGCACCGCCGACACCTGGAACCAGCCGATCGTCGGCAACTTCAACCAGCTCAAGGAGCTGAAGGCGAAGTACCCGAACCTCAAGGTGCTGCTGAGCATCGGCGGTTGGACGTACTCCAAGTACTTCTCCGACGCGGCGGCCACCGACGCCTCGCGCAAGGCGCTGGTCAGCTCCTGCATCAACATGTTCATCAAGGGCAACCTCCCCTCGCAGAACGGCTACGGCGGCAACGGCACCGGGGCCGGCATCTTCGACGGCTTCGACATCGACTGGGAGTACCCGGGCGGCGGCGGGCACGTCGGCAACCACTCCTCGACGGCCGACAAGCAGGACTACACCGCACTGCTGGCCGAGTTCCGCTCGGAGTTGAACACCCAGGGTGCGGCCGACGGCAAGAGCTATGCGCTCTCGGCCGCGCTCCCGGCCGGCCAGGACAAGATGGCCAACATCCAGACCGACCGGATCGGCCAGTACCTGACCTTCGGCGACGCGATGACGTACGACATGCACGGCGGCTGGGAGCCCACCGGGCCGACCAACCACCAGGCGCCGCTGTACGACAACCCCGCCGACCCGTCCACCGCGATCCCGCCGGGCACCAGCAAGTACTCGATCGACGAGGCGGTCAAGGCGTACACGGTCGGCGATCCGCAGTACGGGATCCCGGGCGGCTTCCCGGCGAACAAGCTCAACATGGGCGTGCCGTTCTACTACCGCGGCTGGACCGGCGTGCCGGCCGGCTCCCAGCACGGCCTGTTCCAGACCGCGACCGGGCCCGCGCCCGGAGCCGCGGACTCGGGCAACGTGGCGGGCACCCGGATGTACAAGGAGCTCGGCGGCGTCGTGGACAACGCGTCGGACACCTTCTGGGACCCGGTCGCGCAGGCCGCGTACTTCTACGACGGCACGAACTTCTGGACCGGCGAGGACGCGCAGTCGATCCAGGCCAAGGCGGACTACCTGCACTGCAACGGCCTGGGCGGCTCGTTCGCCTTCTCGCTGTACGACCTCGATCCGGCGGCCACGCTCTTCAACGCGATGGTGACGGACACCAACGGGTCCGCGTCCAACTGCCCGGCGCCCCCGCCGACGGGCAGCCCCAGCGCCAGCCCGACCTCCTCGCCCACCTCGTCGCCGACGAGCAGCCCCACCTCCAGCCCGACCTCGTCCCCCACGTCCAGCCCCACCTCGTCGCCGACCTCCTCCCCGACCTCCACCCCGACCGGTCCCGGCGGCACGATCGTGGCCAACGGCGGCTTCGAGTCGGGCGCGCTCTCCCCGTGGACCTGCACCGGAAACCTCGGTTCGGTGGTGAAGAGCCCCGTGCACTCCGGCTCGTACGCCCTGGCGGGCGCTGCGAGCAGTAGCGACGACGCGCAGTGTTCGCAGACCGTCACGGTGAAGCCGAACACCACGTACACGCTCTCCGGCTGGGTGCAGGGCAACTACACCTACATCGGGGTGACCGGCTCCGGCGCGGACACCTCGACCTGGACCAGCGGCCCGAGTTGGAGCCAGCTCTCGACCAAGTTCACCACCGGTGCCTCGGTCACCTCTGTAACCGTCTGGGTACACGGCTGGTACGGGCAGGGTACGTACTACGCGGATGATTTCAGCGTCAACTGATACTCCGTGAGCCGAAGCGGTGACGACGGAGGCGGTGCCACCATAAGCGGTGGTACCGCCTCCGGTACTATTGGCGGACGCTCGGTACATCCCATGGCCTATGGGGGTTTGTGAGGCGCAAGTGTCGGGAAATCGACAAAGCGCTGAAGCAATCTCGCCGGCTTCGGCCCGGCTCGGCGAAATCGCGGCGGGCAGGTGTACGCGGGTATTCGGGTGATGCGACGATGGACCATGTGGGGGACGGTGCGCGACTGCTGACGGGTCGTGAGCACAGAAGTGTCCCCAGCGGATGCCGCGGCACTCGGGGGGAGCGGGAGTCGGCATGAAGCTGATCGGCAGGAACGAGCCCGGCTCCGGCTCCGGTGAGAGCGACGCGCTGACCGCCCCCGTGCCCGCACAGCGCGGCCTGGCCGGCCGGGCGAAGGGGGCTTCCTACGGCCCGGAGAGCCTGGTGCACGTGCCGGTCCCGCAGGTCGGCGGCCCGTACCCGGCCCCGGTCGCGACGGCCTCGACAGTCGGGACAAGCACGCCGGCCGTGATGCCCGAGAGCGGTGCCGAGGCGGTCGAGGCCGCGGAGGCCACCGCGTTCGCCACCGGCAGCTTCGAGACCGAGCTGGCCGCCCGCGAGTCCGCCGAGCTGGAGACCAGGCACCGCGCCGCCGCCGACTCCGGCGACCCGAACGCGGCCAGTCTGCTCGGCGCGCTGCTGCTGCGGCGCGGCGACCTCGACGATGCCGAACCGTATCTGCGCAGGGCCGCGGCGGCCGGGATCCGGGCCGCCGCGAACAACCTCGGCGTGCTGCTGCACCAGCGCGGCCACCGGTCCGAGGCCGGCCAGTGGTGGCGCCAGGCCGCGGTGGCCGGCAGCGCCCCGGCCGCGCACGCGCTCGGCCTGCACCTGCGCGACCACGGCGACGAGGAGGCCGCCGAGTACTGGCTGCACTTCGCCGCCGAGCAGGGGCACGCACTCGGTGCCTACGCGCTGGGCGATCTGATGGAGCACCGGCGCGACGTGCGCGCCGAGCGCTGGTTCAAGGCCGCCGCCGACGCGGGCCACCGCGAGGCGGCCTACCGGCTGGCCCGGATGCGCGAGGCGGCCGGCGACAAGGAGAGCGCCGAGACCTGGTACCGCACCGCGGCCGTGCGCAGCCACGCCCGCGCCGCGCTGCGCCTGGGCGTGCTGGTGGAGGAGCGCGGCGCGCGCGACGAGGCGGCCCGCTGGTACCGGCAGTCCGCGCAGAACGGCGAGGCCCGGGCGGCCTGCGCGCTGGGCTTCCTGCTGCGCGACTCCGGCGACCTGCCGTCCGCCGCCGAGTGGTGGCAGGAGGCCGCCGAGGCCGGTGACGGCAACGCCGCCAACGCGCTCGGCGCGCTGCACGCGGCCCGCGGCGAGGACACCGCGGCCGAGCGCTGGTACCGCGCCGCGCTGGACGCCGGCGACCACAACGGCGCGTTCAACCTCGGCCTGCTCTGTGCGAACGCCGGCCGCGAGGCGCAGGCCGAGCAGTGGTACCGCCGGGCCGCGTACGCCGGACACCGCGAGGCCTGCAACGCGCTGGCCGTGGTGCTGCTGCAGCGCGGCGACGAGTCCGGCGCCGAGCCCTGGTTCTCCAAGGCGGCCGAGGCCGGCAGCGTGGACGGCGCGTTCAACCTCGGCATCCTGCACGCCGGGCGCGGCGAGCACCAGCAGGCCCAGGAGTGGTACGCCCGGGCCGCCGCCGAGGGCCACGGCGAGGCGGCGCTGCAGCTGGCCGTCGCCAAGGAGCAGCGCGGCGACCTGCCGGCCGCGCTGGACCGCTACCGCCAGGCGGCGGCCGGCGGTTCGGCCGAGGGCGCGTTCCGGCTCGGCTCGCTGCTGGACCGGCGCGGGGACGTGCCGGCCGAGTCCGAGCACTGGTACGCGGTCGCGGCCGACGCCGGGCACGCCCGGGCCCAGGTCAGGATGGGGGTGCGGGCCGCCGAGCGCGGCGCGCTGGAGATCGCCGAGAGCTGGTACCGCCGGGCCGCCGAGAGCGGCAGCCGCAGTGCGGCGTTCAACCTCGGCCTGCTGCTCGCCCGTCAGGAGCACGAGGCGGAGGCGATGCTCTGGTACACCCGGGCCGCCGACGCCGGGCACGGCCGGGCGGCGCTGCGCCTCGCGCTGCTCGCGCTGCGGCGCGGTGAGCCGGTGCAGGCCGAGAACTGGTGCCGGCGGGCGGCCGACTACGGCCCCGCCGAGGTCGCCGAGCGCGCGGCGCGACTGCTGGACGCGCTGCACCCCGAATTGAGTGCGTGAATTGAGCGCGTGAGCCGGGCGCCCGAGCCGGCGCGTTCGGCGTGCGTCAGCGCGTCGCGCGCTGCTGCGCGCCGTCTTCCAGCACGGTGCGGCAGTCCGGGCAGAGCCCGCGGTAGGTGATCTCGGCGCCGGCCAGCAGGAAGCCGAAGCGCTCGGCGTCCGGCAGCGCGGCCAGCGGGTCGCCGCTCGGGTGCACGTCACGGATCGTGCCGCAGGCCGAGCAGACCAGGTGCTGGTGCGAGGTGTGCGCGTTGGGGTCGTACCGCTTCGCGCGGCCGTCGGTGCTGACCTCCAACACCTCGCCGAGCGTGACGAGTTCGCCGAGCGTGTTGTAGACCGTCGCGCGGCTGATCTCGGGCAGCCGGGCCACCGCGCGGGCGTGCACCTCGTCGGCGGTCAGGTGGACGTGCTCCCCGTCGAGGACCTCGGCCACGACGCGCCGCTGTGCGGTGAGTCGCCAGCCCTGCTCGCGTAGACGTGCCAAGAGATCGCTCATGGAACAAACGATATCAAGTTCCGAACTTAGGTCTAGTGTTGACTTAGACAGAGTCCAAGTTAGGATCGTGTCACACGACCGGATAACGCGGAGGTGCTCCCATGACTGCCCAGGACGAGCTGCGGCCAACCCTGACCACTGAGGCCGGCGCGCCCGTGGCCGACAACCAGAACACCGAGACCGCCGGCATCGGCGGCCCGGCTCTGATTCAGGACCAGCAGCTGTTCGAGAAGCTCGCGCACTTCAACCGCGAGCGGATCCCGGAGCGCGTGGTGCACGCCCGCGGTGCGGCGGCCTACGGCACCTTCACGGTGACGGCGGACGTGACGCCGTACACCCGGGCGAAGTTCCTCGGGGAGGTCGGCAAGCAGACCGAGACCTTCCTGCGCTTCTCCACGGTGGCGGGCAACCTCGGCTCGGCCGACGCGGTGCGCGACCCGCGCGGTTTCGCGCTGAAGTTCTACACCGAGGACGGCAACTACGACCTCGTCGGCAACAACACCCCGGTGTTCTTCATCAAGGACGCCATCAAGTTCCCCGACTTCATCCACACCCAGAAGCGTGACCCGTACACGGGCTCGCAGGAGGCGGACAACGTCTGGGACTTCTGGGGCCTGTCGCCCGAGTCGACCCACCAGGTCACCTGGCTCTTCGGCGACCGCGGCATCCCGGCCAGCTACCGCCACCTGAACGGCTACGGCTCGCACACCTACCAGTGGCAGAACGAGGCCGGCGAGTACTTCTGGGTGAAGTACCACTTCAAGACCGACCAGGGGATCAAGAACCTGACGGCCGAGGACGCCGCGAAGCTCGCCGGCGAGGACCCGGACAGCCACCAGCGCGACCTGCGCGAGTCGATCGAGCGCGGCGAGTTCCCGACCTGGACCGTGCAGGTGCAGATCATGCCGGCCGCCGACGCCGCGAACTACCGCTTCAACCCGTTCGACCTGACCAAGGTCTGGCCGCACGAGGACTACCCGCCGATCGAGATCGGCAAGCTGGAGCTGAACCGCAACCCCGACAACGTCTTCGCCGAGGTCGAGCAGTCGATCTTCTCGCCGTCGCACTTCGTGCCCGGCATCGGCCCGTCCCCGGACAAGATGCTGCAGGGCCGGCTGTTCGCGTACGCGGACGCGCACCGCTACCGGGTCGGCATCAACGCCGACCACCTGCCGGTGAACCGCCCGCACGCCACCGAGGCGCGCAACAACAGCCGTGACGGCTACCTCTACGACGGCCGCCACGGCCGCCAGAAGAACTATGAGCCGAACACCTTCGGCGGCCCGGTCGAGACCGGCCGTCCGCTCTGGTCGGCGACCGCCGTCAGCGGCCTGACCGGCAACCACGAGGCGCCCTCGCACAGCGAGGACAGCGACTTCGTGCAGGCGGGCAACCTGTACCGGCTCTTCTCCGAGGACGAGAAGCAGCGCCTGGTCGCCAACCTGGCCGGCTTCATCGCCAAGGTCTCCGCCGACCGCGACGACATCGTCGAGCGCGCGATCGGCAACTTCCGCCAGGCCGACGCCGACTACGGTCAGCGCCTGGAGGCGGCGGTGCGCGAGCTGCGCAAGCAGCAGTAGTCCGCACCCCCGAATACTGCGGGCCCGACGATCAGCTGACTGATCGTCGGGCCCGCTTCCATGCGTGCCGCCATGCGTACCGCGGCTACGGCTACGGCTACACGCTCAGCCGGCGCAGGGTCTCGTCGTGCAGGATGCCGTTCGACGCGACGGCGTCCGCGCCGCCGGGGCCGTCGATGCCGTCCAGGCCGGTGAAGCGCCCGCCCGCCTCCTGCACCACGATGCACGGCGCGGCCATGTCCCACAGGCTCAGCTCCGGCTCGGCGGCGATGTCGACCGAGCCCTCGGCGAGCATCATGTACGACCAGAAGTCGCCGTAGGCCCTGGTCCGCCAGCAGGCCCGGGTCAGGTCGAGGAACGGGTCGAGCCGGCCGCGCTCCTCCCAGCCGCTGAGCGAGGAGTACGAGAGCGAGGCGTCCTCCATCCGGGAGACGCCGGAGACGTGGATCCGGGAGGCCTTGGCCAGGCTGCGCCCGGCGAACGCGCCGAGCCCCTTCGCCGCCCACCACCGCCGCTGCAGCGCCGGCGCCGAGACGATGCCGACCACCGGCTGCTCCTCGCCGTCCGGCCCGACCTCCAGCAGCGCGATCAGCGTGGCCCAGACCGGCACGCCGCGGATGTAGTTCTTCGTCCCGTCGATCGGGTCGATCACCCAGCGCCGCGGCCCGGACCCGACCAGACCGAACTCCTCGCCCATCACCGCATCGCGCGGCCGGGCCCGCTGCAGCACGCTGCGCACCAGCTCCTCGGCGGCCTTGTCGGCGTCGCTCACCGGCGTCAGGTCGGGCTTGGTCTCGATCTTCAGGTCCAGTGCCCGGAAGCGCTCCAGCGTGACCGAGTCGGCCGAGTCGGCGAGAACATGGGCAAGGCGGAGATCATCGTGGTAGTCGGCCATGCTCGAACAGTACCGAGCCGCCCGCAGGACCGACAGCTCGGCTCGCGTGCCGGACGCTCGCGGTCTCAGCGCCCGGCGCGGCTCAGGGCCTCAGTGCCCCGAGCCGCTCAGTTGGAGGCCGACGACGCCGGCGACGACCAGTGAGATGGAGACCAGCTTGAGCACCGAGCTGGACTCGTCCAGCCAGATCATCCCGTAGATCGCGGTGCCGGCGGCGCCGATGCCGGTCCAGACCGCGTAGGCGCTGCCGACCGGGAGCTGCTTGAGGGAGAGGGTGAGCAGGCCGAAGCTGCTGAGGGCGAAGAGTGCGAAGGCGATGGTCGGACCGAGCTTGGTGAAGCCGTGGCTCAGCTTGAGGTTCACCGCGAAGCCGGTCTCCAGCAGTCCGGCGAGGATCACCATGAGCCATGCCATCGGTTCGCCTCCTCGGTGTGATCGGCCGACTCTCCCTATGATCACCAATCACCGGCGCATCGACACCTCAGCCGGCCTGCTCGGCCGCCCCGGCCGGGCGCCGTCAGTCGCCGTCAGTCGCCCTCGCGGGCCTCCTTCGTCGAGAGCAGGCGGCGCAGCGAGTAGAGCCGGGCCTGGTCGGCGTGGCCGTCGGCGACCCAGGCGTCCAGCGCGCAGTCGGGCTCGTCGTGGCTGCACGCGCGCGGGCAGTCCACCGTGCCCGGTTCCAGGTCGGGGAACGCGTGGATCACCCGGGACGGGTCGATGTGCGAGAGGCCGAAGGAGCGGAAGCCGGGCGTGTCGATCACCCAGCCGGGGTCGAGCGCCTTCTTCGAACCGGGCTTCGCGCCGGGCGGCGGGGGCAGCCGCAGCGCGAGCGCCGAGACGGTGGTGTGCCGCCCGCGCCCGGTGACCGCGTTGACCCGGCCGGTGGTCCGCTGGTGCTCCGGGACCAGTGCGTTGACCAGGGTGGTCTTGCCGACTCCCGAGTGGCCGATGAAGACCGTGGCGAGGCCGCGCAGGTGCTCGCGGACCGCCTCCGCGCCGGCCGTCTCCAGCTCGTCGCTCCGGGTCACCACGTACTTGATGCCGAGCGGTGCGTACGACTCCAGCACCGGCTCGGCCGGGGCGAGGTCGGACTTGGTGAGCACCAGCAGCGGCTCCATGCCCGCGTCGTACGCCGCGACCAGGCAGCGGTCGATCAGCCGGGGCCGCGGCTCCGGGTCGGCCAGCGCGGTGACGATCGCGAGCTGGTCGGCGTTGGCGACCACGATCCGCTCGTACGGGTCGTCGTCGTCCGCGGTGCGGCGCAGCACCGAGGTGCGCTCCTCGACCCGGACGATCCGGGCCAGCGTGTCCGGCTCGCCGGACAGGTCGCCGACGACGCTGACGATGTCCCCGACGACCACGCCCTTGCGGCCGAGCTCGCGGGACTTCATCGCGACGATCTCGCGCTCCTGCTTGGTCCCGGCGTCGACCAGGCAGGTCAGCCGGCCCCGGTCCACGGTGAGGATCATCGCCTCGTCGGCGTCCTCGTGCTTGGGCCGGATCCGCGTCCTGGGCCGGGATCCCTTGCGGGCCGGGCGGTTGCGGATGTCGTCCTCGTCGGCGTCCTTGCCGTAGCGGCGCATGGTGCTCGTATTCCGCTCAGCCTGCTGCCGGGCTTGTAGGTGTCGTGGACAGTAGTTCGGCCCACATCTGCGGGAAGTCCGGCAGGGTCTTCGCGGTGGTCGCGATGTTCTCCACCAGGACGCCCGGCACGGCCAGGCCGAGCACCGCGGCGGCGGTGGCCAGCCGGTGGTCCTCGTAGGTGTGGAAGACGCCGCCGTGCAGCGCGCGCGGGCGGATCCGCAGGCCGTCCTCGGTCTCGGTGACGTCGCCGCCGAGCGCGTTGATCTCGCGGGCGAGCGCGGCGAGCCGGTCGGTCTCGTGCAGGCGCAGGTGCGCGATGCCGCGCAGGTGCGACTCGGAGTCGGCGAGCGCGGCGACGGCGGCGATCACCGGAGCCAGCTCACCGACCTCGTGCAGGTCGGCGTCGATGCCGGTGATCCGGCCGGTGCCGTGGAACGACAGGCCGTCGTCGGAGCCGTACTCGTTCACGAACCGGCAGCTGCCGCCCATGGCGGTGAAGATCTCGCGCAGCTGGTCGCCGGCCTGGTTGGTGTGCTCGGGCCAGTCGCGGACCGTCACCCGGCCGCCGGTCACCAGTGCCGCGGCGAAGAACGGCGCGGCGTTGGACAGGTCCGGCTCGACCGCCATGTCGCGGCCGAGCAGGGCACCGGGGGTGACCCGCCAGACGTCCTTCTCGCCGCCGTCCTCCGGCGCGTCCACCTGCACGCCGGCCTGGCGGAGCATGTCCACCGTCATCCGGATGTGCGGCAGCGAGGGGACCGGGTCGCCGATGTGGCGGACCTCCAGGCCCTGGTTGTAGCGGGCGCCGGAGAGCAGCAGCGCGCTGACGAACTGGGAGGAGGACGAGGCGTCCAGCTCGACCGTGCCGCCGTCCAGCGCGCCGGTGCCGTGCACGGTGAGCGGGAACCCGCCGCGGCCGCCGTCCTCGATCCGGGCGCCGAGCGCGCGCAGCGAGTCGATCACGCCGTGCTGCGGGCGCTCGTAGCTGCGCGGGTCGCCGTCGAAGTGCACCGGCCCGTCGGCCAGCACCGCGAGCGGCGGCAGGAAGCGCATGACCGTGCCGGCGTTGCCGACGTCGATCCGAGCGGGGCCGGCCAGGTGCCCGGTCGGGATGATCCGCCAGGCCTCACCGCCGCCGATGCCGCCGCAGTCGTTGTTCACCTGCTCCTCGATGCCGACACCGAGCGCCCGCAGGCCGTCCGCCATCAGCTGGGAGTCGCGGCTGCGCAGTGGTCGCCGTACCCAGCCCGGCTCGGAAGCCAGTGCGGCCAGGATCAGCGCCCGGTTGGTGACGGACTTGGAACCAGGAACGGTGACAGTCGCGTCGACGGCGGCGGTCGCGATGGGGGCGGGCCACAGGGTCTCGGTCATGCCGCCAGTTTAGGGGGCGGTTCGCCTGCCGCCCTCGGGGCATTCGAGGAGTGGACGACGGGTGTGTCGGGGGCGCGGTCGCGGTCTCGGCACCAACGGGTCGGTCGATGGCCGGGCGGTGCTGAGCTGCGGCTCAGCTGGTGCTCAGCGCCGGGACCAGCCAGCTGCCGCCGGCCAGCAGGCAGGCCAGCGCGATGGTGAGGAAGAGCGCCACCCAGAGCAGCGCGCTCACGCCGGTGAGCCGGGCCAGCTGGTCGGCGTCCGAGTCGCGGGCCCCGCCCTGGCGGCGCTTGTGCTGGAGTTCGACCACCGGGCGCACGCCCGCCAGCAGCAGGAACCAGATGCCCAGGTAGGCGAAGGCGGCCTGGAGCTGGGCGGTGCCGTACCAGGAGACGGCGAAGAACGCGGCGCCGGTGACCAGCACCGTGAGCAGGCCGAACGCGTTGCGGATCCGGACCAGCAGCGCGGCCAGCAGGGCGATCGAGAGCCAGAGCAGCGCGGTGATGTGCCCGCCGTTGAGCAGGGCGGCGCCGCCGAGCCCGAGCAGCGAGGGAGCGGTGTAGCCGGCCGCGGCGGTCAGGATCATGCCCGGGCCGGTCGGCTTGCCGTACGAGACGGTCAGGCCCGAGGTGTCCGAGTGCAGCCGGATCGCGGCCAGCCGGCGGCCGGTGAGCAGCGCGACCAGGCCGTGCCCGCCCTCGTGGGCGATGGTCACGACGTTCCGGCTGACCCGCCACACGGGGTGCGGGAGTATCAGCAGCAGCGCGGCCCCGGCACAGGCGAACACCAGCCAGTGCGGTGGGTCGGGCTGGGTGCCGAGGACCCGCTGCCAGACGTCGCTGATGCTGTGGTTCATGGTTCGTCCCTGTGGTGTGGTGCCTGGGGGTCGGGGGGAAGGGGGCAGCCTCCCATGGAGGGACCGGCCCGCGGTAGCCGCCGGTTCCGCGGGCCGCATGAGAACCTCGCGCGCGCAGGGTGATCGGAGGGTGAGAAGCCGCCGCACGCGGAATGAGAACGTGAAAGGCTGACGGTATGTGTGGTCGATTCGCGGCGAGCACCACGCCGGAGGACATCGTCGAGCTGTTCGGCGTGCAGCAGTGGGACCCGACCGAGAGCCTCGCACCGAGCTGGAACGTGGCACCGACCGATCCGGTGCTGGCCGTGCTGGACCGGGTGCCGAAGGGCGGCGGCGAGACGGTGCGGCAGCTGCGGCAGCTGCGCTGGGGTCTGGTCCCGGCCTGGTCCAAGTCGCCGGAGAGCGCCGTCAAGATGATCAACGCGCGGGCCGACACCGTGCACGAGAAGCCGTCCTACCGGCAGGCCTTCGCGTCCCGCCGCTGCCTGCTCCCGGTGGACGGCTACTACGAGTGGCAGACCATCGAGAGCGGGAGTGGCCGGGGCAAGCCGCGCAAGCAGCCGTTCTTCGTCAGCCGGCTGGACGGCGCGCCGCTCGCGCTGGCCGGGCTGTACGAGTTCTGGCGGGACCGCTCGGTGCCCGCCGACCACCCGGCCTCCTGGCTGGTGACCTGCACGATCGTGACCACCGAGGCCGAGGAGCTGCTCGCCCCGATCCACGAGCGGATGCCGCTCTACCTCCAGCCGGACCGCTGGGACGACTGGCTGGACCCCGCGCTGGACGACGCCGAAGAGGCGCGCACGCTGCTGGTGCCGCCGGCCCCCGGGCTGCTGAGCGTGCGTCCGGTCTCCGCCGCGGTCGGCAGCATCCGCAACAACAACCCCGGGCTGACCGCGCAGGCCACCCCCGAGTCGGAGGGAGCGCTCTTCTGATGGCGGATCGGACAGCGGGTCGGACGGCAGACGGCGGGAGCGAGCAGACGGCTGAGCGCGGGAGCGAGCAGCTGGTGGAGCAGACGCTGGTGGAGACCCCGGCCGGTCCGGCCCGAATCAGCTGGCACCGGCCGACCGGCCGGCCCCGCGCGGTGCTCGGGCTCGGGCACGGCGCGGGCGGCGGGATCGAGGCCGCGGACCTGGCGGCGCTGGCCGCCGCGCTGCCCGCGCGCGGCATCGCGGTGGCGCTGGTCGAGCAGCCCTGGCGGGTGGCCGGCAAGAAGGTCGCACCCGCGCCGAAGACGCTCGACGCGGGCTGGCTGCCGGTCGCCGAGCGGCTCGCGGCCGAGGGAGTCCCGCTGCTGGTCGGCGGGCGCAGCGCCGGCGCCCGGGTGGCCTGCCGGACCGGCGCCGCCAGCGGCGCGGTGGGGGTGCTGGCGCTGGCCTTCCCGCTGCACCCGCCGGGCCGGCCGGAGCGCTCGCGGGCCGAGGAGCTGCTCGGTGCCGGGCTGCCGACGCTGGTGGTGCAGGGGGCGCGGGATCCGTTCGGCGGCCCGGCCGAGTTCCCGCAGCTGCCCGCGGGCTCCCGGCTGGTCGAGGTGCCGGCCGCCAACCACGGCTTCGAGGTGCCCAAGTCGGCCCCGCTGACCCGCGCCGAGGCGCTGGCGCTGATCACCGCGGCGGTCGGCGACTGGCCGACCGAGCTGACGCTGTAGGGACGGGTCTGCCGGGGCCCAGCGGTGGCGGGCGAGCGAGATTCGTGCTCCGCCGGGAATGCCCGCGCGGTGCTCCGGGTTAACCCTCTCGTCAGCAGTACCCGGCCGGAAAGGCAGCGCACATGGGTTCCATCGCGTGCCCCGAGCGACCTGAGGAGCAGAGCGCGCAGAGCGCGTTCCTCCCTTGGTCGGATTGGCTTGTCGCGGGCGAGAAGCCCGTGAGCCCGATATCCTCGCTTCCGGGTCGGCTCACGGTGAGCCGTGCCCGTTACAGCGAGGAGGTGGGTCCGGTCGTCGCGACCGAGGACGAGCCGAACGTGGGACTGGGCGCCGGGGCCGAGCCTTCGCCCGAGTCGCTCTCCGCCGATTCTTCGGCCGAGCCGTTGACCGGCGAGGAGCTGGCCGAGGCGATCGGCGAGGACACCTTCCGGGTGTCCTCCGACGAGACCGAGGAGGCCCGCCGCGCACGCTTCGAGCGTGATGCGCTGGGTTATCTGGACCCGATGTACTCGGCCGCGCTGCGGATGACCCGCAACCCGGCCGATGCGGAGGACCTCCTGCAGGAGGCTTTCGCGAAGGCCTATGCCTCCTTCCATCAGTTCCGGGAGGGGACCAATCTCAAGGCCTGGCTGTACCGCATCCTGACCAACACCTTCATCAACTCGTACCGGAAGAAGCAGCGGGAGCCGCAGCGCACCGCCGCCGAGGAGATCGAGGACTGGCAGCTGGCCCGGGCTGAGTCGCACATGTCGACCGGTCTGCGCTCGGCCGAGACCCAGGCGCTCGATCACCTGCCGGACAGTGACGTGAAGGACGCCCTGCAGGCGATCCCCGAGGAGTTCCGCATCGCGGTCTACCTCGCGGATGTCGAGGGCTTTGCATACAAGGAGATCGCCGACATCATGGGGACCCCCATCGGTACGGTGATGTCCCGGCTGCACCGAGGCCGCCGCCAACTGCGGGGCATGCTGGAGGATTACGCCCGCGAGCGTGGGCTGGTCCCGGCCGGCAGCGGGGCTGGGCGCGAGGCGAAAGGCACGGGCTCATGAGTTGCGGAGGTCCGCACGCCACCGACTGTGGCGAGGTGCTTGACCACCTGTACGAGTTCCTCGACAACGAGATGGCGGAAGGCGACTGCGCCAAGCTGCGTGAGCACTTCGACGAGTGCTCGCCGTGCTTGGAGAAGTACGGCCTTGAGCAGGCCATCAAGGCGCTGATCAAGCGCTCCTGCGGTTGCGACGACACCCCGTCGGACCTGCGGAGCAAGGTTCTCGCCCGGATCGACAGCATCCGGGCGGGGCAGCGCGCCGGCGAGCCGGTGGTGGAGGTGGCGACCGATGCCGCCACTCCCGCCCACGGCGACTCCGGACTGCTGGCCGCCGGTCAGGTGGCGGCGACTCCCGCAGAGTAGCGCGAACAGAGAAGTGGTGCCGACAGGGCCCCGGAGCGGAAAACCGCTCCGGGGCCCTGTCGTTCGTGCGTCCCCGAAGCCTCCCGGCCTTGCGGATACCGCGACATGAGGGTGCGTCAGCCCGCTCCACTCACCCGATCGGGTGAGTGTGAGCCGTGTTGGGGCGGGCAGCGGGCCAGGACGGGCCTGCGGCTGCCAGTGGAGCCCTATCCTCCTCTGGCGGGCCCCGGGGCATCTGGGCCCTGAGTCGGGCGACCGCGAGCAGGGCCAACCCGGCTGCCGGACAGGCCCCTTGAGGTGGGGAGGCGGAGATCGCCGTCGATCGCGGGGGCCGCGGGCTCCCAAAGCTGAAGTCGCCGATGCAGAAGTCGCCGATGCAGAAGTCGGCAGAACACAAGTCGGCAGAACACAAGTCGCCCGAGCAGAAGTCGGCGCGGCTGCCCGCGGCGGCGTTCGGCTACGTCCTGCTGGTTCTGCTGGCCGGCCTGTGCAGCCTGCTGCCGCTGCTGCCCGGCGCCGCGTCCTGCGGTCTGCCCGGCTGGCTCGGCCGGCCGGTCGACTGGCCCAAGGTCGGACTGCTGGCGTTCCTGCACGCCTGTTGGGAGTCGGTCGCGCAGGGGCTGCCCACCCCCTGCCTGCGGATGGTCCGCCGGCTGCGTGGCCTGCTCGCGCGCGCGGTCGGCCGGGGCGAGCGGTCGGCCTCGGCACCGGCGGCCGGAGCGGTGCCCGGGCGGGCGCGGGCCAACGCGTTCCTGCCGGTGCTCTTCGCCGGCGTGCTGATGCTGCCGCCGGCCGCCGCCGCGCTGGTCGCGCTCCCCGCCGCGCTCTCCGGTGCGGCTGCCGCGCCGCGGCTGCTGCGCCGCGCGTGGAACGCCGCCCAGCTCGCGCTGGCGGCCGCACTGGCCGCGGTGCTCTTCCACCTGCTGGACGGTCCGCGGCTGCTGCTCGGCGCCCGCTATCCGGCCGCGCTGCTCCCGCCGCTGGCGGCCGTCCTGGTGTTCTGCCTGGTCAACGGCGTGCTGGTGGCCGGGATCCGGCTGCTGGCCGAGAGCTGCACGCCGGCTCAGCTGCGCCGCGGCGCGGTGACCGTGCTCGGTCTGCCGGCCTTCGTGCACGCGCTCGGCGGCCTGATGATGGCGGTGCTCTGGCAGGGCCCGTACGGTGCGTTCGCGGCGGTGCTCGCGCTGCTGCCGCTCTCCATCTCGGCCTGGGTCTTCGCCCAGGGCCACCGGGAGCGCGCGGCGCACCGGGCGACCGTGGAGGCGCTGGTGCAGGCGGTGGAGATCAAGGACTCGTACACCCGCGGGCACAGCGAACGGGTCGGCCGGGCATCGGTGTTGATCGCCGGTCAGCTCGGGATCGACGGCGACCGGCTGCGCACGCTGCACTTCGCCGGGACGCTGCACGACGTCGGCAAGCTCGGCGTGGCGACCGAACTGCTGCGCAGAAACGGTCCCCTCAGCGAGGCCGAGCGCCGCGCGGTCGAGGTGCACCCGCAGTACGGGCACGAGCTGGTGCGCGGCATCGACTTCCTCGGTGAGGCGCACGCCGGGATCCTGCACCACCACGAGCGGATGGACGGGCGCGGCTATCCGCACGGCCTGGCCGGCGATCGGATCCCCGAGTTCGCCCGGATCATCGCGGTGGCGGACGCCTTCGACTCGATGACCTCGACCCGCTCCTACCGGCGCGGCCGACCGGTGCCGGAGGCGGTGGCCGAGCTGCGGCGCTGCGCGGGCAGCCAGTTCGACCCGGTGATGGTGCAGGCGCTGGTCGCGGCGGTGGACCGGCACGGCTGGCAGCCGGTGCTGCCGCCCGCCGCGCAGGACGAGGCGGCGGTGCCGGACATCCCGCTCGGCGTGCCGGAGCCGCTCGGAGCGCCGGCTTCGGCTCCGGGCGCTGCTGCGGCGCCCGGTTCGGGCCCGGCTTCGGGCTCGGCCTCTGCTTCGGGCTCGGCGCAGCGGTACGCGGCGGGCGGCACGCGGTGACGGCGCGGCCGGGCGGGCGCGTGGTGGTGCCGCGGGTGCTGGTGTCCCGGGTGCCGGTGAAGCGTGTGCCGGTGAACCGCGTAGGGGTGCACCGCGCGCTGCCGAGAAGCGCCGGCGGGAAGCCCCTGGTGGCGGGCGGTGCCGGTGCGGCGCGGGTGGTCGCGGTGGTGCGCGGCGGGCTGGACGGTGCGGCGGTGCTCCGGGGCGCGGCGATCCTGCTGCTCGCGGCGGGTGGCACCGCACTGCTGGCCCGGGGGCTGACGGATCCGCAGGTCGCGCTGGACTTCGGCGCGCTGATCGCGGTCGGTGAGGCGGTCCGGATCGGCCGGCCGGGCGGCCGCGAGCCGGCCCCGCTGGGCGCGGCCGCCGGACTCGCGTACGCGCTGCTCGGCCCGCTGCGCGGGCTGCCCACCACGCACGGCGTGCTCCAGGTGGTCGTGGTGACCGGGGCCGGGCAGGCGGCGGGCGCGCTGCTGCGGACGGTCGTCCGGCGGCGCGGGCAGTCGGACGAGGAGGTCGCGACCGTGCCCCGCCCGCGCGACACCCTGGTCGGCGGGCGCCCGCCGGCGCACCGCGGCGGGGCCGCGAGGGTGCGCGGGGTGACGGCGGTCGGGGCTTGTGCGCGGACGGGGTCCGCGACCGAGGGCGCGGACCGGCGTGGGTGGTGGGTGCGGGTGCGTGGCGTGCGCGGGGTGACGGCGGCCGGGGGTACCGCGCGGGCGCGGTCCGGCGTTCGCGGTGCGCGTCGGCGCGGGTGGTGGGCGCGGCTGCGTGGCGTGCGCGGGGTGATGGCGGCCGGGGGTGCCGCGCGGGTGGGCTCCGGCGTACGGCGTGCGGGCCGGAGTGGCCGGAGTGGCCGGAGTGGCCGGAGTGGGCAGACCAGGCGGAGCAGGCAGAGCAGTCGGAGCAGGTGGAGTGGGTGGCGCAGTCGGAGCGGGTGGCGCAGGCGGTGGGCGCGCCGGCGTGAGCTGCGCGAGGAGGCGGCGTTCGACGACACCGCACGCCGTCCGGCCGACGGCTGGGACGAGGCCGCCCGGCGGCTCTTCGTGGTCGCGTTCGCCGCCGCGCTCTTCCAGCCGCTCTACACCAGCGGCGCGCTGGACCGGGTCCCGCTGGCCGGCCCGGCGTACGGCGGCTTCCTGGTCGTCGTCGCCGCGCTGGCCGGGCTCTGCGACGCCGCGCTGGCCGCCTGCCAGCGGCGGGCCGGCCGCCCGTTCGGCGCGGCGCTGGAGGAGGAGCTGCGCGCGCTGCCCGGGATCGGCTCGGCGATCGCGGCCACCGGGATGCTGGTCAGCCTCGCGGCCGGCGAGGTGGGCCTGTGGGCGCTGCCGGTCTTCTGCCTGCCGCTGCTGCTCGCGCAGACCTCGTTCCGCCGGGCCGCCGCCGTCCGGGCCACCTACGGACAGACCATCGCCACGCTGGCCCGGGCCACCGAGGTGGCCGGCTACACCGCACCGGGCCACGCGCGCCGGGTCGCGGACACGGCGTGCGCGCTCGGCCGCGAGCTGGGTCTGGGTGCCCGCGACCTGACCCTGCTGGAGTATGCCGCGCTGATGCACGACATCGGCCAGCTGTCGCTCGTCGAACCGGTCCCGGGCGGCGCCACGGCGACCTTGCCGGACAGCGAGCAGCAGCGGATCGCCAGGCTCGGCAGCGAGGTGATCCGGCGCACCGGCGTGCCGGGCCCGGTCGCCGAACAGGTGGCGCGGCTGGCCGACCCGCTGGTTGGCCCGGACGGCCGTACCGACCGGACGCTGCCGCTGGCCGCCCGGATCATCCGGGTGGCCAACGCCCACGAGGACCTCTGCGGTCCGGCCGGCCCCGGCCCGGCCGCGCGGGCCGCGCTGGAGGCGCAGAGTGGCCGCGCCTACGACCCCCGCGTGCTGGCCGCGCTGGACCGGGTCGCCGCCGCGGGCCGTCGCCCGTGCACCGTCGCCCGGACGGAGAGCGGATGAACCTGGCCGAGTACCAGGGGCGGCCCGGCTGGAGTTGGCCCAGTGCCGAGCGCTGAATAGCAGGGTAGGTGCAGCGAGCGCGTCCCGGCTGTGCCGTGGTTGGATGCGGTCGTAGCGTGGAACACCCGATCCGGGGTCCTCGGGCCTCGGTTGTGGTCGCGCTCGGCCGTTACTGTCGGCCACCGCGCCGGCACTGAGCGGGAAGCGGAACCAGTAAACAGCGGAACCAGTGCAGCAGGACCAGTGGTCGGTAGGACCACTGGCAGTAGGGCCATCACGTATGAGGACCAGCAGGTAGTACGGCCATCAGGCATGAGGGTCGTCAGGCAGTAGTACTAGGACGTAGTAGGACAAGGACCGCGTGTGGGACGCGGGCCGGCCGACCTGGCGGTACAGGCCAGGGCGGCTCGGCTCCCAAGCAGAATGCAGCAGAACCGAGCGGACAGGCGGCAGGGCAACGTGAAGATCTTCCACCGGGCACGGCATCGGCCGTCCGCCACCTGGCGGCAGACGACCGACCGGGCCTTCACGCTGATCGGTGACGGGCGCTACGAGGACGCGGGCGCGCTGCTGGTGATGGCCGCGGACCTGGAGCCGTGGCTCTCCGACTCCTGGTTCAACCTGGCCCTGCTGCACAAGTTCCGGCGTGACTGGGAGCAGGCCCGGGTGGCCGGCCTACGGGCCGTCGCCCTGCTGGACCGCGACCACGGCGCGCCGGACTGGTGGAACCTCGGCATCACCGCGACCGCGCTGCAGGACTGGCCGCTGGCCCGCCGGGCCTGGCAGGCGTACGGCCTGCGGCTGCCCGGTGGCCCGTCCGCCGCCGCCGAGGGGACGGTTCAGCTCGACCTCGGCACCACGCCGGTGCGGCTCTCCCCGGAGGGCGAGTCCGAGGTGGTCTGGGGCCGCCGGCTCGACCCGGCCCGGGTCGAGGTGCTCTCCATCCCGCTGCCCTCCTCGGGCCGCCGCTGGGGTGAGGTCGTGCTGCACGACGGCGCGCCGCACGGCGAGCGGGTCGCGAACGGCTCGGCGTTCCCGGTCTTCGACGAGATCGAGCTGTGGGCGCCCTCGCCGGTGCCGACCTTCGTGGTGCTGCTCCAGGCCGCCGCCGAGACCGACCGGGACGCGCTGGAGAAGCTGGTCGCCGAGGCGGGCTACGCCGCCGAGGACTGGACCTCCTCGGTCCGGCTGCTCTGCCGGGCCTGCTCGGAGAGCCGGATGGCCATCGACGACGGCCGCACCGTGCACCACGACCCGCACGACGACGGCGACGCGGCCCACCCCGGCCACCTCAGCCACCTCAGCCAGGGCAGCGACGGCGCCGACTGGCTGACCGAGCGCGAGTGCGGGATCGCCGCACCAGCCGGGCTGGTCAGGCTGCTGCTGGACCGCTGGGTCGGGGCCTCACCGACCAGCCGGGCCTACCGCGACGTGGAAGAGGTCTGCTGAGCCGGTCGGAGCTGGGCCGGTGGGAGCCGAGCCGGTCGGACCGGATCTGCACGCCGTGAGGCCCTACCCTGGGGAGGTTGCAAAGACGGCCCCACAGAAGCGGAAGACAGCGATGGCGGACCAGCACGACCACGAGCACGACCACGACCACACGCATGATCACGGGCACGAGGAGGCCGAGCAGGCCCCCGTGCAGGTGATCGGCGAGGAGCCCGACCTGTCCAAGGGCACCGCGCGGCCGATCACCGTGGTCGGCAACCCGGTGCTGCACCGCGAGTGCAAGACGGTCACCGAGTTCGACGCGGACCTCGCGGCGCTGATCGACGACATGTTCCAGTCGATGTACGCGGCCGCCGGCGTGGGCCTGGCCGCCAACCAGATCGGCGTGGACGCGAAGGTCTTCGTCTACGACTGCCCGGACGACCAGAACGTGCGCCACATCGGCCACGTGATCAACCCGGTGGTCGAGGACCTCCCGGTCGACCGCCGCACGCTGGACGACGGCAACGAGGGCTGCCTCTCGGTCCCCACCGCCTACGCCGAGCTGCCCCGCCCGGACTACGCCGCGGTGACCGGTCAGGACATGCACGGCAACCCGATCCGGGTCGAGGGCACCGGCTTCTTCGCCCGCTGCCTCCAGCACGAGACCGACCACCTGAACGGCTACCTCTACATCGACCGCCTCTCCAAGCGCGACCGCAAGGACGCGCTGAAGCAGATGGCCGAGGGCACCCCGACGTACGCGACGGTGCCGAACGACTGACCTGGTCAGTGCCCCTGAGGCATCGTCATCCGGTCAAGATCTGACGAAAAACAGCTGTGCCTCCGATCTTCCCGGGTGGCACGATGATCATCACGCGAACTCGCGTTCGAATCATCGGACCGTCGGCGGTCCCGGACTCCGGGGCCGCCGACGGCGTGTCACCAGGGGGCAGAGACAGATGAGCAAGAGCACGTCCGCAGGCGCGGGCAGACGGCGGGGCGGCCGGATCACCGCCGCCCTGCTCGCCGCCGCCGGGCTGGCCGCAGGGCTGGCCACCGTCGTCCCGAGCCCGGCCGTCGCGGACACCGCGACCGTGACGGTGACGCCGAGCACCGACGCCACCGCCGCCGGCTTCGACAGCTGCGTGCTGCCGCCGGCCGCCACCATGACGAGCTGGGCCGGCGCCTCGCCGTACCGCGCGGTCACGATCCACCTGGCCGGGCAGTCCGATCCCTGCCCGCAGTCGGACCTGACGCCCGGCTGGATCAGTGGCCGGGCGGCCGAGGGCTGGTCCTTCCTGCCGGTCTACTACGGCCACCAGGCCAGCACCGGCGCGGTGTTGATCGACCCGAACACCAACAACGCCCAGTCCCAGGGCATGTCGGACGCCGACAGTGCGATCAACGCGGCGAGCACGGACGGGCTCATGCCGGGGTCGGTCATCTACCTGGACGTCGCCGCCTACGCCTCCACCTACCACGACCGCGTGGTGGCCTATGTCGCCGGCTGGACGAAGGAGTTCCTGAACCGCGGCGGCTGGCGCTCCGGGCTGCGCGGCGACGCGACCGGCGTGGTCGCCGACACCGCCGGGATCGTGCCGAAGCCGCAGGTGGTCTGGGCGCGGCAGCTGAACGGCCAGGCCAACACGGGCGACGCGGCGACCGGTGTGACCGCCGCCGCCTGGTCGACCGGCTCCCGGGTGCACCAGTACGCGGCCGGCGCGAACGAGACCTGGGGCGGCTCGAGCCTCACCATCGACCCCAGCTACCTGGACGTCACCGAGGCCGCCATCGGCTCGGTGATCCCGAGCGCTCACCGGCTCGACCCCGGCGCGGTGCTGAGCAACGCGAACGTCACGCTGAGCATGCAGGCCGACGGCAACCTCGTCGCCTACGGGATGCTCAACGGTGCGCAGAGCACGGCACTCTGGTCGTCGAAGTCCTCGGGCAATCCGGGTGCGTACGCGGTCATGCAGACCGACGGCAACCTGGTGGTCTACAAGGCGGGCGGCAACTCCAGCACCGGCGGCGCGCTCTGGGCCTCCGGCACCTGGGGCGGTCCGTTCTCCTCCGCGGTCTTCCAGGGCAGCGGCAGCCTGGCGGTCTTCGGCCCGAACGGTCCGAACAGCGCGAACCCGGGGGCTCCGCTCTGGCAGAACGGCACTCAGTCGCTCGGCAGCACGCTGAGCCCCGGTCAGGCACTGGCCAGCGGCCAGTGGCTGGAGGGCACGCTGACCAAGGTGTTCATGCAGGCCGACGGCAACCTGGTGATGTACCGCAAGCGGGACGGCCTGTACCTCTGGTCCAGTGGGACGTACCCGAACTCCGGTGCCTACGCGATCATGCAGACCGACGGCAACCTGGTGGTCTACAAGGCGGGTGGCAGTTCCAGTGTCGGTGGCGCGCTCTGGGCCACTGGGACGTATGCCGTCAGCGGCGCCGCCGGCTCCCACCTGGTGATGCAGGACGACGGAAATCTGGTGATCTACAAGGCCGACGGCGTCACGCCGATCTGGGCCACCGCGACGTACAACACCGCGGCGGGCTGAGGGAAACCGGTCCAGCCGGACGAATGGGGTGAGTGAGGGCCGGCGGTGGGTGTGGCACCCGCCGCCGGCTCTGTCGAGCGTGCATATTATCGTGCCTATTTCGCGCATGATTGCGCGTCGGATGTACACAAACTCATGGGGGGCTTCCCGCTTATGGCTAGGCGTTTGGCAAGCACGACCGCAGTCGTCATTCTGGCGACCGCCGGCCTCGGCGCCGTCGCACCCGGCGCGCAGGCGGCCGGGACCGACGGCAGTCAGACCGTCACGTACCAGGGCTACCAGCTCAAGGTGCCGGCCGACTGGCCGGTGGTGGACCTCGCCCAGGACCCGCACAGCTGTGTCCGATTCGACCAGCACGCCGTTTACCTGGGCACGCCGGGCGCCGACCAGAACTGTCCCGCGCACATCTCCGCGAAGACCACCGAGACGCTCGTGATCGAGCCGACGCCGGTGCCGAACGCCTTCACTCCGGCCGCTCCGCAGCTCGCCCCCGGCACCGTGCTGCCGTCCGCGATCATCAACGCCGGCGCGCTCACCCACCAGGCCCGGGTGAACCTGCACGGTACCGGGCTCCAGGTGACCGCCACGTACGGCGACAGCACGACGCAGCTGAACTCGATCCTGGCCGGCGCGACCGTGGTCGCCGGCTCGGCCGCGCCGGCCGGCAGCGCCGCCGCTCCCGCTCCTGCCGCTCCCGCGCCGGCCCGGGCGCCGCGGATGCTGGCCGCCGCGCCGCGCGCCGCCGCCGGTGCCGCCGGCACCGGGGCCTCGGCGGTGCCCAGCACCGACCTGACCGGCAAGGCGTTCGACACCTGTGACGCGCCGTCCGCCAACACCATGAGCGTCTGGAAGGCGAACTCGCCGTACAGCGGGGTCGGCATCTACATCGGTGGCCGCCGCGGCTGCTCCAACCAGAACCTGACGCCGGCCTGGGTCAGCGCCCGGGCGGCCGAGGGCTGGTCGTTCCTGCCGATCTACGTCGGCCTCGACCCGTCCACGATGTCCGCCGACCCGGCCACCGCCCGCAGCCAGGGGGCGGCCGCCGCGAACGACGCGGTCGCCAAGGCCACGGCGCTGGGCCTGCCGACCGGCTCGGTCCTGTACAACGACGTGGAGGCCTACGACTCCACCCAGTACAAGACCAACGCGCTCAACTACGAGAGCGGTTGGATCGACACGCTGCGCTCGAACGGCTTCCGGGCCGGCATCTACTCCAGTGCCGGCAGCGGCATCAAGGACCTCGCCGACAACTACAACAACACCGCCTACTCGCGCCCCGACGCGGTCTGGTCGGCGAACTGGAGCCAGTCCGCCGCCGACACCTCGGACGTGTCCATGGGCCTCGCCTCGTACGGTTCGAGCTACTGGCCGGGCGGCCGCCGGGTCCACCAGTACGAGGGCAACACGTACGAGACCTACGGCAACATCCAGATCCAGATCGACGGCGACTACGCCAACATCAGCGCGGAGGCGAGCGGCAGCACCATGCAGCCGGGCCAGCGGCTGGACGCCGGGCACAGCATCGCCAGCTCGTCGATGACGCTGACCATGCAGGCCGACGGCAACCTGGTGGTCTCCGCCAACACCGGCGGCTCGGGCCAGGGTCCGCTGATGTGGAGCACCAACACCGCCGGCAACCCCGGCGCCTACGCGATGATGCAGACCGACGGCAACTTCGTCCTGTACAGCGCGACCGGCAGCCCGCTCTTCACGACCAACTCCTATGGCGTGTCGGGCAACTGGCTCACCGTGCAGGCCGACGGCAACGTGGTGCTGTACCGCGCCGACAGCACGCCGATCTGGTCCACCGGCACCAACCAGTACGGTCCGGTGATCTACCCGGGCCAGCTCTTCTCCTCGGGCCGCTGGACCGACAACACCCTCACCCGCCTGGTGATGCAGGCGGACGGCAACCTGGTGATGTACCGCAAGCGTGATGGAGCGGCCATCTGGTCCTCCAACACGGCCGGGAACCCGGGGGCTTACGCGGTGATGCAGAGCGACGGCAACTTCGTCGTGTACCGCAAGGGCGGCAGCTCCAGCGTCGGCGGCGCGCTCTGGTCCACCAACACCCAGGGCAACCCGAACGCCTGGGCGTTCATGCAGAACGACGGCAACTTCGTGGTCTACAAGCAGGGCGGCGGCCAGGGTGTCGGCGGCTCGCTCTGGGCCAGCAACACCTGGTGGAACGCGAGCTGACGCTTCGTCAGAAGCTGCGTTGACGGCTGCCGCTCGGTGGCCGGAAACGCGTCGGGCCCCACTGGCCTGCTGGTCAGTGGGGCCCGACTGCGTCTTGGTGACCGGCCCGTAGGGCTGTGGGCCGGTCAGCCCGTCGGCCTGTCTGCCGGTTGCCTAGAAGTCGTCGTCGAAGGCGACCGAGCCCTCGACCGCGACCTGGTAGGCGGAGACCCGGCGCTCGAAGAAGTTCGTCAGCTCCTGGACGTTCTGCAGCTCCATGAAGCCGAACGGGTTCGTCGAGCCGTAGCGGATCGGCATGCCGAGGCGGGCCAGGCGCTGGTCGGCGACGGCCTCCAGGTACTGGCGCATCGACTCGGTGTTCATGCCGGGCAGGCCCTCGCCGCAGAGGTCGCGGGCGAACTGGAGCTCGGCCTCGACGGCCTGCTCCAGCATCTCGGTGACCTGCTGGGCCATCTTGTCGTCGAAGAGGTCGGGCTCCTCGGCGCGGACCGTGTCCACCACCGAGAAGGCGAAGTCCATGTGCATGGACTCGTCGCGGAAGACCCAGTTGGTGCCGGTGGCCAGGCCGTGCAGCAGGCCGCGGCTGCGGAACCAGTACACGTAGGCGAAGGCGCCGTAGAAGAAGAGGCCCTCGACGCAGGCGGCGAAGCAGATCAGGTTGAGCAGGAAGGCCCGGCGGTCATCCTTGGTCTGCAGCGAGTCGATGTGGTCGACCGCGTTCATGTACGTGAAGCAGAACTGCGCCTTCTGGTGGATGGAGGGGATGTTCTCCACCGCGTCGAAGGCGGCCGCGCGGTCGTCCGGGTCGGGCAGGTAGGTGTCGAGCAGCGTCAGGTAGAACTGGACGTGCACGGCCTCCTCGAACAGCTGCCGGGACAGGTAGAGCCGGGCCTCAGGGGAGTTGATGTGCTTGTAGAGGCTCAGCACCACGTTGTTGGCGACGATCGAGTCACCGGTGGCGAAGAAGGCGACCAGGCGGCCGATCATGTGCCGCTCGCCCTCGCTGAGCTTGGCGAGGTCGGCGACGTCGGAGTGCAGGTCCACCTCCTCGACGGTCCAGGTGTTCTTGATCGCGTCCCGGTAGCGGTCGTAGAAGGACGGGTAGCGCATCGGGCGCAGCGTCAGCTCGAAGCCGGGGTCGAGCAGCATCTTCTCGCGGCCGGGCGTCTCAGGGGTGGTGCTCACTGGCAGGCCTCGCAGGACTCGGGGTTCTCCAGGGAGCAGGCGAGGGCGGCGGCCTGCTCCTCGGGGGTCATCGTGGGGGAGGGGATACTGACTGCCGGACGGGCGGCGCCGGACGCGGCCTGGGCGATCCGGGTGGCCGGACGCGAGCGCAGGTAGTAGGTGGTCTTCAGACCGACCTTCCACGCGTACGCGTACATCGAGCTGAGCTTGCCGATGGTCGGCGCGGCCATGAACAGGTTCAGCGACTGGCTCTGGTCGATGAACGGCTGCCGGGCGGCGGCCAGGTCGATCAGCGCGCGCTGGGGCAGCTCCCAGGCCGTGCGGTAGAGCGAACGGACCTCGGCGGGCAGCCAGTTGAAGTCCTGCACCGAGCCGTTGGCGTCGCGCAGCGCGTCCCGGGTCTGCTGGTCCCAGACGCCGAGCTCCTTCAGCTCGCGCACCAGGTACGGGTTGACCTGGAGGAACTCGCCGGACAGCGTCTCGCGCTTGAACAGGTTGGAGACCTGCGGCTCGATGCACTCGTAGACGCCGGCGATCGAGGCGATCGTCGCGGTCGGCGCGATCGCGAGCAGCAGCGAGTTGCGCAGGCCGGTGCGGGCGATCGTGGCGCGCAGCGCGTCCCAGCGGTCCTGCCACTGCGGCGCGGTGTCGAAGTGGTCGATGTGCAGCTGGCCGCGGGCGGCGCGGGTCTCGCCGTACGCCGGGTGCTGCCCGAACTGCTCGGCGAGCTCGCTGGAGCGCTCGTACGCGGTCAGCATGATCCGCTCGGAGATCAGCGTGGAGAGCTTGCGGGCCTCGGCGGAGTCGAAGTCGAGCCGGAGCTTGAAGAAGACGTCCTGCAGGCCCATCACGCCCAGGCCGACCGGGCGCCAGCGGGAGTTGGAGGTGCCGGCCTCGGTGGTCGGGTAGAAGTTGATGTCCACCACGCGGTCGAGGAAGGTCACCGCGGTGCGCACGGTGGCGTCCAGGCGCTCCCAGTCCAGCGCGTTCAGCAGGTCGTCGGCCGACGCGCCGTCGGCGACGTGCGCGCCGAGGTTGACCGAGCCGAGGTTGCAGACCGCGGTCTCGGAGTCGTCGGTGACCTCCAGGATCTCGGTGCACAGGTTCGAGGAGTGCACGGTGCGGCCGGGCAGCGCGGTCTGGTTGGCGGCGCGGTTGGAGGCGTCCTTGAAGGTCATCCAGCCGTTGCCGGTCTGCGCCAGGGTGCGCATCATCCGGGCGTAGAGCGTCTGCGCGGGGATGCTGCGGACGGCCTTGCCGGCCGCCTCGGCCTTCAGGTACGCCTCGTCGAACTCCTCGCCCCACAGGTCGACCAGCTCGGGGACGTCGGCCGGGGAGAAGAGCGACCAGTCGGCGTTGGCGTTCACCCGGCGCATGAACTCGTCCGGGATCCAGTGCGCCAGGTTGAGGTTGTGCGTGCGGCGCGCCTCCTCACCGGTGTTGTCGCGCAGCTCGAGGAACTCCTCGATGTCGGCGTGCCAGGTCTCCAGGTAGACGCAGGCCGCGCCCTTGCGCCGGCCGCCCTGGTTGACCGCGGCGACCGAGGAGTCCAGCGTGCGCAGGAACGGCACGATGCCGTTGGACTTGCCGTTCGTGCCGCGGATCAGGCTGCCGCGCGAGCGGATCCGCGAGTAGGACAGGCCGATGCCGCCGGCGTGCTTGGAGAGCCGGGCGATCTGCGCGTAGCGGGAGTAGATCGAGTCCAGGTTGTCCAGCGGCGAGTCCAGCAGGTAGCAGCTGGACATCTGCGGGTGCCGGGTGCCGGAGTTGAAGAGGGTCGGCGAGGAGGTCAGGTACTCCAGCCGGCTCATCAGGCGGTACAGCTCGGCCACCTCGGCGACCGACTGCTCGCTGTCGCCGACCGCCAGGCCGCTCGCGACGCGCAGCAGGAAGTGCTGCGGCTTCTCGACCACCTTGCGGGTGATCGGGTGGCGCAGCAGGTAGCGGGACTGCACGGTGCGCAGGCCGAAGTACTCGAACCGGCCGTCGCCGTCCGGGTCGATCAGCGCGTCGAGCGCGGCGGCGTGCTTGGCGACGAAGTCGGCGGTGGTGTCGCCGATCAGGCCCTCGGCGTGGCCGACCGCGATCGAGGCGGCGAAGGAGGTGGCGCCCTGGCTGTCGGCCTCGTCCGAGATCTCCTGGGCGAGCAGGCGGGCGGCCAGCTTCGAGTACTGCGGGTCCTCGGCGATCATCGAGGCGGCGGCTTCCATGGCCAGCCCGCGCAGCTCGGCGAAGTCGGAGCCGGCGTTGCGGCCGCGCAGCGCGGCGGCGGCCACGTGGCCGGGGTCGGCCTGGGGGAGGTCGCAGCTCAGGTCCGTCAGCAGCCGCAGCAGCGCCGACCCGGGGTCGGACTTGGAGGCGGGGGAGGTGCTGGATCCCTGGGTGGGCAGGGTGGCTGAGGCAGCGGTGGTCAAGGCGCTCTCTCCTGGCGACGCGGCGGACGGGGCAACTCCGCCGACCCGAGGGAGGGCGGCGGAGCACCGGACCGGCGCGAGCGGAGCAGGGCAGCAGCGCGCACGCCAACCAGTGGTGGCGTGCGACGGCGGCGTCCCTGAGCCCACCCGCGAGGCCCGGACTGACATACGTGCGATAGGGCCTCTGCGGGGAAGCCGGTGGCACACCGTCGGCAGGTACTCGGACTGGCGGGGACGCCCTGGGAGGCCTTGCTAAGCCTCGGAAATGCCTGTGGGCGGGCCCGCTCACCGCTGCGGGGCAGTCCCGGGTTCGCACCGGGTTCCCCTGCATCGACAGCGAGAGAGAGCATACATCTAGTGGTGCCTCGAAGATGAAGCACCACATGTTGTGTGGCAGGGCGTGTCAGACTCGTGACGGAGCTGCAACGGTGACGCCTCCGCGTGCGCACGAGCCGCCCCACACAGGGCCTGACGGCATGTCGGATCGGCGTGTCGGCGGGGGCGCGGGGTGGGGGTACGGCAGGGGTGCGGCAGCGGTGTGACGGGGGCCGGCGGGGGCGCCGGTCGGCGTGTTGCGGGGTGGCGTCGGGGTGCGTCGGGGCTGGGCTGTCAGAAGGCCATCGCGTAGACGAGCAGGTCGATCTCGGGCCGCGGGTACCAGTCGCGCTCGGGCGCGCGGCGGAAGCCCACCCGCTCGTAGATCCGGTGCGCCGCCGTCATCCCGGGCCGGGTGGAGAAGGCCATCCCGGCCAGTTCGAGCTCGCGGGCCCGCGCGATGCAGGCCCGGACCAGCGCCTCGCCGACGCCGCGCCCGCGGGCTGCTGCTGCGGCGGCCAGCATCCGGATCTCGCCCTCCTCGGGCGTCGCTATGTCGGCCCACTCGGTGCCGCCGACCGCGAAGGTCACACAGCCCAGCACCCGGCCGGACGGGCCGTGCGAGAGGTCCGCCGGATCGACGGCGACCAGCAGCTCGGCCTCGGCGGCCCGGCGGGCGGTGTCGCGCAGCAGCGCGATGTAGGGGGACTCGGGGTCGGTGTGGCCGTCGCCGACGAAGGCCTCGACGGTGACCTCGCCCGCGGGGTCGAGATCTTCTGCACGTGCGGCGCGGATGAGGATGCTCATCGGGACAGTCTGCCAAAGCCGTGGTTCGTGGACGGTCGGGAGGGGTCCTGAACGGGGTCGGGAGGGGTCCTGAACGGGGTCCGGTGCGGCGGCGAGGTGGGAGGGCGAGGCGGGAGCGCGGCTCAGTGCTCGGCGAGCCGGAAGACCGGGTAGCCGGGGGCGATCCGGAGCAGCTCGGCCTCGGAGGCGTTGGCGTCCACGCCCTGGAAGAAGACGCCGACCTCGAACTTCCAGCGCCGCAGGTAGGCGCGCAGCACCTCGGGCTTCTCGCTGTCGGCGAGCTCGGTCGCGTGGAACACCTCGACCTTCTTGCCCAGGCGCAGCTCGCCGGTGCCCGAGGCGCGCAGGTTGCGCACCCACTGGGTGTGGCCGCGCGGCGCGACCAGGTAGCGGGCGCCCTGGTGGGTGAGCAGGTTCACGGGGGTGGTGCGCCACTCACCGCTCTTGCGGCCGCGCACGGCGAGGACCCGCGAGCCCCAGAGGCTGATCCCGGCCCGGGTGAGCGCGGCGACCAGGCGGTTGCTCCAGACCAGGGCGCGGCTGCCGGAGTAGACGTAGCGCGGGGCTTCTGACTGTGACATCGGGGGGCTCCTCCGGTGGGACGAGTGGTGGCGGTGGTGCTGGTGCTGCGGGAGCAGTGATAGCGAACGAGATCGGTGATCCTGTTCGAGAGCAGTGCTCTCGTTTCCTGTTTCCAGAGTCCCGCAGCGGCGCCGGAGAGTCAAGAGCACTGCTCTCGTTTCGAAGCGATGCTCTCAAGACGGGTCACTGCTCTGATTCACGTGCGCTGCTCGCATGTGTGGCAGGCTTACCCCCATGGCCGCGATTCGAACTGCGCGGGAGCGTGCCCGCGAAGAGCTCACCATCGAGATCAAGCAAGAGGCTCGACGCCAGGTCGAGGTGGCGGGGGCGCAACAGCTCTCGCTGCGCGCCGTCGCGCGCGCCCTCGGGATGGCCTCCTCGGCGCTCTACCGCTACTTCCCGAGCCGCGACGAGCTGCTCACCGCATTGATCATCGATGCGTACGACGACCTCGCCGACGCGGTCGAGCGGGCGGCCCAGGCGGCCCAGGCGGCATCCGGTGCCGCGCCCGGTGCGCGGCCGCGCTGGCGCGCGCTCTGCTCGGCCGTGCGCCAGTGGGCGCTGGCGCACCCGCACGAGTACGCGCTGCTCTACGGCACTCCGGTGCCCGGCTACCACGCGCCGCCGGAGACCATCGCCTCGGCGGCCCGGATCCCGCTCGCGTTCGTCGAGGTGATGCGCGCTGCGGGCGGACGGCTGGCGGCGGCACCGGCGCCACCGCTCTCCCCGGAGCTCTCCGGTCAGCTCGCGAGGATCGCCGAGCAGTACGCGCCGGAGCTGCCCCAGGTCGTCCTGGCCCGGACGATGATCGCGTGGACGCAGCTGTTCGGCATGGTCGGGTTCGAGCTCTTCGGTCACCTCGTGGGCAGCGCGGATCCGGCCGATGCGTTCTTCGACTACTCGGTGGAGCAGATGGCGGACCTGCTGGGCCTTCCGGACGCCCCGCGCTGAACAGCGGGCATTGAACGCCGGGCGGTGAACGCCGAATGGGGCGTCCGGGCGGCCGGCCGGCCGTCCTGACGCCCCATCGTCGACCGGTGTCGCGTGGCCGGTCGTGAGGTCGGTCGTGAAGTTGTGCTCAGAAGTGGTTGCCGGTCGCGGGGCTGTGGGGTCGGCCCGCGACCGGCGGTCTGTGTCGGCCGGATGTCAGACCGGGAGCGACCAGGCCTGGTTGGCCTGGTGGTCGCCGCAGGTCCAGACGTCCAGCCGGGTGCTGTCGGCGCTGCCGCCGCCGTAGACGTCCAGGCAGAGGCCGGAGGCGTGGTTGGTCAGGGTGCCGTCGGGCTGGGCCGTCCACTGCTGTCCGGTGCCGCCGCAGGAGTTGAGCGTGACCCAGGAGCCGGCCGAAGTGCCGGACTCCGTCAGGCACTTGCCGAGCGTGCGGACGGTCGAGTCCGGGTTCAGGGTCCACCGCTGGTTCGGATTGCCGGTGCAGCTGTAGAGGATCACCGGGTTGCCGTCGGCCGTCGAACTGTTGGAGTCGTCAGCGCACTTGGCGCCGTTGCCGGTCAACTGCCCGGTCGGCAGCGGAGCTGCGCAGCCCTTCGGGGTGAGTCGCCACACCGCCGTGCCGTGCGCCGGGACGGTCGCGGTGAGCGTGGACGAGACGGTGGAACTCGCCCCGGTCCACAGGTTCTTGGCGCTCGCCGTGCAGCTCGGCAGCCCGATCGAGGCGAGCGAGGTGCTGATCGAGGCGGCGCTCGCCGAGCGGTTGAGCACGGCCACCGCGCGGTCGCCGTTCGCCAGCGGGCGGGCCAGCACGTCGGTGCTGCCGTTGCTGGAGACCACCGAGGCCTGCCGGCCCGCGCTGTCCTGGTCGAGCGCGACCAGGTCCTTGTTGCCGAGCGCGGCGAGTGCGGCGGGGGAGAGGTGGGCGACGTCCGAGGAGAGGATCATCGGGGCGGCCATCATCGACCAGAGTGCGACCTGGCTGCGCGATTCGTCGTCGGTCAGCCCGCCGTCACCGGCGATCAGGAAGTCCGGGTCGTTCCAGTTGCCGGGCTTCGCGTAGCGGCCGATCCAGCGGTTGTAGCCGTAGTTGGAGAGCACCGAACTCCACCGCGAGGCGGTCGGGTTGCTCGCGTCGAAGGTGGCGATGTCGTAGCCCTCGCGCCAGAGCTGGCCGTCCTGGCCGACCCAGCCGAGCACCGAGAACCAGCTCGGGTTGCCCCACTCGCCGCTCTGGAAGTACGCGGGCGCGGACTCCGAGAAGGTGATCGCCCGGCCACTGCCGGCAAGTGCGGCGGACTGCGCGTCGTACGCCTGGCGGTAGGCCTGCTCCTGGGTCTGGCCGGGCGCGGTCCAGACGTTGCAGCCGTCCAGCTTGAGGTAGTCCACGCCCCAGGAGGCGAAGGTCGCGGCGTCCTGCGCGAAGTGATCGGCGCCGCCGCCCTGGGGGAGTCCGCTGCCGGGGTAGCCGCCGCAGGTGCTGGAGCCGGCGTCCTCGTAGATGCCGAACTTGAGGCCCTTGCTGTGCAGGTAGCTGCCGAGCCAGGCCATCCCGTCCGGGAACTTGACCGGGTCGGCGACCAGGTTGCCGGCGCTGTCGCGGCTGCTCGCCATCCAGCAGTCGTCCACCGTCACGGTGGTGTAGCCCTTGGCAGCCAGGCCGCTGGAGACCAGCGCGTCGGCATTGGAGGTGATGGTCTGCTCGTCGATGCCGCACTGGTAGTGGGCCCAGTCGTTCCAGCCCATCGGTGGGGTGGCGGCGAGCAGTGGTGTGGACGGCGTCTTGGCGTCTGTTGCTGCGACTGCGGGGGACTTGGTGGCGGCGGTGGTGGCAGTCGTGGCGGCCATGGCCGGGGTCGCGGCCAGCGGCAGGGCTACCAGTGCGGTGGTGGTGAGGAGGTGCGAGAGCGTGCGGCGGAGGCGTACCGAGGGCACGAAAGGGCTCCTTCCGGCGGGGGCTGATGCGCACCCAGTGCAGCCGTCATGTTCATTCATGTCAATGAGATCGCCAGAATGAGCAGAAACAAGCATGATGGTTCGGCATCTCGGCGAAAGTACTTTTGCATCGCAAAAGTAGATGCCATGATGAGAGCGAACCGAGAAGGGGGATCCATGTCCATCACCGAACCGCCGTCACCCGCCACCGCCGCAGCAGCCGCAGCGGCTGCGCTCCGGGCCTATGAGGAGGCGCGCCGGGCCGGCGTCGCGCCCCGGCCCGCGCCGGCCTGGTACCCGCCGACGCGCGGCCTGCTGGGCGCCGCCAGCTATGCGCTCGCACCGGCGCTCTTCGTCCACCCCTGGCGGGGCTGGATGGTGGTGACGCTGTTCTTCAGCGGGCTGGGCTTCCTGGCCGTGCACCTCGCCGCGGTCCGGCCCGGCGGGGTGCTGGTGCTGCCCAGGGAGAGCCCGTACCGCAGGGCCAGGCTGCGCGCGCAATGGCAGAGCCTGCCGGTCTACGCTGTCGGCTGGCTCGCGGCGATCCCGGGCGGCGTCTGGGCGGGCTCGGTGACCTCGGCCGTGTTGCTCGGCGGCTTCCTGTGGTGGACCAGCGAGCGCGAGCGCCGGGCGGCCGGCGCGTGAGCGACCGGAGCGGGAGAACGATGATCGAGGACGGCCCGGCGCCCGAGGGTGGGAGCGGGAGTGGTTCAGAGCCCGAGGGCGCGGGGCTGCCTCAGGGGGCTGGGCTCCCCGAGGTGGACGAGGTGATCCACCACCCCACCCGGCTCGCGCTGGTCGGCTTCCTCTCCGGCTGTCACGAGGCCGAGTTCGCCGCCGTCCGCGACTACTGCCGGATCTCCGACGCGAGCGTCAGCCGGATCGTCGGCGCGCTGGAGGCGGCCGGGTACGTCAAGGTGCGCAAGGGCTACGTCGGCAAGCGCCCGCGCACCTGGCTCTCGCTCACCGAGCCCGGCCGGCGTGCGCTGGAGGCGCACCTGGCCGCGCTCCAGGCGATCGTGGCCGCCGCCCGCACGGCGGCCGAGCAGCAGCCGGACGACCGGCCGTAGCCGGACGCCCAGCCGTAGCCGGCCGCCCGGCCGCGCCGCAATCAGTCCGCGCGCCCGCTCAGCCCGCCGTGCCCGCCAGGTGCCCGACCGCGTTCCACTGCTCGGGCCGCAGCCGCTGCTGCGCCGAACGCCACACGCTGGCCGAGCAGTTGCGCACCGGTTCGAGCGCGAGCAGCCGCTCCTCGGAGAGCTGCTCCAGCACGTAGCGCAGCATCAGCACCACGTTGTCGTGCCCGACCAGCAGCACCGGCTGCCCGGCCTCCGCCGCGCAGACGTCCCGCAGGCAGTCGCGCACCCGCAGCGCGACGTCCGCCCAGCTCTCGCCGCCCGGCGGCCGGTAGTACAGCTCGCCGAGCTTGCGCCGCCGCGCCGCCTCGTCGGGGTGGTGCTTCTCGACCGCCGCGGCGGTGAGCATCTCCAGCACCCCGAGCTCCCGGTCGCGCAGCCGCTCGTCGTAGCGGACCGGCAGGCCGACCGGCACCGCGCCGAGCCCGGCCGCCTGCGCGATCGCGATCCGCGCGGTCTCGGTGGTGCGCACGTACGGCGAGCACCAGACCGAGCGCGGCCGGTCGGCGGGCGGCAGCTCGGCCCACCAGCGGCCCAGGGCCTGCGCCTGGGACTGCCCGTGGATGGTGAGCGGGATGTCGGCGTCCCGGCAGGTGATCGGCACGCTCAGCGCGCCGGTGGCGTCGGCGATCGCGAACTCCGCGTTGGCCAGGCTCTCGCCGTGCCGGGTCGCGATCAGGACGGACGGCAGCGCCGCCGCCGCGTCCTGGCGCGGATGTCCGTTGAGGATGGTGCTCAGCTCTGGCATGGGCCGGTGCTCCCCGTCGCTGTGGTGATGTGGGGGTGGATCGGGTAGCTGGTCAGCTCTCCGTACGGGCTCGCCGGGCGAGCCCGGGGTACGGACCCACGGTACGAGCTCTGCGCACAGCGGTACGAGCTCTGCGCACATATGATCGCGCCGCCACCTCCCCTCAGTGTTGAGGGAGGCGGCGGCACGGTCACAGGGCGCACGTCGGGGCGCTTAATGCGCCGCCACCGCTTGGGGCGCATCGGCAAGCTCTGGGTCGCCCGCCTCCGCGCTGTAGTCCGACGGCGAGGTCTCGTCCACGCCGTCCGGCGTCTTCGCCGCCCGCAGCACCAGCGTGAGCACCGCCGCGAGGCCCAGATTGAGCACGAACGCGGTCAGCCCGATGTAGCCGATCTGGCCGATCACCGGGATGTTCGCCGAGCTGCCGCCGAAGTGCTTGGTGGCGGGGGAGGCGATGCCGTACGCCTTCCAGGTGCCGTACGCCATGCCGACCGCCCAGCCGGCGAGCAGCGCCCAGTGGTGGAACCAGCGGGTGAAGAGGCCGGAGACGATCGAGACGCAGGTCTGCAGGATCCAGATCCCGCCGAGCAGTTGCAGGTTGATCGCGAGCTGCTTGTCCATGCCGAGCACGAAGATCAGCGCGCCGACCTTGACCAGCAGCGAGGCGAGCTTGGCGACCCTGGTCTCCTGCTGCGGGGTCGCGTCCGGCTTGAAGAACTCCTTGTACACGTTGCGGGTGAAGAGGTTGGCGGCGGCGATCGACATGATCGCGGCCGGCACCAGCGCACCGATCCCGATCGCCGCGAACGCGACGCCGGTGAACCAGTCCGGGAACAGCTTGGCGAACAGCTGCGGCACCGCGAGCTGCGCGTTGTAGCCCGGCACCCCCTTGCCGACCCCGGCCGCGATCGCCAGGAACCCGAGCAGCGCGAGCAGGCCGAGCATCAGCGAGTAGGCGGGCAGGATCGCCATGTTGCGGCGCACGGTGGTGCGCGACTTGGCGGCCAGCACGCCGGTGACGGTGTGGGGGTACATGAAGAGCGCCAGCGAGGAGCCGAGCGCGAGCGTCGCGTACGTCCACTGCGCCTTCGGGCCGGTCACCATCGCGCCGACCGGCTGGTGCGTCTTCGGGTTGATCGCGCTGAACTTCTGCGCGGCGCTGTCGAAGATGTGGCCGTAGCCGCCGAGCCGCATCGGCAGGTAGATCACCGCGACGATGATGACGATGTAGACCAGCGTGTCCTTGACGAACGCGATCAGCGCCGGTGCCCGCAGGCCCGAGGAGTACGTGTACGCGGCCAGCACCGCGAACGCGAGGAAGAGCGGCAGGTCCTTGACGAACCAGTTGGCGTGCGCGCCGCCGCCGACCCCGAGCGTGTCCAGCACCGCCTGGATCCCGACCAGTTGCAGTGCGATGTACGGCATGGTGGCGAGGATCCCGGTCAGCGCGACGGCGAGCGAGAGCCCGCGCGAGCCGTACCGCCCGCGCACGAAGTCGGCCGGGGTGACGTACCCGTGCACCCGCGCGACCGACCACAGGCGCGGCAGGAAGATGAAGACCAGCGGGTAGGCGATGATCGTGTACGGCACCGCGAAGAAGCCCGCCGCGCCCGAACCGTAGACCGCCGCCGGGACGGCGATGAAGGTGTACGCGGTGTAGAGGTCGCCGCCGAGCAGGAACCAGGTGATCCAGGTGCCGAAGCTGCGGCCGCCCAGCCCCCACTCGTCGAGGTGCAGCTCGTCGCTGCCGCGCCGCCACCGGGAGGCCAGGAAGCCCATCACGGTGACCAGCAGGAAGAAGAGGATGAACACCGTCAGCGCGACCGTGTTGACGCCGTGCTTCATCGCGGCTCACCGCCCTGGGCGGGGCGGGTGGCACCGGCGGCACCGGCGGCGCGGGCGGCCTTGCGGGCCTTCTCGTCGCGGGTCAGCAGGATGTACGCGGCGCCGGTGAAGAGCGCCGAGGCCGGGATCCAGAGGATCTGGTACCAGTAGAAGAACGGCACCCCGAGCAGCTTGGGCGTCAGCTTCGAGTAGGACGAGACCCAGAGCAGCGCGACGACCGGCACGGCCAGCGCGACGCCGGCCAGCACCCGCTCGGGAGTGACCGCCGGGGGCGCTGCGCCCGGTGGTGCCGATGGTGCGTCAGGTGTGGTGGGCATAGGGCGGACTCCGGCGGTGGAAGGGGATCCCCAACAGCGCCGCAGCGCGACGACCGGGCGGCCTGCGCGCCCGCCGAACAGCGCCCGTGGTGATCGGCTTGGACTGCACCGGAATGTAGGGCACCTGATGCTGTCCTGTCACCCGGGTATATCGGCCATCTTGGTGAGCGGACGCCGGAGTTCCGCTGAGCGGAGCCGTCCGCACGGCCAGCGGGTTCGTCCCTCAGGGGGCGGTGGCCGGTCCGAGGCGCAGAAAGGAGGCTGACTCGACGAGTCCGGAGCGCTCCAGTTGGCCGAGAACGTCCTCGAAGGTCTCGGGTGGTGAGGTGCGTTCATCGACGATCTGCTGCACGCAGGAGTAGACGACTCGCTCGTCCAGGCTGAGCAGGTCGAGCATGAAGTCGTCGGGGCTCTTTGCCTCGATGCCCCATTGAGCCAGATACGCCGGTGGGAAATCAGACAGGTTGGCCGTCACGATCACTTGAGCGCCGGCCTTGATGGCCGCTGCCAGTACGTGGCGATCATCAGGGTCCGGCAGCGTGAGCCCTGGGACAAGCGGCTCGTAGCCGCTGACCAGGCAGTCCCGTACGGCCTCGTTCATGAGCTTGCGTAAGCGCTGGAGGCTTGCCGCCGGCACCCCCTGCCTGCCGCGTGCACGGCACATTTCGTCGAGGATCCTGTCGCTCCACTTGGCTTGTACCAAGCGGGCCCGGGCCACGCGGATCAGCAGGTTCCGGAGCGTGTTCGGGTACAGCGCGCAGGCGTCGTAGACCACCACGAAGGCCATCGGTCAGTCCTGTCCCAACTCCTGGTCCAACCGGGTCAGTTCATCGATGGCGTTCTTGCGTTTGCGATCATCATCGCGAAGGTAGCGGGTCAGGTCGTCGAAGCGGATGCGCCTGTGGCGCCCTACGAGACGATGCGGGATCTCACCGCGATCGAGCAGGCCGATCAGGTAGGGGCGTGACACGTTCATCAGCTCAGCGGCTTGCTGGGTGGTGAGTTCCGCGTTGACCGGCATCAGCTGCACGCCCTGCCCGCGTGAGAGTGCGGCGAGGATGTCGGCGAACATCTCCGCAGCGGGGCGGGGGACGACCAGTACCTCGTTGTCGTCGCCCTCGATGTGGATCTCGATCTCGTCCGTCTGCTCGCGAGTGAGGCTCAAGTAGTCGCGGATGCGCCGCAGGGCGCGTGTCGCCACGTCCACATCGACGGTTCCAGGGGCGATCTTTCTGCCCTCGGTCGTAGCTGCCATGTCACATCCTCCCAATCGCAGTATTCGCAACAGGCGAAGCAATCGCAATGCTTCCCGGAAAATGCTTGAGCCAAGCATTAGGGCGCGACCGATCACTCGGAAGAGTGAGATGCGCGCTTACTGTGAGCAATGTTGGCAGTCGCCCGGCTGCTCTGAGTGACGCTTGGTGGAAGATCACTCGATCGTGGACCGAAGAGTGAGGGCAGTGAGCCGGCCGGCCCGGATGGGGGGCGGGCCGGCCGGCTCGTGTGGGGGCGGGTGGGTCAGGTGGTCAGGTGGCGAGTTCGCGCAGCAGGCGCTGCTCTTCGGCGGGGGTGAGTCCCTCGGCGCCTTCGGACGGGCCGCCGCGTGCGGTGTCCCAGGCGAGGGTGTCCGCCAGGGTGTGCGCCAGCGGGCGGAGGGTCAGGCCGGCGGCGAGGGCGCGGGAGACGTCCACCTGGTTGATCGCGGTGCAGTCCGGGTCGGCGATCCACATCGGGACGCCCATCCACGGGTCGACCCCGGCCGCGAGGAGCCGTTCGCTCGACACCCAGACCGGCTCGGTGGCGGTGGCGGTGTCGGCGGAGAGACTGCGGCAGGCGTCGAAGAAGGTGCCGAACGGCATCGGCCGGCCGGTCACGTTGAAGACTCCGCCGAGCTCCGACCGGACGCAGCGCAGGATCCAGCTTGCGAGGTCCCGGACGTCGATGAACTGCGCGGCGTCCGCCGGGTCGCCCGGGAGCAGCACCCGCCCGCCACGGGCGAAGCGGCGCGGCCAGTACGCGAAGCGGTCCGTCGGGTCGTGCGGTCCGACGATCATGCCGGGCCGGACGATCGAGGCCCGCTCGCCGAAGGCGGCGCGCACGATCTGCTCGCACGCCGCCTTGCGTGCGCCGTACGCCTGCTCCGGCGGTATCCCGTCGCGGAGTTGGAGCACGGCGCCGTCCTCGTCCTGCGGGGTGGTCTGGTCGGCGAGGACGGAGAGGGAGGAGACGAAGACGTAGCGCTGGACGCTGCTGCGAAGCGCCTCGCAGGAGCGGCTCACCACCTGCGGGTCGTAGCCCGCGACGTCGATGACGGCGTCCCAGGAGCGGTGCGTCAGGGCGGACAGGTCCTGGTCCTCGGTGCGGTCGCCGATGATGGTCTCAACGCCCGGGAAGAGGCCGGGATTTGTGCGACCCCGGTTGAAGAGGGTCACCTGGTGGCCGTCGGCCAGTGCGGCTTCGACGACGGCGCGGCCCAGGAAGCGGGTGCCGCCGAGTACCAGAAGGTTCAGCGGTGAGGACGGTGAAGAAGTGGTGCTGTGCACGGTGTGCGACTCCGGAAGTTCGTGGTGATGAGGGCATGGCGAAGCTCGCTCTGAGCACCCATAACCTCACCTCGTTCCGGTAGCGCCGACGGCCGGGACACTAGCACCGGCCGTCGAGCGGCGCGAGGGGATAATTCCTCAGGCCTTGATTCAGGCCTTGAGTCAGGCCTTGATGAAGTCCAGCAGGTCGGCGTTGAGCTCGTCCTTGTGGCTCATGTAGAGCCCGTGGCTGGCGGTCGGGTACTCCTTCAAGATGTTGTTCGGGACCAGCTCCTTGACCCGACGCGCCGTCAGGTCGATGTTCGCCGCCGAGTCCGCGACGCCGTGGACGAGCAGCGTGGGCACGGTGATCTCGCGCAGGCCGGCCCGGAAGTCGGTGTAGAACATGTTCCGCATCAGGTTGGCCGACGCCCACGGGGAGGCGCTGAGGCACTGGTTGATGGTCCACTCGATCGTCGCGGGCGAGACGGCGTTGCCGAGGTGGGTGCCGAACCAGATCTGGGCCTGCCGGGCGAACCAGTTCGGCCGGTCCCGCACGAACTCGGCGAAGTTGGCCTCGAACATCGCCTCCGGCACGGCGACCGGGTTGTCGTCGGTCTGGTGCAGGAACGGCAGGGTCGCCGAGACGAGGGCGATCTTCGACACCCGCTCCTCGCCGTGCCGGGCCAGGTAGCGGGCGATCTCGCAGGTGCCCATCGAGTGGCCGACGAGGATTGCGTCCCGGATGTCCAAGTGGGCGAGCAGGGAGGCGAGATCGTCGGCGATGGTGTCCATGTCGTACCCGGTGGACGGCCGGTCGGAGCGTCCGTGTCCGCGCCGGTCCAGCGCGATGCAGCGGTAGCCGCGCTCGACGAAGTACGGGATCTGGTACTCCCACATGTCGGCGTTCAGCACCCAGCTGGAGACGAAGACGATGGGCTGCCCGGTCCCGTACTCCTCGTAGGCGAGGCGGGTTCCGTCGGTGGTGGTCTCGAAGAACGGCATCGGGTGCTCCTGGTGGATTCGCAGTCCCGGGCCGTGTGTTCGGCCCGTTGAGAAGGAGTCTGCCGGGAGCGGGTGACTGGCGAATCAGTCGCCTGTAGGTAGGGTGCCGGACTTGATGGAGGTGACGAAGGCCGCGAAGGAGGCGGCGGGGAAGGTGAGGGCCGGGCCGGACGGGTCCTTGGAGTCACGGACGGGGGTGAGGCCGGGGAGCTGACCGTCGGCGATCTCGATGCAGGCACCCTGGTTGGTGCTGTAACTCGCCTTGCGCCAAAGGACCGTGGCTAGGTCGTTGCTCATGAGTACAAATCCTTCTTGACTTTACGGATCAGCTCCATGGACGCCTCCTCCGAGAGGGCGGCAACTTGGAGGAGAGCATACAGACGCTGCCACTGGCTGGTCGTTGCTTTGTCGCGCACCACCGAGCCCTTCTGCAATGACTCGGTGTACCCAACCAGCGAACCGTCAGGGAGGGTCAGTAGATGGAGCGAATGCCAAAGTGGCAGGCACTCGCCCACGGACAAGGGTGCGATCTGAATGACCACGTTCGGGAGCTCGGCGACAGCCAGCAGGTGGTCCAGCTGTGCTCGCATCACCTCCTTGCCACCGACCGGACGCATCAACGCACTCTCGTCAATCACGAAGAAAGCGAACGCTGGTGCCTCTGAGGTGAGGATCTGCTGACGGTCGAGCCGGACGGCGACGGCATCATCGAGCGTGCTTGGCGAATCGTCCATCCGATTACCCCGAGCGACTCCGAAGCCGAGGATCGCCCTGGCATAGGCAGGAGTCTGAAGCAGTCCCGGCACGCTCGCGTTCTCGAAGATCCGCAGCTCGATGGCCTTGGCCTCTTCCTCGACGTACTCCATGAAGCCTTCGATGAAGACCTCCGCCAGCCGACGTCTCACGAACGGCATCAGGAACATCAGCACCCCGCCGGTCACCAGGATCACGTCACAGCGCGCCGCGAGATCCTCCTTCGGCACCCGGCCACCACTCTCCACGCGGCTGATATGACTGTCATCGCAGGGGACTTGGGCGGCCAGCTGCGGCTGTGACATACCTTTCGCCTCGCGCAGCATGCGCAGCATTCCGCCGAACAGAGTGCCGAACGACTCGCTCGGGTCCAGCTCATTCTTTCGACCGGGCACCGCAGCTTCCTTCCGTGGGCAGGAGTTTGCCCGGAGGCGGCAGCATCAGTTGCCTCCGGCAGGATCCACCTCTGGCGAGGATAAGCACAGTTGCCGATGCTTGGAGCAGAAAGTGACCAACTGGTCGCACTGTGCATCCCCCATGCAATGGAGCAGCCATGCCCACCCCGCCCACCCCGCTCGCCCGCCAGCTCGCCAATGCGCGCCAGGAAGCCGCCGACGCCCTGGAGGACTTGAACGCCGTCCTCGCGCTCGCCACCGTCGTTCTCCCCAGCGTGGGCGTGGACTGGCGCAATGGGCAGACGACTGGTGTCTTCCTGATCGACCTCGGTGCCGCCCGGCCCGCCACCATCGTCAAGCTCACCAACGTGATCCGGAAGGGACTGGAGTCCAGTGGACAGCAGCCGAGTTGACCTCGCCGGGGAGCGCTACGACGAGAACGAGCAGCGCGCGGCCGCCGAGCGCGCGGTCAACGCGCTGGCTTCTGCGATGGCCCTGGGTGGACTTCCGTACCTGCCTGGGCTGGCCGGTGCCCGCCTCACCGTCACCGAGCTCGGTGTGCACGTCGAGCTCGGCGGGTGCAGTGTCCGGGTGGTCCAGGCGCTGGCCGACTACATCCTCGACCACGCGCGCTGCACTGGCCGGATCATCCCGGGTGCCGTCCTGCCCCCTGGGCTGGCCGAGCTGCCCGTTGTGCGAAGGGAGCTGGAGCGATGAGCGATAGCAGGAACAACGGCAGCAGGATGACGCTCCGGGTCTACCGGATCACCGCCACCGGAAAGCGGGTGAACGTCGCCCGCAAGCAGACCGTCCGGATCGACCCCGACTACTTCGAGAGCCGCCTGACCGACCGCTGGCCCGACTGCGCCTGCCCCCGGCACGCGCACGCCCGGCCGACATAGAAGGAGATGGAGAGGGCCAAGGGCGTGTCTCGTCGCAGTCCTCGGCGCGGCCCAGTGGAGTTGATCGTCGCGATCCGGCCCAGTGCATCGAAGGTGATCTCGGTGACGGTGCCATCGGGCAGGCGGGCGCTGATCCGATCGGCGCCCGCCTCGACGGTCATGCCGTGGTGGGGTCGCGAGGCGTATAGATGTACATCAAGGCGTTGGACGAAGGCGACACTGCGGCGTTCGACATCAAGGCCCTCCAGGGGCACAACTCGCGATGGTGTCTCAGGGTTGGGGACTATCGCATCGTGTACACGATCGAGAACGGCCGGCTGATCGTGAGCGCGGTCACGGTCGCTGTCATCCCCCGGCCGCAGTCGTACGAACTGCCAGCCGTGAACAGGCGCACGACATCAGGGCAGCAAGCGGCATCGGTGCTCACCCTCGCAATAGTTGAACGGACGGCCGGCCGACGCCTTCGCGGGTGGATCCCCCGAAAGCCGACCGCGCTGCCCAGACGCTGGCCCTGGGCACGGACAAGTCCGGGCAGCAGGTTGCTGCACCATGCCGTCTTCAAGAGCCGACTGACGCCAGACGCGCCCGGACTCTACGCTGGAGTTGCCCATACTGGCTTGAGGGCTGCACCGAGGAGGAGCCGATCACATGAGCACTGCCCCGAATCTGCCGCGGCCGCCGAGCCGTCCTGGTGAACCGCATCCCCTGCGGACGATCCGCGAGATCAGGGAGTCCCTGCCCGCGGATCAAGTCGAGCATTTCGATGCCGAACTCGCTGATGTCGACATCGACGCTCTGCCAGCCATGCTGCATCGTTGGGCGACCCTCGGGAGCGACAGATTCCTTGAGCGGCTCCTGTCGGCACCTTTCGAAGGGCTGGAGTTCGGGCAGCGCTCCTACGATGACGCGGTGGACGGCGAGTGATCTACCTGCTCGACACAACGTGGTCGCCGAGATCACCACTCGGCCGAAGCCGGCCCCGGCGGTCGTCGCATGGGCCCGCTCCGTCCCGGCTCCCGCCCTCTACCTCAGTGTGATCACGATCGCCGAGATCGAGGCAGGGATCGCGGCGGCGCCTGACCTGCTGCGGCAGGCTTCCTTCGAGCGGGCGCTTGAGGGCATCCGGGATGAGTACCGCGACCGGATCGCTGCCATCTGAGAGCGCGAGGCTCTTGCCTACCTTGCCGTCCACCGGCAGCTCAAGGGCTCCGGAATGAGTATCGACCCGCCGGACGCACTGATCGCCGCAACCGCTATCGCGAACGGTTGGACAGTGGTGAGCCGGAACATCAAGCATCTGGCCCGGACAGGCGCGCTCACGCTGAACCCGTGGGAGTACCAGGTGTAGGTACGCTGCGAACGGCGGCTTCGAATTACCTGATTTGCCCGAGCTGTGAACACATGCGAATGCAACCGGAACCGCAACCACCCGGCGTTCCTCTCCGCGAGGTCCGACAGTGCGACGTCTCGGCTCGATGCCAGAGCGCAGCGGCGGGGGCAGGACGGTAGAGGCTCTACTTGCCGTAGTGGTAGCGGCAGGCGACGACACAGACGGTGTCGGCTTGCTCGTCGAGGACGTAGACCAGGCGGTGCTCCTGGTCGATCCGGCGGGACCAGGCCCCAGCGAGCTCATGGCGCAAAGGCTCGGGCTTGCCGATGCCCTCGTTGCCGTTGCGGCGGATGTCGTCAATCAACTGGTTGATGCGCTTGAGGAGGCGGCGATCGTCCGCTTGCCAGGACAGGTAGTCGTTCCAGCCGCGCTCGGTGAACTGGACCTTCACGCGGTCGGCTCGGTGAGGCCGTCGGGGTCGATCAGCTCGCGGGCCTGGACGCGGCCTTCCCGGTATTCCTGCAGGGAGCGGCGCAGGTGATCGGCGTTCGCCGGGGAGCGGAGCAGGTAGTCGGTCTCGCGTAGTGACGCGTACTCGGCGAGGGAGACGACGACCAACGGTTCGTGGCCGGCGCGGGTGATAACGAGTTCTTCGGCGTCGTTCTCGACGGCGTCGAGCGCGGCGGCGAGGTTGCCGCGGAGTTCAGTCGCACTCATCGTCTTCATGCCGTACATAATAACGTACGCTCTGCCCCTTGGTCTGCCTTGGCGCTGCGGGGGTTGAGTGCCGCTTGCCTCGACTTCGTGATCGCTCTGGCGGTGCGGACTGAGGACGGCCTGATCACCGGGCTGTACTTCGTGCGCAACCCCGAGAAGTTGTCGTGTCTCGAACGGGAGACCGCCCTGCGCCTAGCCCTTACCCTCGGGGCTTGTCCCGTAAGACGTGCTTCGCTGCTTCGCTGACGACGGATCAATGCCCGGCCTGGCTTTCCAGGCCGGGCTGGAGAGGATGCGCGTGTCACTCGCTCTGGAAGATCGCCTGGCCATCACCGAACTGGTCGCGTTGCATGGTCACCTTGTTGACGACGGAAGCCTGGACCGGTTGGAGGAGCTGTTCACCCCCGATGTTGTCTACGACCTCACCGACTTCGGTCAGGAGTCGCTGTCCGGGGTGGCGGCCATCCGAGAAGCGGCATGGGCGCTGGCAGCCGCCAACCCCGTCGCGCATCACGTGACGAACGTCGTCGTGACGGCGTGGGCAGACGGCCGGGTGCAGGTCCGATCCAAGGGTCTGGGCATCAAGGCGGACGGCTCCTGCGGTTCCGTCTCCTACGACGACACCGTCGTGCGCACCGCCGACGGCTGGCGGATCAGCCATCGCAAGGTATCGCCACGCCGTACCCCCTTGGGCGGGATGACGAAGCCCGGCTGACCGGGCACGCCTCGCCTGGTCCCGCCCTAGCACCAGGCTGGCGTTCCTGTCCTGGATTCCACCAATCCGATCACTTCTGGCTCCTGGGTGACTACTCTGATCTTCGCTCACTCTGGATAATCACTTCGAAACCCGGAGTGACGATCTCGTTCTCCGGGTCCACCCGATACAAAGGAGCGCTCAGTGTCTATCGCGTACGTCTTCGTCAAGGACAACAAGGCCGAGATTCAGCTTCCCGCCGGCGTAACCGTCACGGCCAAGGTGAAGACCAACTCGAAGCTCCAGCAGGCCGTCACGATCACCGACAAGGCCGGCATCGTGGTTCTGTCGTACACCGGAACCGGAGAGCGCAACACCATCGTCGGCCAGGAGCAGTTCAAGTCGGATGGCGGCGTACTCACCGCCACCTTCACGTACACCGGGGACGATGGTGTCGCCAAGCCGAGCAAGCTCAACAGCGGTGGCCCGTATGGCATCGGCAACTACAACCTGATGGTCGTCGTGGCCGAGAACGGCGACGACGCCGACTACAACGACGCCATCCTCGAGTTCAGCTGGCACACCCCGAAGGCGTAGCGGACCCCGGAGGCCGGACTGCGCGTGCCCGCAGCACGCGCACGTCCGGCCGGTACGGGATTCGGTGCATCGTGCGTAGCCGACGTAGCGGGGAGTCAGGACGCCGCGGGAGTGGCCGACGTGACGGCCTCCCAGGCGAACCCGTCCGGGTCGGTGAAGGAGCCGGCGGTGCTGCCGAGGGTGATGCGGTGCGAGCCGGTGCCCTCGGCGGGGATGCCGAGCTCCTTGGCCAGACCACGGCGCTTGTACAGGGCCAGCTTGACGGTGCCGGACTTGCCGGCGGCGAACTCGGTGTACTTGCCGCCGAAGCTCTTGGCCACGGTCAGGCCCTGACCGACGTAGAACTGCTTGCTGGCCTTCATGTCCTCGACGCCGAGCAGCAGGACGAAGTCGTCGATCTCGCGGGTGGCCGGGCCGGTGTCCTTCTTCGCCGAGGTCGCGACCTTCCAGATCGTCCCGTCCGGCGCCTGGACGACGCCGCCGTAGCCCCACAGCGACTTCTCCGCGGGCTTCAGCACCGTGGCGCCGGCGTTCACGGCGTCGCCGATGAAGCCGTCGACGGTGGCCAGCCGGGAGACCGTGAGCGCCAGGGTGAAGCCGCGGAACCCGGTGGACTGTGCATCGGACGCCCGCAGGCGGACGTGCGCGTCCACGCCGAAGGCGGTGTAGAAGCGCTGGGCGGCCTCGAGATCGGCCACCTCGAGGGTGACGGATGCGATGGAGGTGACGGATGCGGTGGATGCGGTGGTGGTTGCCATGACATTCACGCTAGGGGCTGCCCGGTGGCGGGGGCTTCTCGATTCCTGACCGGTCTCGTCACCTGCTTCGCCACGCAGGCCGGCATCCCCTCCAGCCTGATCCCGGGCCTCGCGGCACCGGTATCGGCACGCGTGGCCTCCGTGGCCTCCGCAGCTGCCGCCTCCGCGGCGCGGCGCCGGAAGACCCCGGGTGACATGCCGACCAGCTCGCTGAAGCGGGTGGTGAACGTGCCCAGCGATGCGCAGCCGACCTCGAAGCAGACCTCGGTGACGCTCAGGTCGCCACGCCGCAGCAGCGCCGTCGCCCGCTCGATGCGGCGCGTCATCAGGTACGAGTACGGCGACTCACCGTAGGCGGCGCGGAACTGCCGGCTGAGGTGCCCGGCGGACATGTGCACACCGCGGGCGAGCGCCTCCACGTCCAGCGGCTGCGCGTACTCCCGGTCGATCCGGTCCCGGACACGGCGCAGCCGCGCGAGATCGGTCAGGTGCTGCGCCTCGACGCGCGCACGCCGCCACTCGGGCAGACACATGTCAGGACTCCCCTTCCCTTCGTCTTTCATCGAGTTCTCTCCCTTCGACCAGGGGTGCGGACGTGGACGCGCCACGGCACGGCGCGGCCGTACCGATGCCCGCAGGCTCAGCGAAGCTCCTGGATGCGGACCAGGTTGCCCGCGGGGTCACGGAAGGCGCAGTCGCGGATGCCGTACGGCTGCTCGGTCGGCTCCTGCACGACCTCGGTGTCACCGGCCTGCACCCTCTCGAACGTGGCGTCGAGGTCCGGTGTGGCCAGCAGGATCCAGCCGTAGGTGCCCTTGGCCATCATCTCGGTGATGGTGCGCCGCTCGGCCTCGGTGACTCCCGGGTCGGCGGCCGGCGGCGCCAGGAGGATGGACGTCTCGGGCTGGCCCGCCGGGCCGACCGTGATCCAGCGCATCTTGCCCTGACCGACGTCGCTGCGGACCTCCAGGCCGAGGACGTCGCGGTAGAAGGCAAGCGACGCGTCCGGGTCGTCGTGCGGCAGGGAACACATGTGAATGGTGAGCTCCATGCCGAGCAGGGTAGAGCGGCTCGGTGCCCCGCGCTTCTCGAATCCTGATCGATCGTCATGCTCGGATATTCACGTTCACATGCACCGCCGCAGTCGGCCGTGGTGGCACGACGCCCCCGCCGCCCGGGTGGGCGACGGGGGCGTCGGCAGCGATGAGCAGCGGCGGGAGCTACGCGTCCCCGCCCGGCCGCTGGAGCCGGGTGATGAACTTGTACCGGTCCCCCCGGTAGATCGAGCGCACCCACTCCACCGGCGCTCCTTCGGCGTCGAAGGAGTGCCGCGACAGCTGGAGCATCGGCAGCCCGAGGTCCGACCCCAGCAGCCCGGCCTCGCGCGGGTTCGCCAGCGTGGTCTCGATGGTCTCCTCGGCCTCCGCCACCACGACCTCGTAGACCTCGCGCAGCGCGGTGTACAGCGAGTTGTACTTGACCAGGTTGCGGCGCAGCGCCGGGAACCGCTTCGCCGACAGGTGCGCGACCTCGATCGCCATCGGGTCGCCGTTGGCCAGGCGCAGGCGCTCGATCCGGAGCACCCGGCCGCCGGGCTTGATGTCGAGGAGCGGGGCGAGGTGGTCGTCGGCGGTGACGTAGCCGACCTCGATCAGCCGGGAGGTGGGCTCCAGGCCCTGGGCGCGCATGTCCTCGGTGTAGGAGGTGAGCTGCAGCGCCTGGGCGACCTTCGGCTTGGCGACGAACGTGCCCTTGCCCTGGATCCGCTCCAGCCGGCCTTCGACCACCAGCTCCTGGAGCGCCTGGCGCACGGTGGTGCGGGAGGTGTCGAACTGCGCGGCCAGCGCGCGCTCCGGCGGGACCGGGGTGCCGGCCGGCTGGGTCTCGGTGAGCTGCAGCAGGTGGCGCTTCAGTCCGTAGTACTTGGGCACCCGCGCGCCGGCCGTCTCGCCGCCACCGGTCCCGCCGGCGGTCCCGTTCCCGGGCGCCGGGGCCGCCTCACCCGCCTGGGGGGTGTGCGCCCGAAGCTGGGCCGTGGTGCCCCCGTCGCTGCTCATGGGCCGCTTCTCCGCTCCTCGCGAGACCGCACATGGTCCCGCCACCTTGTTAACGGCACACATCGTTGCACGTATGCCGAGACGACGGGCACGTCATCACACGATGAACGATGAGCGGTGTCGGCTTGATAACGGCTCGTCCTGATTGCTCTTCGGGCCGTTGACACGTCCATTGGTCTAGGCCAAGCTCCAGGCATCTGGTCTACACCACTGCAGACCAACTCATGAATCCCCAGCCCATCACACGGGTTCGCGACACGCTTCCTTCCGGTTTGCGAGGGTATGTCGCTGGCCGCCGATGGGGGGCACCCGGGCATCCCTCAGGAGGATGGCGTGAAGCGTCAGCTCATCGCGGCGGTCGGCGTCGCGGCTATGGTCGTCGGCGTCGCGGCGTGTGGTTCGTCGGCCAAGAAGGACGACACCGCGGGCGGCAAGCCGGCCAACTACAACGGCAAGACCCTGACCGCCTGGTTCATGGACGGCTCCGCGCCGCAGGCCTGGCAGGACGGTGTCAAGGCCGACTTCGAGGCGGCGTACCCGGGCGCCAAGCTGAACATCCAGATCCAGAAGTGGGACGGGATCGGCCAGAAGGTCACCACCGCGCTCTCCGAGGGCTCGGTCGACGTCCTGGAGCTCGGCAACACCCAGACCGCGGGCTACGCGGCCACCGGCGGCCTCGCCGACCTGACCTCCGCCAAGACCGACCTCGGCGGCGCCGACTGGGCGCCGAACCTGAACGCCTCCTCGGTGTTCGACGGCAAGCAGTACGCCGCGCCGTGGTACTTCGCCAACCGCGTCGTCATCTACAACAAGGCGCTGTGGACGAAGGCCGGCATCACCGGCACCCCGACCACGCTGGCCGACTTCTACGGCGACCTCGACAAGCTCAAGGCCGCCGGCGTCCCGAACCCGATCTACCTGCCGGGCGAGGAGTGGTACACCTACTTCGGCCTGATCGCGGGCAGCGGCGGCCAGGTCGCCAAGCAGAACGGCAGCAAGTGGGTCGGCAACCTGGAGTCGCCGGAGGCCAAGGACGCCTTCGCGACCTACCAGAAGCTGCAGAGCTACTCCAACGCCCCCAAGGACAAGGACGAGGCGACCCCGCAGCAGTCCACCCTGTTCCCCAAGGGTGACGTCGGCTCGATGATCGGCCTCGGCTGGGAGGCCCCGGCCGTCAAGGACATGCCGGCCGACCAGGTGGGCTACTTCGCCCTGCCGGGCAAGACCGCGGACAAGCCCTCGGGCGTCTTCCTCGGCGGCTCGAACCTGGCGATCGCCCAGGCGAGCAAGAACCAGGACCTGGCCAAGGGCTTCCTGAAGATCGCGCTCTCCGACAAGTACGAGGGCCAGATGGCCGCCGCCGGCCTGGTCCCGAACAAGACCTCGCTGGACTCGCTGGCCACCTCCGACTACGCCAAGGCGGCCGTCCCGGCCTCGGCGAGCGGCGCCACCACGCCGAACATCCCGGCCTGGTCCAACGTCGAGAACGACCCGAACCCGATCAAGGACTTCATGGCCGCGGTCCTCCAGGGCGCCGACTACGACGCCACCGCGAAGAAGTTCGACGACCAGATCACCCAGCGTCTGGGCCAGTCTCAGTAACACCCCAGCGGCGTCGCCCGCCGGCTCTCCTGACGGAGCCGGCGGGTGGCGCCGCCAGCATGTTTTTCAGCGAGGCCGGCCAGGCGTGAGGGAAGTGAGAAGGCGATGGCTGTTCAGTCGGATCCGGTGCGGGTGAGCCCCGCCGGAAAAGCCGGGGCGGGCGACGCCCTGACGAGTGGCAGAAAGGCCGCGGGCCCGAGCCGGCTCAGTCGCAGCGCGCCGTACCTGCTGCTGCTGCCGGCCACCGCGGCCACCCTGGTCCTGCTCGGCTGGCCACTGCTGAAGACGGTTCTGCTGTCGCTGCAGAACATGAACAAGCGCCAGCTGATCCTGCACCTCACCGAGTGGAACGGCTTCGACAACTACAAGGCGCAGCTGACCAGCTCCGACTTCTGGCACACGACGGGCCGCTCGGTCGCCTTCGTGCTGATCTGCGTCGTGCTGGTGATGATCGGCGGCTCGCTGACCGGCCTGCTGCTGAACCGCCTCGGCAAGGCGATGCGGCTGGTCCTGTCGATCGGCCTGATCCTCGCCTGGGCGATGCCGTTCGTGGCTCAGGCCACCGTCTACACCTGGCTCTTCGACTCCCGCTACGGCGTCGTCAACTGGTTCCTGGACCGGCTCGGGTGGCACAGCATGGCCACCTTCAACTGGTACAGCACGCAGTACTCGACGTTCTTCGTGATCATCCTGCTGATCGTCTGGGGCTCGATCCCGTTCGTCGCACTGACCATGTACGCGGGCCTGACCACGATCCCGGCCGAGCTCTACGAGGCGGCCCGGATGGACGGCGCCGGCTCGCTGCGGATCTTCAGCACGGTGATCTTCCCGAGCCTGAAGCCGTTCTTCCTGGGGACGACGTTCCTGGAGATCGTCTGGATCTTCAAGTGCTTCACCCAGGTCTTCGCCATCAACAACGGCGGCCCGGACCGCAGCACCGAGACGCTGCCGGTCTACGCGTACGTCGAGGGCATCGGGAACCAGCACTTCGGCGTCGCCGGTGCGATCGCGGTGCTCACCATCGTGATGCTGGCCGTCGCGATGGCCTTCTACATCCGCGTGATTCTGAAGCAGGAGGACGAGCTGTGAGGCGCTCTTTCCTTGGCCGCAGCTGGGCCAACCTGGTGGCCGTCGTCCTGCTGGTCTTCTTCGCGTTCCCGGTCTACTGGATGGCCACCACGGCCTTCAAGCAGAACAACGACATCATCAGCAAGACCCCGGTCTTCTTCCCGCTGCACGCCACCTTCGAGCACTTCAGCACCGCGACCAACGCGCCGCAGTTCTGGGAGATGGTCGGCAACAGCCTGATCGTGACGATCACTTCGGTGGTCGCCTCGCTGGTGATCGGCACCATGGCCGCGTTCGCGGTGACCCGGATGCGGTTCCGCGGCCGCAAGAGCTTCATCCTGGTGATCATGATGGCGCAGATGGCGCCCTGGGAGATCATGGTCATCGCGTGCTACCTGATCGTCCGCGACAACGACATGCTCAACAGCCTGGTGCCGCTGATCGTCTTCTACGCGATGATGGTGCTGCCCTTCACGATCTGGACGCTGCGCGGCTTCATCGCCGCCGTGCCGAAGGAGCTGGAGGAGTCGGCCATGGTGGACGGCTGCACCCGGGGGCAGGCCTTCGTCAAGGTGATCCTCCCGCTGCTCGCCCCCGGCCTGATGTCCACCTCGCTCTTCGGCTTCATCACCGCGTGGAACGAGTTCCCGCTGGTCCTGGTGCTCAACAAGGCCACCGGCCCTGGCACCGCGCAGACCCTGCCGCTCTGGCTGACCTCGTTCCAGACCACCTTCGGCGACGACTGGGGCGCCACCATGGCCGCCTCCACGCTGTTCGCGCTGCCGATCCTCGTCCTCTTCCTGTTCCTCCAGCGCAAGGCTGTCGGCGGGATGACCGCCGGCGCAGTGAAGGGCTGACCGATCACCGTGAGCATCCTCATCCCGAGCATCGCGGACAGCGACCAACTGCACCGCGACGCGCTCACCGTCCTGCAGCCCGGCTTCGAGGGCACCGAGGCACCCGAGTGGGTGCACCGCCACCTGGCGGCCGGCCTCGGATCGGTCGCGCTCTTCGGCCGCAACGTCACCAGCCCGGCCCAGTTGGCCGCGCTGACCGCGAGCCTGCGCCGGGAGAACCCCGACGTGCTGATCGCGATCGACGAGGAGGGCGGCGACGTCACCCGCCTGGAGGCCGGCTCCGGCTCCTCCTGGCCGGGCAACCTGGCGCTCGGCGCGATCGACGACCCGGCGCTGACCCGGGACGTGGCCCGTGAGCTCGGCCGCGCGCTGGCCGAGTGCGGCATCAACTACAACTGGGCGCCCTCGGCGGACGTCAACTCCAACCCGGGCAACCCGGTGATCGGGGTGCGCTCGTTCGGCGCCGACCCGGAGCTGTGCGCCCGGCACACCGCCGCCTGGGTGGAGGGCCTGCAGTCGGTGGGCGTGGCCGCCTGCGCGAAGCACTTCCCGGGTCACGGCGACACGGTCGTCGACTCGCACCACGGTCTGCCGGTGGTGGACGTGGACGTGGACCTGCTGAGCTCGCGCGACCTGGTGCCGTTCCGGGCCGCGATCGCGGCCGGCGCGAAGGCCGTGATGAGCGCGCACATCATGATCCCGGCGCTCGACCCGGTCTACCCGGCCACGCTGAGCCGGGCCGTGCTCAGCGGCCTGCTGCGGGCGCGGACGGCCGAGGGCGGGCTCGGTTACGACGGCCTGATCGTCACCGACGCGGTCGAGATGGGCGCCATCGCGGACACGTTCGGCATCGCGGAGGGGACGGTGCTGGCGCTGGCCGCGGGCGCGGACGCGATCTGCGTCGGTGGCGGACTGGCCGACGAGGAGACCGTGCTGCAACTGCGGGACGCGATCGTGGAGGCGGTCCGCTCCGGCCGGATCCCGCCGGAGCGGCTCGCCGACGCCGCCGCCCGGGTCCGCGCGCTCGGCAGCTGGGCCCGGATCTCGTCGCAGGCCGCCGTCACCGAGCCGGACCTGTCGATCGGCCTGCGGGCCGCCCGCCGGGCGCTGCGGGTGACGGCCGACCCGGCGCAGCCGTTCGTCCCGGTCACCGACCGGCCGTACGTCGCGTCCTTCTCGCCCGAGGCGAACATCGCGGTCGGCGACGAGACGCCGTGGGGGGTCGCCGGGATGCTCGCCGAGCGGTTCCCGGGCACTCGCACGCTCAGCGTCGGCCCCGCCGAGGCCGCCGCCGGGCGGCTGGACGAGCTGGTCGCACGGGTGCTGGCGGACGCGGACGGCCGCCGGCTGGTGCTGGTGGTGCGCGACGTGCACCGGCACGACTGGATGGCCACCGTGCTGCGGCAGGTGATGGCCGTCCGCCCGGACGCCCTGGTGGTCGAGATGGGGGTGCCGCAGGCCCAGCCGGCCGGCGCGCTGCACATCGCCACCCACGGCGCCGCCCGAGTCTGCGGCCTGGCCGCAGTGGAGGTGCTGACCGGACAGCCGTCCGTCCGGTCCTGACACCGGGCGGACGACTGGCCGACTTGGACCGCCGCTCAGCATCGCGGGCCCTGCGGAGGATTTCGTTCCTCCGTAGGGCCCCTTTGCGTTTTTCGTCCGGATGATGGGGGATGGACATTCCGCGCATTGTCAATTGTCATGTATTAAGCAGGAATTAACGCAACCTCAAGTATTGACAGTGACTTTGGTCTAGGCCAGGCTCTCCACAAATCTGGTCTGGACCACACCCGGACCGCGCTCTTCCGGAGGAACCGCGTGAAGCGTCAGCTGATGGCCGCGTCCGTCGCCACCGTCCTCGTCTCCGGCCTGGCCGCCTGCGGGGGCGGCGCCACGGCCCCGCAGGCCGCCCAGAGCAGCGCGGGTGCGGACCCGGCCACCGGCACGCTCACCATCTGGCTGATGAACGACGCGCAGACGAACTGGCCGGAGCTGGTCCAGCAGGTCAATGACGAGTTCGCGGCCAAGTACCCCAACATCAAGCTCCAGTTGAGCTACCAGACCTGGGCCGACAAGGTGAAGAACCTGGACGCGGCACTCGCCCAGGGCAATGCGCCGGACGTGGTCGAGCTCGGCAACACCGAGACCATGAAGTACATCCTGAACGGCTCGCTGGCGAATCTCGACAAGGCGAACTTCGAGAACTCGGACAGCTGGATCCGCGGCCTGGAGAACACCTGCAGCTACAACGACAAGCTGTTCTGCGTGCCGTACTACGCGGGTGCCCGGGTCGCCGTCTACAACCCGCAGCTGTTCCAGCAGGCCACCGGCAGTGCGGACTTCCCGACCACCGAGGACGACCTGACGGCGGCTCTGGACAAGCTCCAGGCGGCCCAGAAGGGCGACAAGGCGTTCTCCGCGCTCTACCTGCCCGGCCCGTACTGGTACGCGGCGATGTCGTACGTCGCGGCCTACGGCGGCACCATCGCCCGCTTCGACAGCAGCGGCAACTGGCATGGCACGCTGGAGGATCCGAAGTCCGAGCAGGGGATCGCGCACTTCACCGACCTGGTGAAGAAGTACAACCACGGCGACCTGACGGTCAATGAGCTGCACCAGTCCGACGTGCTCGGCAAGAAGGAGACCGCCGTCATCTACGGCAACGGCTGGGAGGCCGCGAGCGCGTCCACCGCGCCGGCCGGCGACCCCTCGCTCAAGGACGTGCTCAAGGTGGCCGGCATGCCGGGGCCGAACGGCAAGCCGCTGCCCAGCTTCATCGGCGGATCGGACCTCGCGGTCACCGCGAAGTCGAAGGTCACCGACGCGGCGACGGCCTGGGTGAAGCTGTTCACCGACAACAAGTCCGAGCAGCTGCTGGCGGACAAGGGGATCCTGCCGAACAACCTCGCGCAGCTGGACCCGCTCAGGTACAGACCCGAGACGGCCGCCGCCGCGAACGCCGTGCCGGACGCCTGGTTCACCCCGCTGGCCCCCGGCTGGAGCGCGGTGGAGAAGCAGAACGTGCTGGTGAACATGCTGAACGCGATCCTCACCGGGACCTCGGTGGACCAGGCCGCCAAGGCCGCGGACGCGCAGATCGACAAGTTGATCAACACCCCCTCCTGACCGCCTCGGGCGGTGCCCCCTCGGGTGTGCCCGAGGTCGCCCGCCCCCGTAGGATCGGCTCAGCAATGCGGAACGAGTGTGCGGACTCGCCGCCGTAAGAGGTCCCGCCGGGCAGCCGCCCGGTGGGGTAGAACCATCTCATCGGAGGCTCATCAGATGTCCGACCAGCAGGCCCACGTCCCCGGAAAGATCATGGCGGCGGAGATGGCCGAGCAGCCGGCCGTCCTGCAGCGCATCCTCGACGAGGGTGCCCCGAAGATCCGCGAGATCGCCGCCGAGATCGCCGCCCGCAACCCCCGTTTCGTCCTGCTCACCGCGCGTGGCACCTCGGACAACGCGGCGCTGTACGCGAAGTACCTGATCGAGGTGCTGCTCGGCAAGCCGGCCGGCCTCACCTCGATGTCCACCACGACCGCGTACGGTGCCAAGCCGGACCTGCGCGACGTTCTGGTGATCACGGTCAGCCAGTCCGGCGGCTCGCCCGACCTGGTCGCCTCCACCAAGGCGGCCCGCGAGGCCGGCGCGATCACGCTCGCGGTGACCAACAACCCGGGCTCGCCGCTGGCCGAGGTCTCCGAGTTCCACATCGACGTGCTGGCGGGCCCGGAGAAGGCGCTGCCGGCCACCAAGACGTACACCGCCGAGCTGCTCGCGCTCTACCTCTTCGTCGAGGGCCTGCGCGGCAACGACGGCGCGGCCGCCAAGGTGCTGCCGGAGCTGGCCGCCGGCGTGCTGGCCCGCCAGGCCGAGATCAAGGCGCTGGCGGAGCGCTACCGGTTCGCCCAGCGCCTGGTCATCACCTCGCGCGGCTACGGCTACCCGACCGCCCGCGAGGCGGCGCTGAAGCTGATGGAGACCACGTACATCCCGGCCTCCCCGTTCTCCGGCGCCGACCTGCTGCACGGCCCGCTGGCCATGGTGGACAACGTCTCGCCGGTCATCGCGATCGTGCCGGACGGCAAGGGCGGCGACGCGCTGCAGCCGGTCCTGGACCGGCTGCGCGGGCGTGGCGCGGACCTCGTGGTGGTCGGCCAGCAGGACCAGGTGGACGCCGCCTCGGCGGGCTTCGCGCTGCCCGCCGGCGTGCCCGAGGAGGTCCAGCCGATCCTGGAGATCCTGCCGCTCCAGCAGCTGGCCTACGAGGTCACCATCGCCCGTGGCCAGGATCCGGACGCGCCGCGCGCGCTCGCCAAGGTCACCGAGACGCACTGACCGGCACCCCGCTGTTCTCCCCGAGGGGGGAGCAGCGGGGCCCGTGATGCACCGAGGCCCCCTAATCGCTCAGCGATTAGGGGGCCTCGGTGCATCACGGGCCGGAAGACACGCCTGGAAAACACTACGGGCCACGGCGCCGACACGGGACCCTCAACCCATGCGGCACCGCAGCCCGGAGCTGTCGTCGGACGCCGATCGGGCAGCGGAACTGTGCGGGGTCCCGGTGCGGCGGCGGCCGACCGAGGAGGACCCACGCGCGGTCAGGGCAGTAGCGCGAGTCGGTCTCTCCTTGGTGCTCCTTCATTGTGGACTAGACCAATCTGGGTTGTCCAGGGGAGCTCCGAAAATTGGTCTGGACAACTTCGGGCCGCCCCGGGCCGGGACACCCGGGGGCAGGCCGGGCCGCCGCCCGCGCGGCGCCCCGCCCGGCATCCCGGCTACTCTCGGCCCTGTGCCCTCGTTGAACGAACTCGTCCGCCGCCACACCACCCTCACCGGTGCCGACGTGGAGTGGCTCCACATGCTGGTCTCGGAGTGGCAGCTGCTCTCCGACCTCTCCTTCGCCGACCTGGTGCTGTGGATCCCCACCTGGGACGGCATCCGCTACGTCTCGGTCGCCCAGATGCGCCCGAACACCGGCCCGACCTCCTACCAGGACGACATGGTCGGCCACCTGGTGCCGCGTGGCCGCCGCCCGCTGCTGGACGCGGCCTTCGACGAGGGCCGGATCGTGCGCGAGGGCGACCCGGAGTGGCGCGAGGAGGTGCCGGTCCGGGTCGAGTCGATCCCGGTCCGCCGCGAGGGCCGGGTGCTCGGCGTGATCGCCCGCAACACCAACCTGCTCACCGTGCGCACCCCGAGCCGGCTGGAGCTCACCTACCTGCAGAGCGCCTCCGACCTGGCCCAGATGATCGCCGCCGGAACGTTTCCCTATGCCGGCGACGAGCAGGTGGACATGGACGCGGCTCCCCGGGTCGGTGACGGCCTGATCCGGCTCGACGCCGACGGCATCGTCACGTACGCGAGCCCGAACGCGCTCTCCGCCTACCACCGCCTCGGCCTGACCACGGACCTGGTGGGTGGTCACCTCGGGCGCACCACGGCCGAGTTGGCGCCCCCATCGCGCGGCGCGGTGCACGAGGCGCTGGTCAAGCTGGCCAGTGGCTGGGCGCCCCGGCAGGCCGAGATCGAGGCCCAGGGCGGCGTGGTGACGCTGCGCGCGATCCCGCTCAAGCCGAAGGGCGTGCACACCGGCTCGCTGGTGCTGGCCCGGGACGTCACCGAGTTGCGGCGCCGGGACCGGGAGTTGATGACCAAGGACGCGACCATCCGGGAGATCCACCACCGGGTGAAGAACAACCTGCAGACGGTCGCGGCGCTGCTGCGCCTCCAGGCCCGCCGGATGGAGTCGGACGACGGCCGCTCCGCGCTGGACGAGGCGGTGCGCCGGGTCGGCTCGATCGCGATCGTGCACGAGACGCTCTCGCAGACGCTGGACGAGCAGGTCGCCTTCGACGAGATCGCCGACCGGGTGCTCGCGATGGTGATGGAGCTCTCCCAGGACGGCCAGGTGACCACCCGGCGCAGCGGCAGCTTCGGCATCCTGGCGGCCGAGGTGGCCACGCCGCTCGCGATGGTGCTGACCGAGCTGCTGCAGAACGCGCTGGAGCACGCGTTCGAGCCGGAGGCGGCCGGCAACCTGGAGGTGAGCGCGCTGCGTGGCCGCGCGCCGGCCACCGGGATGGGCTGGTCGGACAGTTGGAACGCCGGTGCGAAGCCGAGCGAGTACCTGCTGATCACCGTGCAGGACAACGGGCGCGGGATGCCGGAGGGCTTCGACCCGCAGCAGGCCGGGAACCTCGGGCTGCAGATCGTCCGGACGCTGGCCACCGGTGAGTTGGGCGGCACCTTCGACATGGTCGCTGCCCCGGGTGGCGGCACCAAGGTGGTGCTGGAGATCCCGGTGCCGTGAGGCCGGTGCGGCGGGGGGCCGGTGCAGCGGGGGCAGCCGGGTGGGGAAAGAGAAACGAGACCCTGCCGACCGGGGGGGGTGGGTCGGCAGGGCCTCTCAACCCGTTCCGGCCGTCGGGGGGAGTCGGTCGGAACGGGGGCTCTATGGGGCGTGGCGGCTGTCGGCGCGACAGCGGTCACCGTCGGGTCGCCCGTCCCGCCATATTGCGTACGGTGAGCGTCCCACGTCCACGATATTGCTCTGCGTGAACGGTATCAAGTGGCCGGGCCGAGCTGTGCCAGGTTGCCCCGGTACTGCGGTAGCAGACGCCGCTGACGCGGGCTGCTCCTGCGGAAGGCTTCGACGGAGTGGCGGCCGAAGCCTGTGATCGTGTGTTGATCGGTACTGCGGCTGATCGGTTGATCAGTACTGCGGTTGATCAGGCGGTGCGGGCGCGGTTGCGGGCGGCGCGACGCTTCATCGCACGACGCTCGTCCTCGCTCATGCCACCCCAGACGCCGGCGTCCTGGCCGGTCTCCAGGGCCCACTGCAGACACTGCTCCATGACGGGGCAGCGGCGGCACACGGCCTTGGCTTCCTCGATCTGCAGCAGAGCAGGGCCGGTGTTCCCGATCGGGAAGAACAGCTCCGGGTCCTCTTCGCGGCAGACAGCGCGGTGGCGCCAGTCCATGGTCGTCCAACTCCTCCGACTGACAGGCGGTGGACCGGTCAGCTCAATCGATGGCTTGTGAATGTGAACGCTTTCACGAATCCCACAACGGCAAAAGGGACCAAAGGCCTCTACGGCCTGACGGTCTTCGCTGAAGGGGGGTTCGGGCGAATCCTGAGGAGTCCCAGTCGTCGGGATGCTCAGTGGGGCCGCTGCGCTGTCCCACCGCGCCGCGTCCCGATCGCCATGTAGAGGTTCGCAAACCTCGGGCCTGGATACAACCCCCTTCGAGGAGGAATTTTTGATTCTTCGGTGTCGCCTACCTCACAGGCCGTACTTCTATGGGGTGAAGGGGGCTAGCGCGTTCGAGAAGAAGGGCGGGACCCCCTTCTGGTCACACAATCACACGCAGTGCCCGGCGTACGCCTGTGAAACTGACGCGACTCCTGTCTCCAAGGTGGTCCCCATCGACCTGAAATGGGGCCGGTTCCTGTGAAACCAAGGTGAAGTGTCTGACGTCGTGATAGGAGACGACGTGCTTACCGGACGGCCCGGCGGCCTTGGGTGATTGCTCCGAAGGAGTGTGCGGCCGCAGAATCTGACGGACCGTACGAGCCGTTCCGAACGCCGTCATTCGAGTGATGCCGAAGACGTCAAGGTCGGTTTCGAAGGACGCCGAGGGAGAAGGCAGCACCGGACGGTTGCCCAGAAAGGTCCACGGCGAAGTGTTCGACACTATGGTCATCACGAGGCCGGGTTGCGGTGCGCGGCCGGGGAGTTCGAGCGTCACGGGGCCGGATTTCCGGTGTTCACGTTCGGTGACGTAGTGCCGGAGCGCTTCGCGGATGTAGAGCGCGTGCGTCGATTTCCGCCCGGACTTCCGCTGTTCCTCGACCCGGCCCACCACGCCCGCGTCGAAGCCGAGGCCGGCCGTGAAGGTGAACCAGCGGTCCGGCAGCCCGTCGGTCATCGCCTTGCCGAGTGAGATCGCCCGTTCCCGCCGGCACTCCAGTGCGTCCAGCAGGACGCCGGTCGCCTCCACCGGGTGGTTCGGCAGCCCGAGCGCGCGGGCGAAGACATTGGTACTGCCGCCCGGCACGATCGCCAGTCTCGGCACCCGTTCGGAGGGGCCGTTCGCGAGCAGTCCGTTGACGACCTCGTTGACGGTCCCGTCGCCGCCGAGCGCCACCACCAGATCCACCGAGCCGTCGGCGGCCGCCTCGCGGGCCAGGTCACGGGCGTGGCCGCGGTACTCGGTGACCGCGACGTCGAGTTTCAGATCACTGCGCAGGGCGTGGGTCAGCACGTCTCTGGTCCGGCCGCTGGTGGTGGTGGCCTTCGGATTGACGACCAGAAGCGCGCGCATGAGGTTCAGCCTACGGCTCTGCGGTGGGGCGGTGGCGGCTACCCTGCTTGAGTGACCGCAGAAACCTCCACCCCGAGCTCCGCCGCGGCCGACGCCGCGGGAGAGGGCACCGCTGCCTCCGCCGACCCGGCCGCGCCCGCCGGCCGTCCGGCGCAGCTGCTCGCCGCCGTGGCCCTGTCCTTCGCCGAGGGCTCGGCGCTGGTCGCCTGGGGCGGCTACATGATCGTGGCCGGGCTGGTCGAGAGCACCCGCAACCAGGCGCTGGTCGAGTACGGCGGCGCGGTGATCCTGCTGATGGGGGTGCTGCCGCTGCTGGCTGCCCGGGCGCTGCTGAAGCTGCGCCGCTGGGGCCGCAGCCCGGCGGTGCTGACGCACTCGATCTGCCTGCCGGTGGCGTACTACATGTGGCAGAGCGGGGGCGCGATGGCGCCGCTGGGCGCCCTGGTGGGCGTGGTCGGCATCGCCGGGCTGGTGACGCTGCTCAACCCGAAGATCACCGCGCTGCTCTACAGCACCGAGAGCTGAGCCGCAGGCCTTAGGGCCTGTCCGGGCGGCAACACGACGCGGCGGGAGCACGACGCGGCCGGTGGGGGTTCGACGATGACGTCGGACCTCCACCGGCCGTTGGTGGCGCCGTGCCGGGTTACTCCTCGACCAGCAGCTTGTCGCGCAGCTGTGCGAGGGTGCGGGCGAGCAGCCGGGAGACGTGCATCTGCGAGATGCCGACCTCGGCCGCGATCTGCGACTGCGTCATGTTCCGGAAGAACCGCAGCACCAGGATCTTCTGTTCGCGCTGGGGCAGTTGGGCCAGCAGCGGCTTGAGCGACTCGCGGTACTCGACGCCCTCCAGCGCCTCGTCGGTGGCGCCCAGGGTGTCCGCCACGGCCGGCGACTCGTCGTCGCTGTCCGGCACGTCGAGCGAGAGCGTGGAGTACGCGTTGGCGGACTCCAGGCCCTCCAGCACGTCCTCCTCGGAGATGCCGAGGTGCTCGGCCAGCTCGTGCACCGTGGGGGAGCGGCCGTGCCGCTGGGAGAGCTCGCTGGTCGCCGTGGTCAGCGACAGCCGCAGCTCCTGGAGCCGGCGCGGCACCCGCACCGCCCAGCCCTTGTCCCGGAAGTGCCGCTTGATCTCGCCGACGATGGTCGGCGTCGCGTAGGTGGAGAACTCGACCCCGCGCTCGTGGTCGAACCGGTCCACCGACTTGATCAGGCCGATGGTGGCCACCTGGGTCAGGTCGTCGAGCGGCTCGCCGCGGTTGCGGAACCGCCGGGCCAGGTGCTCGACCAGCGGGATGTGCATCCGGACCAGCTGGTTGCGCAGCTCCACCCGCTCGGGCGAGCCCTCGGGCAGCGAGGACAGCTGGACGAAGAGCGCCCGGGCCGCCTCGCGGTCGGGTGCCCCGCTGCGGTGGTGCACCGCGGTCTGGGCGGGCAGCGCGGCCCGGACCGCCTCGGCCACCTCGGCGGCCTCGTGTTCGGCCAGCAACTCGTCCGCTTCGTGCTCCTCTTCGCCCTGCTGCCCACCTTCGGTGTGCTGCCCGTCGGCCCGCGGCTCGTGCCCGTTCTGCTGGTCCAGGACGTCCTCGGTCCGCGGGACAGCCGTCGGCTCCGGCGTGGGGTCGGTCGGCTGGCTCATCCGCTGGGCGTCCTTCGGGTGCGCTTCGTGGGGGACGGCGGGGCCCGGCACGGGCCCGCCCGGCTGGGCCGGTACGGTGCGGCGGCCGACCGCGGCTGCGCGCGCGACAGGGCCGCCGGTGGGCGCGGAGCCCGTCGGCAGGCCGTCGGCGAGCCGTGGCCCGACTGCGGCGTTGCGATCCAGATCACTCACGGCGATCCCCCGTTCCGTTCCGGGAGCGCCCGGAACGCCTGCGCGTCCGGGCCATCACATTGGTTGTACCGCGACCGGACCGCGCAGCGGGAGCGATTTCCCCCGCGACCGACCGGTAGCGATGCGGCCGGGCCGAGCGGCAGTGGGCCGCCCGGCCCGGCCGGTGACCGGGTCACGGCTGGGCGATGCTCCCGCCGCGCTTCTTGTGCAGGCTGATGCTGACCGTGCGGTCCTCGGCCACCGAGGACTCCACCTCGCCGGCCAGTGCCGAGAGCACCGTCCAGGCGAAGGTGTCGCGCTCGGGCGCCCGGCCGTCGGTGGTCGGTGCCGAGACGGTGACCCGCAGCGCGTCGCCGACCAGCTTGAACTCGCAGGACAGCACCGAACCCGGCACCGCCTGCTGGAGCAGGATGGCGCAGGCCTCGTCGACCGCGATCCGCAGGTCCTCGATCTCGTCGAGAGTGAAGTCCAGCCGGGCCGCGAGGCCGGCGGTGGCCGTCCGCAGCACCGAGAGGTAGGCCCCCTGGGCGGGCAGCCGGACTTCGACGAAATCCTGGGTGTTGAGGCCGTCCCGGGTCTCGGGACCACCGTCGATCTGGGACACCCTCACCTCCTGGGTGACGCGCTGTGCTTCCGGCTCCACGGCCCTGGCACGTTCTGTTGCTTGGCTCAACTGCTTCGCCCCAACTGTCTTGAGGGGTGGTGCGGTACGTACCGAGTCCTACCCAGTCAGGAGGGGCCGGACGCGGGCCGTCCGCCGAGACGTTACCGCGATACGTCCGCTGATGTCGCGACCTGGGACCGGATTCCCCCGCGCGGGGTCGTCGGGCGCGCGCCCGAGGGGTGCCCCGGGGGCGCCCCGGCCGGTCGCCGGCAGCGGCTCAGCGGGTGCCGAGTTCGCGCAGTGCGGGCCCGGTCATGCGGTAGACCGTCCATTCGTCCATGGCCTCGGCGCCGAGCGAGCGGTAGAAGCCGATGGACGGCTCGTTCCAGTCCAGCACCGACCACTCCAGGCGCTGGTAGCCGCGCTCCACCGCGATCGCGGCCAGCTCGGTCAGCAGCGCCTTGCCGTGCCCGCCGCCGCGCGCCTCGGGGCGCACGTAGAGGTCCTCCAGGTAGATCCCGTGGGTCCCCGTCCAGGTGGAGAAGTTGCGGAACCAGAGCGCGAAGCCGACGGTGGCGCCGCTCGCGTCGTCCTCGGCGATCAGCCCGTACACGGCCGGATCGGCGCCGAACAGCGCCTCGCGCAGCTGCTCCTCGGTGGCCTTCGCCTTGTCCAGCGCCTTCTCGTAGTCCGCCAGCTCGCGGATCAGCTCGATGATGGTCGGGACGTCCTCGACTGCGGCAGTTCTGATCATGCCGTCGAGGGTACTTGGCGGCGCCGCTCGAACCCGTGGTCAAGGCGTGTTCAAGGGAGGACCAGGGCCGGGTCAAGGTACGAACGAAGCCCCTCACTCGGCAGAGTGAGGGGCTTCGTTCGTACCTTGACCGGGCAATCCCGGGATCAGGCCTGCTTGGTCTCCCAGAAGATCTTGTCGATCTGGGCGATCAGGTCGAGCAGCGCCTGGCCGGTGGCCGGGTCGGTCGACGCCTTGGTGGCCGAGGCGGCCTTCAGGGTGTCGTTGACCAGCTGGTGCAGCTGCGGGTACTTCTCGAAGTGCGGGGCCTTGAAGTAGTCGCTCCACAGCACCGAGATGTGGTGCTTGACGGCCTCCGCGCGCTGCTCCTTGATGATGATGGCGCGAGCGCGGAAGTGGGCGTCCTCGTTGGCCTGGTACTTCTCCTGAGTGGCCTTCACCGACTCGGCCTCGATGCGCGCCTGAGCGGGGTCGTAGACACCGCAGGGCAGGTCGCAGTGGGCGTGGGCGGTGACTCGCGGCGCAAACAGACGAGAGAACATGGGAGTCCTTCCTTAGATCGTCTTCCCGCGGCTGAGACTACCCCGCCGACCCCCGCTTCTCTCGGTCGGGAGCGGGGCCTAGGGCAAAAGACGGAGCTGGAACCGGGTGATATCGGACAGACGTTGTCGATACGGGATGCTGGACGAATAGTCCTGCCGGACGGTATGGAACTGACGGTACGACTGGCTGATGATGCGACAAGGAGGCGGGTGCGATGAGGGCGCTGCGGCGGCGGGAAACCGACTCGGAACCGGAGCCGGTGGAGCAGAGCGGAGGCGGGCTGGTGCCGCTCGGGGTGACGGACGTGTCCGGGCCCTCGATGGTGCCGACGCTGTACCACGGTGACCGGCTGCTGGTCAGGTACGGCGCCAAGGTGCGGCCGGGCGCCGTGGTGCTGGCCCGGCACCCGCTGCGCCAGGACCTGTTGGTGGTCAAACGAGCGGCCGAGCACCGGGCCAAGGGGTGGTGGCTGCTCTCCGACAACCAGTTCCTGGGCAACGACAGCCGCGAGTACGGCGCCGTTCCGGCCGAGTTGGTGCTCGGCCGGGTGCTGCTGCGGCTGGCGCCCAACCCGGTCTGGCTGGCCCCGGCCGGCTGGCTGGAGCGGCTGCTGACCGGCTGGCCGCTGGACCGGGTGCCGGGCCTGGCGGCGCGGTTCGGTGTCTTCCGGCAGCTCAGTCCCGAGCTGTAGCGGTGCCGGTGCCGGTGTCCGTGGCGGGGCCAGCGGCGGGGCCCGTCGCAGCGGCCGCGGCAGCCGCCTCCTGGCGCTTGCGGGCCCGGTAGGCCGCCACGTTGGCCCGGGTCGCGCAGCGGTCCGAGCAGTACCGCCGGGAGCGGTTGGTCGAGGTGTCCAGATAGGCGTTGCGGCACGGTGCCGCCTGGCAGATGCCGAGCCGGTCGGCGCCCAGCTCGGTCAGGTGGATCGCCAGCCCCATGCAGGCCACCGCGGTGAAGTTCGCGGTGGCGCTCGGCGCGTTGTCGGCCAGGTGCAGGTGCCAGCGCGGCCGGCCGCTCTCGTCCAGGTAGTCGTGGCCGGAGACCAGCGGGCTGACCGGGTACTCGACCAGCAGGGCGTTCAGCAGATCGACGCCGCGCACCTCCTGACCGGCCGCGGCGGCCTCGAAGACCGCCCGCAGCCGGGCCCGCACCTCGCGCAGCCGGGGCAGGTCGCCCTCCTCGGCGAGCCGGGCGCCGCGCGAGTCGGGGCGGCCGAACAGCGTGCGGACGGCCTCCACGCTGGTCAGCGCGTCGGTGCCGCGCTCGGGTTCCTCGCTGTTCACCAGCCGAACGGCGTAGTCGGCGTACAGGGCGAGCTCCACGGCGATCCTCCGGGCGGTAACGGGCAAGCAGCTTTCAGCCTATTACCTTCTCGGCTCAGGACGAAGGCGGAGCCACCGGTACCGGTTCGCCGGATCCGCCGCGCACCTTCCGCAGTGCGCGCGGGCATGCGCCGAAGCACCCGCGCCCTCGATGCCCGTCCGCCGAGCCGGTCCGCGGCGCTACAGCACCTTGGAGAGGAAGGCCTTCGTCCGCTCGTGCTGCGGGTTGGTCAGCACCTCCCTCGGATGGCCGGCCTCGACCACCACGCCGTCGTCCATGAAGACCAGCGCGTCGCCGACCTCGCGGGCGAAGCCCATCTCGTGCGTGACGACGATCATCGTCATGCCGTCCTCGGCCAGCCGGCGCATCACGTCCAGCACCTCGCCGACCAGCTCGGGGTCGAGCGCCGAGGTGGGCTCGTCGAAGAGCATCAGCTTGGGGTGCATGGCCAGCGCCCGGGCGATCGCGACCCGCTGCTGCTGGCCGCCGGAGAGCTGCGACGGGTAGTTCCCGGCCTTCTCGACCATGCCCACCCGCTCCAGCAGCGCCAGCGCCTCGCCCCTGGCCTCGGCCTTGCCCTTCCGCTTGACCCGGATCGGCGCCTCCATGACGTTGTCCACCGCGGTCATGTGCGGGAACAGGTTGAAGCGCTGGAAGACCATGCCGATGTCGCGCCGCTTCATCGCGACCTCGCGGTCCCTGAGCTCGTAGAGCTTCTCGCCCTTCTGGCGGTAGCCGACCAGCTCGCCGTCCACCCAGAGCCGTCCGGCGTTGATCTTCTCCAGGTGGTTGATGCAGCGCAGGAAGGTCGATTTCCCGGAGCCGGACGGGCCGACCAGGCAGAACACCTCGCTCTGCCGCACCTCCAGGTCGATGCCCTTGAGCACCTCGACCAGGCCGTACGACTTATGCACCCGCTCGGCCCTGACCATCACCCCGCTCTGCTCGGTCATACGTGACCGCCTCCTTCGAGCCCCGGCACCACGTCGGACTTGGCGCTCGGCACGGTCTTGCCGGCGATCAGCCGGCGCAGCCGCTGCAGCGGAGTGGGCGGCAGCGTGCGGTTGGCACCCCGTGCGTAGTACCTCTCAACGTAGTACTGGCCGACGGTCAGGATCGAGGTCATGAAGAGGTACCAGCAGCTCACCGCGATCAGCACCGGGATCGTCTGGAACGTGCGCGAGTAGATGTCGTGGCCGGCCGTGAACAGCTCCTGCAGCGAGATGACCTGGACCAGCGAGGTGGTCTTCAGCATCGAGATGGTCTCGTTGCCGGTCGGCGGGACGATCACCCGCATCGCCTGTGGCAGCACGATCCGGCGCAGCGTGGCGGCATGGCTCATGCCGAGCGCGTGGGCGGCCTCGGTCTGGCCCTCGTCCACCGACTGGATGCCGCCGCGGACGATCTCCGCCATGTAGGCCGCCTCGTTGAGGCCCAGGCCCAGCAGGGCGGCGGTGAAGACCGGGATCAGCGTGTTCGTCGAGCCGGACCAGAACGAGGGTCCGAACGGGATGCCGATCGAGAGCTTCACCCAGAGCGCGCCGAGGAAGTTCCAGAACACCAGCTGGACCAGCACCGGCGTACCGCGGAAGACCCAGATGTAGACCCAGGCGGTCGCGGAGAGCAGCGGATTGTGCGACAGGCGCATCACCGCCAGCAGCACGCCGCCGACCACGCCCATCAGCATCGACAGCACGGTCAGCTCCAGCGTGACGCGCACGCCGTGCAGGATCTGCGAGTTGAAAATGGTGTTGCCGACGACATCCCATTTGAAGGCGGGATTCGCGATCAGGGCGTGGAGCAGCATCGCGATGAGCACGAGGATGACTGCTGCTCCGGCCCAGCGTCCGGGGTGGCGTACCGGGACGGCCTTGATGGCCTCAGGCCGTTCCGGGCGCGCCGCCCCCTGATCTGAAGAGTTCACGATGGCCTCAGGGGGTTGTGTCGCGGGGGATCAGTCGCGGGGGATCACCCGGCGGAGATCAGCTGGTGGCGCCGTTGATCACCGACTGGGTGACGGCGCCCGCCTGGACTCCCCACTTCTCCAGGACGGACTTGTACGTGCCGTTCGCGATCAGCTCGTTGACGGCGCCCTGGACGGCCTTGCCGAGCTCGGAGCCCTTGTTGACCACGATGCCGTAGGGGGCGGTGCCGGTGACCGAGCCGATCTTCTCCAGCTGGCCGCTGGTCTGCTTGACCGCGTAGTCGACGACCGGGGAGTCGGCGAGCATCACCTGGTCGCGGCCGGAGACCACGGCGTCGGTGACGTCGGTCTGCAGCGTGAACTGGTCGCCGTCGTTGGGGATGGTCGGCTTGCCGGCCGCCGTGCAGGCCGGGTTGAGGGTGTTCTTGATCAGGTCGGCCTGGGTGGTGCCGGTCTGCACGGCGACCTTCTTGCCGCACAGGTTGTTCGGGTCGATGTTGTCGGGGTTGCCGGCCTTGACGGCGGTGCCGGTACCGGCCGAGAAGTAGGTCACCATGTCGACGGTGGCCTCGCGCTCCTTGGTGTCGGTGAAGGAGCTCATCCCGAGGTTGTACTTGTTCGACGTGATGCCCGGGATGATCGAGGTGAAGTCGGCGTTCTGCACGTTCGCCTTCAGGCCCAGCGTCTGTGCGATCGCGTTGGCCATGTCGACGTCCATGCCGACGATGTTGCCGTTGGCGTCCTTGAACTCGTTCGGTGCGTACGAGGCGTCGGCGGCGACGATCAGCTGACCGCTGGACTTGATGTCGGGGGGAAGCAGGGCGGCCAGCGAGGCGACCGCGCTGGGCGTCGGCAGCGCCGAGCTGCCCGAGCTACCGGAGCTGCTGCTCTTGCTGCTGCTGCAACCCGAGACGACCAGCGTGCCGGCGATCAGGACCGCGCCGAGGGCGGCCAGGTGGGGGCGGTGAGTAGGGATGCTCATCGTGAGGACCCTCCTGCTGAGCGGTAAGGCGGATGTGGTGCGCCGCTCCTTCCGGTCTCTTCCCGATCTCTTCTGAACAGGTTCCCACCGGTCCTCCGGTCCCGCCCGCCGGTCCCGACCCAGGTCCAGCGGTGGCAGGTGCATGCTCAATGTGGGATTCGCCACGTGCTTCCCGGTCTGCCGGGCCGGGCTGCGGGTGTGTCAGAATCTGCTATCGGGTGACCCCCGACACCGAACAGAGGCCGCCGGTTCGCGACAGGACCGGGGTGCGCAGGACCGGAAAGTCGACGACGCCGACTCCGTATCCGAGGCACCAGCTCCCCTCCGCGCCTGCTGTTCACTCCTGCGTGTTTGCGTACCGATTCACCGTTGACTGCGCCGCTGCCCGGGTTCTTCCGAAGCCCGAGCGCCGGATGGTGGAGTCCTACAGTGAACAGTGCGTGACTATGGCTCGATGGCACAGGTGCGGTGCCGGCAGTGGGGCCTAGGCTCGGCCCGGAAGCACACAGTGCAGAACACCCAAAACCCTCATTTCGAGGGCGCCCGTCCGACGGCCGCGCCCGATCGCCTCCCGGCTCCGGGTCCGCTGCGGCGGGCCCGGGATTTCAGCATCCCCGGGGGCGGCCGAACGCCCGTCGCCGCGTGCGTCCTCACTGATCATGACGAAGAGGTCATCATCGTGGCAGCGGAGATCATTCACCCTCGTACCCAGGACACCGAGGACCCCGTCGACGCCGTCTTCGCGCTGCACCGCGGCGGCAAGATGGAGATTCGCGCGACCGTCCCGGTGCGTGACGCGGACGACCTGTCCCTGGCCTACACCCCGGGCGTGGCCCGGGTCTGCACCGCGATCGCCGAGCAGCCCGAGCTGGTCAACGACTACACCTGGAAGGCCAACACGGTCGCCGTCGTCACCGACGGCACCGCCGTGCTGGGCCTGGGCGACATCGGCCCGCAGGCGTCCCTGCCGGTGATGGAGGGCAAGGCGATCCTGTTCAAGCAGTTCGGCGGCGTGGACGCGGTGCCGATCGCGCTGGACTGCACCGGGGTGGACGAGATCGTCGAGACCGTGGTCCGGCTCGCGCCGTCCTTCGGTGGCGTCAACCTGGAGGACATCTCCGCCCCGCGCTGCTTCGAGATCGAGCGCCGGCTCCAGGACGCGCTGGACATCCCGATCTTCCACGACGACCAGCACGGCACCGCGATCGTCACGACCGCCGCGCTGTGGAACGCCGCCAAGGTGACCGGCCGCGGCATCGCCGAGCTGCGCGCCGTCATCTCCGGTGCGGGCGCGGCCGGCATCGCGATCGCCAAGATGCTGGTCGCGGCCGGCATCGGTGACGTGGCGGTCTGCGACCGCCGCGGCGTGGTGTACGAGGGCCGGGGCGACCTGACCGACGTCAAGGCCGAGATCGCCGCGCTGACCAACAAGACCGGGCAGCAGGGCTCGCTGGCCGACGCGCTGGTCGGCGCCGACGTCTTCATCGGCGTCTCCGGCGGCACCGTGCCGGAGGAGGCGGTGGCGACCATGGCCAAGGGCTGCTTCATCTTCGCGATGGCCAACCCGACCCCGGAGATCCACCCCGAGGTGGCGCACAAGTACGCCTCCGTGGTGGCCACCGGCCGCTCGGACTTCCCGAACCAGATCAACAACGTGCTCGCGTTCCCCGGCATCTTCGCCGGCGCGCTGCAGGTCCGGGCCACCCGGATCACCGAGGGCATGAAGCTGGCCGCCGCCGAGGCGCTGGCCGAGGTCGTCGCCGAGGAGCTGACGGCGCAGCGGGTGATCCCCTCGCCGTTCGACCCGCGGGTCGCGCCGGCGGTCACCAAGGCGGTCGCCGAGGCAGCCCGCCGCGAGGGCGTCGCGCGCCGCTGAAACCTCACCGGTGCGCCCGGGACACGCGTTGCAGGTCACACTCGCGCGTGGTTCCGGGCCCCGGCCGCGGCCCGCTAGGGTCCGGATCATGTTCGCTGCCTACGCCGCCCGCATCGATGCCGACGATCCGCTGAGTGCGCTGGAGCTCGGGGAACTGCCCGAGCCCGAGGCCCGTCCGGGCTGGAGCGTGGTGACCGTCAAGGCGGCCACGCTCAACCACCATGACCTCTGGTCGCTGCGCGGGGTCGGCCTGCCCGCCGAGCGGCTGCCGATGATCCTGGGCTGCGACGCCGCTGGGATCGACGAGCACGGCAACGAGGTGGTCATCCACTCCGTGATCGGCCAGAGCGGCCACGGGGTCGGGCCGAACGAGCCGCGCTCGATCCTGACCGAGCGCTACCAGGGCACCTTCGCCGAGCGCGTCGCGGTGCCGACCTGGAACCTGCTGCCGAAGCCGGCCGAGCTCTCCTTCGCCGAGGCGGCCTGCCTGCCGACGGCCTGGCTGACGGCCTATCGGATGCTCTTCACGAACGCGGGCGTGCGCCCGGGCGACACGGTGCTGGTGCAGGGCGCCGGCGGCGGGGTGGCCACCGCGCTGATCGTCCTCGGCAAGGCGGCCGGCCTGCGGGTCTGGGTCACCGGGCGGGACGAGGCCAAGCGGGCCCGGGCGGTGGCGCTCGGCGCGGACGCCGCCTTCGAGAGCGGTGCGCGGCTGCCTGAGCGGGTGGACGCCGTGATGGAGACGGTCGGGGCGGCGACCTGGTCGCACTCGGTGAAGTCGCTGCGGCCCGGCGGCACGATCGTGATCTCCGGCGCGACCTCCGGGCCGAACCCGAAGGCGGCGGAGCTCAACCGGATCTTCTTCCTGGAGCTCAAGGTGGTCGGCTCGACCATGGGCAGCAAGGAGGAGCTGGCCGGTCTGCTCGCGCTCTGCGCGCACGCGGGCGTGCGCCCGGTGATCGACTCGGTACTGCCGCTGAGCGAGGCGCGCGAGGGATTCGCGCGCCTGGCGAAGGGCGAGGTCTTCGGCAAGATCGTGCTGGAGCCCTGACAGTCGCGTGACGCACGAGTGGGGCGCGCGGTGTGTACCGCGCGCCCCACTCGGGTGTTTTTTGCGGAGGCTCCACCGAGAAATCGGCACCGCCACTCTCCCCCCCTTCCTAGTACGGCCTGGGCCTGGGTCAGCTGATCGGGCGTCACGGTGCCGGCGTCCCGGGCCGCGTCACGGACCTGGTCGCGGAACCGGTCGAGCAGCCGGTCCAGCTCGCGGGTCGGATCGCCGGCCGGGTCGGTGCGGGCCCAGCCGGGCAGGTCGGCCGGGGCGTCACCGGTCGCCTCGCCGGTGGCGTCCTTGCCAAGGTCGACCCGGGTGGCGGTGACCTTCTCCTCGCGCGGCGAATCGCCCCAGCGGATCGACTCGGCCAGCCCGCCCAGGCTGCGGGTCAGCTCGGAGAAGCCCTCGGCCAGCCCGCTCGGCCAGTCGCCCTTGCCGGCGTGCTCGCGGACCTGCTGCTCGACCCGGTTCTTGATCCGCAGCGCCTCGTCCCGGGCCGCCTGGCGGACCGCCTGGGACTGCTCGCGGGCCTTGCGGGCCTCCTCCTTCGCGCGCCTGGCCTGCTCCTTGGCGGCCCGCTCCTGCTCCTTGGCCCGCTTCGCCTGGGCCTTGAACTCGGCGAACTCCTCCTTGGTGCGCTGCCAGGCCGGATCGCCGGTGCGATCGCCGGTGCGCGGCCCGGTGGCCCCGGCCCAGCCGGCGCCCGGGTCGGCCCTGGGCGCGTTGCGGGCGGCGTCGCGCAGCTCCTCGCGCAGGTCCTTGGCCGAGTCGCGGACGTCCTCGCGGATCGCGCCGGCCAGCTGGGTCACCGAGTCGCTGATCTCCAGCTCCAGTTCGGCGAGGTCACTCTGGCGGTCGGTCAGCTCGGCGCGGCCGGCGTCGGTGATCCGGTAGACCTTGCGGCCACCCTCGCTCGCGTGCTCGACCAGCCCCTCCTGCTCCAGCTTGGCGAGCCGGGGGTAGACGGTGCCGGCGGACGGCGCGTAGAGCCCGTGGAAGCGCTCCTCCAGCAGCCGGATCACCTCGTAGCCGTGTCGCGGCGACTCCTCCAGCAGCTTCAGCAGGTAGAGCCGCAGCCGACCGTGTCCGAACACGCCGCTCATGCGTCCGCCTCCTGCTCGTTGTCGCCCTGGACGCTGTCGCGCGGCTCGGCGTCGCGCGGCGCGGGGGCGGTGGTCAGCTCCTTGGCCGGGGCGTCGTCCTGCGACTCCGGGCGGCGCAGCAGCGAGACGCCGCCGCTGACCGTGGTGACCTGGAGCCGGCCGGCGCCGCTGCCGAGCGTGCCGCTGAGCTTCTTCGAGCCCCAGCCGCCCTCGACCGTCAACTCCTCGAAGGCGGTGGCGAACTGACCGCTGGTGCTGCCCGCCTCGACCGTGGTGTCGGCCGGCTGCGGGAGCCGCACGGTGACGTCGCCGCCGACCGTGTTGACCTTGATCTCGGCCGCGCCGGCGTCCAGGTCGAGGGTGACCGCGCCGCTGACCGTCTTGGCGTGCAGCTTGCTGGTGCTGGAGGAGATCACCGTCAGGTCGCCGGAGATGGTCTTGACGTCCAGCTCGCCGGTCACCGACTGGGCGTCCACGCTGCCGGAGACCGACTTGGCGTCGATCTGGCCGCCCAGCGCGACCAGCGTGGTGCTGCCGCCCACGGCGCGGGTGCTGGTCACCCGGCGCACGCCGGAGACGATGGTCTCGGCGGTGACCGTGCCGGTGCGGACCTCGGTGTCGGCCGGGACGGTCAGCGAGACCACGGCCGTCGCCTCGCGCTTGCGGCGCAGCGAGTTGAAGAAGCCCTTGACCGAGTCGACCGACTTGAAGTTCTCGGCGAAGTCGTTCCAGGTCAGGTCGGGGTAGGTCACGGTCAGGACGCCGTCGGCGAGGGTGACCTCGAGCGGCTCGCCCTTCAGCTCGCCGACCTCCAGGCGGGCCGGGCCCTCGGCGGCGACCACGTTGACCGCGCCGCCGATGATCCGCACCTGCACCGAGCTGACCGGCTCGTCGATGGCGATCTTGCCGGGCTCGCTGATCGTCCACTGGCTCATCTGTTCGTCCTCCCGTCGCGCGGCCGCCGTCGTACGCTGGATAGGCGATCGATCCGGCAAGTCGCGATGTATCGCGTCTTCTGAGAAACACGATATATCGCGTGACGGGGAAGTCAAGCACTTCTCCGTGCCGAGAGCGACGAAGGGCCCGGGAGTCGCCTCCCGGGCCCTTCGTCGTGCGGTCTGCCGGCCGTTCCCGGCGGCTCAGTCCTCGTCGTCCTCGTCGTCCAGCCGGGCCAGCCAGGTGGCCAGCCGCTCGACGGGGATCTCGAAGTCGGGGTTGAGGTCCACGAACTCGCGCAGGCGCTCGGCCAGCCACTCGAAGGTGACCTCCTCGTCGCCACGCCGGCTCTCCAGCTCCTCGATGCCGCGGTCGGTGAAGTACACGGTGTGCTCCGGTCCAGAGTGATGGTGACGGTGAAAAGGATACGAAGGAGCCCGGGCCCGCCGAAGCGGACCCGGGCTTACCTGCGTGACGTGCGTGACGTCAGAGGCTGTAGACCTCTTCGATCAGGGCCTGCTGCTCCGCGGCGTGGCGCTTGGCCGAGCCGACGGCCGGGGCCGAGGAGGCCGGCCGGGCGACCCGGCGCAGACGCGCGGCGCCGGCCTTGCGGCCGACCACGACGTCCAGGTGGTCCACCAGGTTCATCGCGATGAACGGCCAGGCACCCTGGTTCGCCGGCTCCTCCTGGGCCCAGACGAACTGGACGTCCTCGCCGTAGCGGGCCAGCTCCTCCTGGAGCTCGGCCACCGGCAGCGGGTAGAGCCGCTCGACCCGGACGATCGCCGTGTCGGTGACGCCGCGCTCGGTGCGCGCCGCCGCCAGGTCGTAGTAGAACTTGCCCGCGGTGATGATCACCTTGCGCACGCCGGCCGGGTCCACGGTGCTGTCACCGATCACCGGACGGAACGAGCCGGAGGTGAACTCCTCCGCCGAGCTGGCCGCGGCCTTCAGACGCAGCATCGACTTCGGGGTGAAGACGACGAGCGGCTTGTGGTGCGGGTTGTGCACCTGCCAGCGCAGCAGGTGGAAGTAGTTCGACGGCAGCGTCGGCATGGCGACCGTCATGTTGTTCTGCGCGCACAGCTGGAGGAAGCGCTCCGGGCGGGCGGACGAGTGGTCCGGGCCCTGGCCCTCGTAGCCGTGCGGCAGCAGCAGCGTGACGCCGGAGTGCTGGCCCCACTTCTGCTCGGCCGAGGAGATGTACTCGTCGGTGATGCTCTGCGCGCCGTTGACGAAGTCGCCGAACTGCGCCTCCCACATGACCAGCGCGTTCGGGCGGGTCAGCGAGTAGCCGTACTCGAAGCCCATCGCCGCGTACTCCGACAGCAGGCTGTCGTAGACGGTGAAGCGGGCCTGGTCCTCGGTCAGGTACAGCAGCGGGGTGTAGTCCTCGCCGGTGACCCGGTCGATCAGCACCGCGTGGCGCTGGCCGAAGGTGCCGCGGCGGCTGTCCTGGCCGGCCAGGCGGACCGGGTGGCCCTCCATCAGCAGCGAGCCGATGGCGAGGCACTCGCCGGTGGCCCAGTCGATCGTGCCGTCCTCGATCGAGGCGGCGCGGCGCTGGAGCTGCGGCAGCAGGCGCGGGTGCACGGTCAGCCAGTCCGGCAGGTTGACCTGCGAGGCGGCGATCCGCTTGACCATCTCCTGGGAGATGCCGGTCTGGATGTTGACCGGGAAGTCGGCGACCGGCTTGCCGTTCGGGGCGACGGCCTGCGTGGCGGCCGCGTCGCGGACCTCCGCGAAGACCTTCTCCAGCTGGCCCTGGAAGTCCTGGAGCGCGGACTCCGCCTCTTCCATCGTGATGTCGCCGCGACCGATCAGGCCCTCGGTGTACAGCTTGCGCACCGAGCGCTTCTTGTCGATCAGGTCGTACATCAGCGGCTGGGTGAACGACGGGTTGTCGGCCTCGTTGTGACCGCGGCGGCGGTAGCAGATGAGGTCGATCACGACGTCCTTGTGGAACGTCTGGCGGAACTCGAAGGCGAGCCGCGCGACGCGGACCACGGCCTCCGGGTCGTCGCCGTTCACGTGGAAGATCGGGGCCTCGATCATCCGGGCCACGTCGGTGCAGTACATCGAGGAGCGGCTGGACGCCGGCGCCGCGGTGAAGCCGACCTGGTTGTTGACGACCAGGTGGATCGTGCCACCGGTGCGGTAGCCGCGCAGCTGCGACATGTTCAGCGTCTCGGCGACGACGCCCTGGCCGGCGAAGGCCGCGTCGCCGTGGATCTGGATCGGCAGCACCGGGAAGGTGGTGCCGCCCTGGTCCAGGACGTCCTGCTTGGCGCGGGCGATGCCCTCGACGACCGGGTCGACCGTCTCCAGGTGGGACGGGTTGGCGGCCAGCGAGACCTTGATGGTCTCGCCGTCCAGGCCGGTGAAGGTGCCCTCGGAGCCGAGGTGGTACTTCACGTCGCCGGAGCCGTGCATCGACTTCGGGTCGAGGTTGCCCTCGAACTCGCCGAAGATCTTGCCGTACGGCTTGCCGACGATGTTGGCCAGCACGTTCAGGCGGCCGCGGTGGGCCATGCCGATGACGGCCTCGTCCAGCCGGTGCTCGGCGGCGGCGTCGATGGTCGCGTCGAGCAGCGGGATGAGCGACTCGCCGCCCTCCAGCGAGAAGCGCTTCTGGCCGACGTACTTCGTCTGCAGGAAGGTCTCGAAGGCCTCCGCCGAGTTCAGCCGGCGCAGGATGCGCAGCTGCTCCTCGCGCTCCGGCTTCGTGTACGGCTTCTCCAGGCGCTCCTGCAGCCACTTGCGCTGCTTCGGGTCCTGGATGTGCATGTACTCGATGCCGACGGTGCGGCAGTACGTGTTGCGCAGCAGGCCGAGGATGTCGCGGAGCTTCATCATCTTCTGGCCGCCGAAGCCGCCGACGGCGAACTCGCGCTCCAGGTCCCACAGCGTCAGACCGTGCTCGACCACGTCCAGGTCGGGGTGCCGGCGCTGCTTGTACTCCAGCGGGTCGGTGTCCGCCATCAGGTGGCCGCGCACGCGGTAGGCGTGGATCAGCTCCATCACGCGGGCGGTCTTGTTGACGTCGTCCTCGTGCGTGGTCGCGACGTCGGTGGCCCAGCGGACCGGCTCGTACGGGATCCGCAGCGACTCGAAGACCTCGTCGTAGAACCCGTGCTCGCCGAGCAGCAGCTGGTGGATCGCGCGCAGGAACTCGCCGGAGGCGGCGCCCTGGATGACCCGGTGGTCGTACGTCGAGGTCAGCGTCATGATCTTGGAGACGCCGAGCCGGGCCAGGGTGTCCGGGTTGGAGCCCTGGAACTCGGCCGGGTACTCCATCGCGCCGACGCCGAGGATGGTGCCCTGACCCTGCATCAGGCGGGGCACCGAGTGCACGGTGCCGATGCCGCCCGGGTTGGTCAGCGAGACCGTCACGCCGGTGAAGTCGTCCATCGTCAGCTTGTTGCCGCGGGCGCGGCGGACGATGTCCTCGTAGGCCTGCCAGAAGCCGAAGAAGTCGAGCGTCTCGGCCTTCTTGATGGCCGCGACGACCAGCTGGCGGTCACCGTTCGGCTTCACCAGGTCGATGGCCAGGCCGAGGTTGACGTGCTCCGGCTTCACCATGAAGGACTTGCCGTCCTTCACCGCGTAGCTGTAGTTCAGGCCCGGGGTCGCCTTCAGGGCCTGCACCATGGCGTAGCCGATCAGGTGCGTGAAGGAGACCTTGCCGCCACGGGCGCGCTGCAGGTGGTTGTTGATGACGATGCGGTTGTCGATCAACAGCTTGGCCGGCACGGCGCGCACGCTCGTCGCGGTGGGCACCTCGAGCGAGGCGTCCATGTTCGTGGCGACGGCCTTGGCCGGGCCGCGCAGCGGGACGAGCTCGGGGCCCGTGCTGCTCTCGACGGCCGGGGCGGCCGGAGCGGCCGCCTTCGGGGCCGGCGGCGCTGCGGGGGCGGCTGCCAGCGGCGCGGCGGCGACAGGCGCGGCCACGGGGGCCGGGGCTGCCGGGGCGGCGACGGGGGCAGGCGCCGCCGGAGCAGCAGCAGGGGCAGGGGCGGCAACGGCGGTCGGCGTGGGGCCGGCCTGGGTCGCGGCCTGGGTCACTGGGGTCACCTCGGTACCGGGCTTGTAGTCGGCGAAAAAGTCCCACCAGGCTCGGTCGACCGAGTTGGGATCCTGGAGGTACTGCTGGTAGATCTCGTCGACGAGCCACTCATTGGGGCCGAAGCCAGTGGTGCTTGCCGAGCTGGGGGTTTCAGGGTGTGGCGACACGGCGGCAACCGCCCTCTTCCGCTTCCTTTTGGGACATGTGGACAGCGGGGATTAAGGCTACGCCCCTGACCAGTGATCGCGCAGTCCCCGGGGGGTCGGCGTCGTCCAGATCACAGTACCGTCGGCCAAAATGGCCGAATATCTACGTTACAGCGCCGGGTCGGATGGGAAAAGTGAGGGGCCGAACTGCCGGGCAGAAGCCTGCAAAATCGGGCAAAACACCCCGGAAATGACCGGATGCGACCAATCTTGGGCTGTCGAGCGCCGGTATGTCCCAATTCTGTGACAAAGCTGGACCGGTTGGACAGATCGTCCTCGGTCGAACGACGTCGCGGGTCAGAGCCGCGGGTGCGGCACGGCCGGCGGCGCGCCGGGCAGCGCGACCTTGATCAGGCAGCCCTGCGAGCCGTCCGCGACCTCGATCCGCCCGCCGTGCAGATCGACCGCCCAGCGCGCGATGGCCAGCCCGAGGCCGGTGCCGCCGTCGCTACCGGGGCCGGCCGCGGTCGGCGCGCCGGCCCGGCTGAACCGGTCGAAGACCCGGGTGCGGTCCTGCACCGGGATCCCCGGGCCCTGGTCCTCGACCTCCAGGTCGAGCGACTGCGCCACCTCGCCGGCCCGGGCCCGCACGGTCACCAGGCCGCCGACGGGGGAGTGCTTGCAGGCGTTGTCGACCAGGTTCGCGACCACCTGGTGCAGCCGCTCCGGGTCGGCCACGGCGGTCAGCTCCGGCGGCTGGACGTCCAGGCGCAGGCTCAGGTCGCCGCGCCGGCTCCAGGCGCCGCCGGCCGTCGCGCCGTCCACCGTCAGCCCGCGCAGCACGCCGGCCAGGAAGGGGGCGACCTCGAACTCCCGGGCGTCCAGCGGGACCACTCCGCCGTCCAGTTTGGACAGGTCCAGCAGGTGGGTGACCAGCCGGCCGAGCCGTTCGGTCTGCTCCAGCGCGGCGCCCAGGGTGGCGTGGTCGGGGCGGACCACGCCGTCCACCATGTTCTCCAGGACCGCCTGCAGCGCCGCGATCGGCGTCCGCAGCTCGTGCGAGACGTTGGCGACCAGCTCGCGCCGGTGCCGGTCGGCGGCCGCGAGATCGGCCGCCATCCGGTTGAACGTGCTGGCCAGCTCGCCGATCTCGTCGCGCGAACCGGTCGTCACCCGGCGGCTGTAGTCGCCGCCGGCCATGGCCCGGGCGGCCGCCGTCATCTCGCGCAGCGGGGCGGTCAGGGTGTGCGCCAGCAGCTGCATGAAGAGCAGCGAGGCGATCATCGAGAAGATCATGATCACTCGGATCTGGGTCTCCGAGCGGGTCGCGATCACCACCATCACGGTGGCGAGCACCACCGAGACGATGACCAGCAGGGTCAGCTTGCCCTTGATCGACCGGCGCGGATCCACCGCGCGCAGCTGCCGTCCGGCCCGGGTGACGGCGCGCCGTAGCGGCCCCGGCCCCGCCGGTGCGTCGGCCTCGGTGCGGCCTGGTGCCGCGGTGGTCTTCATCGGTGCTGTGGTCCCCGTGCTTCTCTGCCCCCGTGAGCCCCCTGACCTGCGGATGCGCACCGGTCAGGAGACCGGGGCCTCCAGTGCGTACCCGACCCCGTGCACGGTGCGGATCCAGCTCGCGCCGATCTTCCGGCGCAGCGCCTTGACGTGGCTGTCCACCGTCCGGGTGCCGGACGCGTCGGTCCAGTCCCAGACCTCGGCCAGCAGCTGCTCGCGGGTCAGCACGGCGCGCGGCTGGGCGGCCAGGCAGGCGAGCAGGTCGAACTCGGTCGGCGTCAGGTGGACGTCGCCGGAGGCGAGCCGGACCCGGCGCTGCACGTGGTCGATCTCCAGTTCGCCGAACCGCAGCGACCCGAGCGCGGGTGTGCGGGCAGCCTGCTGGGCCCGCTCGACCCGGCGCAGCAGCACGTTGACCCGGGCCGCCAGCTCGCGCATCGAGAACGGCTTGGTCATGTAGTCGTCGGCGCCCACGCCGAGGCCGACCAGCAGGTCCGTCTCGTCGTCGCGGGCGGTCAGCATCAGCACCGGGACCGGGCGCTGCGCCTGGATCCGGCGGCAGACCTCCAGTCCGTCGAAGCCGGGCAGCATGATGTCGAGCACCACGAGGTCCGGCTGCCAGGTGTGGAAGCCGTCCACGGCGCCGGGGCCGTCGTGGGCCACGGCGACCTTGAAGCCCTCCGCGCCCAGCCGGGCCGCGATCGACTCGGCGATGGTCGGTTCGTCCTCCACCACCAGTACCCGACGCTGGGCAATCACTCCGCTGCCGCCGCTGTCCTGTTGTTGAATCTCTGTCACGGTCACGCCACCGCCCCCAGGGCCTGCGGGCCGCCACCTATGGGTGTGGCGGGCTCCGCTCGTAGTCTTGTTCCGTCGTTTTGCCGTGCCGGATTGTCGCCCCGGGCTCCGTCCGACACGGTGGACCGCGGCTTCCCGACCGCGGATCCCGTTATGCGCACCTCGCAGCGTACGGACACCGGGCAGGCCCCGGCAGGCGGACCGCAGATTTCCGGCCCGACGGTCGGTGCTCGTGCCCGGGGACCGGCACGGGCCGTTACCTTACCTGTCCATGTCGCCTCTCCGTAACGGTGTGTATGCACGAAGGCGTTCACAGTCGGCTCGTGCGGTAATCTCCGACACAGCTGGGGAGTTGGTCCGTACCAGGCTGTGAACTGCCGGGATCCGGCGCGATCGGCGCGACGTCCGGCGGGCTCCCAGGTACGCGCCGCGGCTGCGCGGGAGCTGTGGATGCCTGGGCGGTGAGCGCGCGGTGACGGATGAGCGGTATCCGGCGCTGTAGAGGTAACGGCACACTGGAAGCGGCAGTGCGGCGATCGACGGGAGGCGCCATGGCGGACACGGCACCGGGTGACGTGCGGCGCGCCCCCGCGACGCCCTACGCCGGGCTGCGGCTGGGGCTGCGCTCCTGGCCGCTGGAATGGCTGCTGGAACGGCTGCCGACACCGCGTCGCAACCCGTTCGCACTCGGGTACATGCTGCTGCTGGCCGGTACCGCGCTCTTCGCCCACGCAGGCGACCAGCACCTGGTGCAGCAGCTGCAGACCATGTCCAGCACCGACGGCCACCACCTGCTGCACACCCCGGTGCGCTCGCTGCTGATGAGCGGGCTCTGGGTCGCCGGACCGGTCTGGATGCCCTACCTGTGGGCCTACGCGATCACCGTGGCGCCGCTGGAGCGGCGGATCGGGGCGCTGCGGACGGCGGGCGTCTTCTTCGCCGGGCACGTGATCGGCACGCTGCTCTCGCAGGGCGTGGTCGCCGTCGCGGTGGCCACCCACCAGATCGGCGCGGGTGCGCTGGACGAGCTGGACATCGGCGTCAGCTACGGCGTGCTGGCCAGTCTGGGCGCGCTCGCCGGGCTGCTGTCGCGGCGCGGGCGGGTGCTCGCGCTGGCCGGTGCGCTCGCGCTGATCGCGCACCAGATCCTGAACGAGCCGGACCTGGTCACCGGGATCGGGCACCCGACCGCGCTGCTGGTCGGCATGGCGCTGTGGCGGCCGCTGCGCGCCTCGCTGCGCCGCCGTCCGGTCGCCGCCCGGGCCGGCTCCCCGGCGCGGTCTTCGGCGCACTCCTCGGCTCGGTCGTCGGCTGATTCCGTCGCCGATTCCGCGGCCGGCGCTCCGCCGGCACTCGAGAAGGCCTAGATCTTTTCTCAGGGTCTGCGCCCTGACCTGCGGATTTCCTGTGAGTTCCGACAGTGTTCCGGCCAGCCCGGGTCCGTTCGCTCAGAGCGAACAAATTGCGGGGAACATCCTGAGGTCCGTGAGCCTTAGTCACATCGACTCAAGTTCACTGACTGGGGAGAGATAATGGCTTCGACGTCCGCTTCGCTCACCCTGCCCGTGCTGCCGCTCGACGACGAGGTCGTGCTGCCCGGCATGGTGGTGCCCCTGGACCTCAAGGATGCCGAGGTGCGCGCCGCCGTCGAGGCGGCCCGGGCCGCCGCGCGGACGTCTGCGGACGGCGGCAAGCCCGCCGTGCTGCTGGTGCCGCGGATGGACGGCTCGTACGCGGCCGTCGGCACGCTGGCCACCATCGAGCAGGTCGGCCGCCTCGCCGACGGCGACCCGGCCGCGCTGGTCCGCGCCGTCCGCCGGGTGCGGATCGGCGCCGGCACCACCGGCCCCGGCGCCGCGCTCTGGGTGGAGACCAGCCCGTTCCGGGAGTCCTCGGTGGGGATCCCGGTCGGTGGCCGCGCCACCGAGCTGATGAAGGAGTACAAGGCGGTCTCCACCACGTACCTGCGCAAGCGCGGTGCCTGGCAGATCGTCGACCGGGTGGCCGCGATCGAGGGTGTCGGCGAGCTCGCCGACAACATCGGCTACGCGCCGTTCGCGACCGCCGAGCAGAAGCTCAAGGTGCTGCTGGAGGCCGACCAGATCGCCCGCCTGGAGTACGCGCTCCAGCTGCTCCGCGACCACCTCGCGGAGGAGGAGGTCAACGACACCATCCGCAAGGACGTCGAGGAGGGCGTGGCCAAGCAGCAGAAGGAGTTCCTGCTGCGCCGCCAGCTGGAGGCCGTCCGCAAGGAGCTCGCCGAGCTGAACGGCGAGGCCGCCGACGAGGAGGGCGACTACCGCGCCCGGGTCGAGGCCGCCGAGCTGCCTGAGAAGGTCCGCGAGGCCGCCCTCAAGGAGGTCGACAAGCTGGAGCGGTCCTCCGACCAGTCGCCCGAGGGCAGCTGGATCCGCACCTGGCTGGACACCGTCCTCGAGCTGCCCTGGAACAACCGCAAGGAGGACGCCTACGACATCGCCGGCGCCCGTGCGGTGCTGGACGCCGACCACGCGGGCCTGGCCGACGTGAAGGACCGGATCGTCGAGTACCTGGCGGTCCGCAAGCGGCGCTCGGACCAGGGCCTGGGCCTGATCGGCGGCCGGCGCGGCGGCGCGGTGCTCGCGCTGGTCGGCCCGCCCGGGGTCGGCAAGACCTCGCTCGGCGAGTCGGTGGCCCGCGCGATGGGCCGTGACTTCGTCCGGGTCGCGCTCGGCGGCGTCCGGGACGAGGCGGAGATCCGCGGCCACCGGCGCACCTACGTCGGCGCGCTGCCCGGCCGGATCGTGCGGGCCATCAAGGAGGCCGGCTCGATGAACCCGGTCGTGCTGCTGGACGAGATCGACAAGGTCGGCTCGGACTACCGCGGCGACCCGGCGGCGGCCCTGCTGGAGGTGCTGGACCCGGCGCAGAACCACACCTTCCGGGACCACTACCTGGAGGTCGAGCTCGACCTGTCCGACGTCGTCTTCCTGGCCACCGCGAACGTGCTGGAGGCGATCCCCGAGCCGCTGCTGGACCGGATGGAGCTCGTCCGGCTCGACGGCTACACCGAGGACGAGAAGGTCGTCATCGCCCGTGACCACCTGCTGCCGCGCCAGCTGCAGCGGGCCGGCCTGACCACGGACGACGTCACGGTGGACGAGTCGGCGCTGCGTAAGCTGGCCGGCGAGTACACCCGCGAGGCCGGCGTGCGGAACCTGGAGCGGGCGGTCTCCCGGATCCTGCGCAAGGTCGCCGCGCAGAGCGAGCTCGGCGAGCGCGAGCTGCCGGCCGCGATCGGTGCGGACGAGTTGCGCGCGCTGATCGGGCGCCCGCACCACACCCCGGAGTCGGCCCAGGAGCCGGCCGAGCGCCGCACGGCCGTGCCGGGCGTCGCGACCGGGCTGGCGGTCACCGGTGCCGGTGGCGACGTGCTCTTCGTCGAGGCCTCGCTGGCCGACGCCGAGACCGGCTCGACCGGCCTGACCCTGACCGGCCAGCTGGGCGACGTGATGAAGGAGTCCGCGCACATCGCGCTCTCCTTCCTGCGCTCGCGCGGCGCCGAGCTGGAGCTGCCGGTCACCGGTCTGCGGGAGCGCGGCATCCACCTGCACGTGCCGGCGGGCGCGGTGCCGAAGGACGGCCCGAGCGCCGGCGTCACGATGACCACCGCGCTGGCCTCGCTGCTCTCCGGCCGCAAGGTCCGCACCGATGTGGCGATGACCGGTGAGGTCTCGCTCACCGGCCGGGTGCTGCCGATCGGCGGCGTGAAGCAGAAGCTGCTCGCGGCCGACCGGGCCGGCGTCACCACGGTGATCATCCCCAAGCGCAACGAGCCCGACCTGGACGACGTCCCGGCCGAGGTGCTGGAGCGGCTGACCGTCCACCCGGTGGCGGACGTGCGGGAGGTGCTCGCGCTGGCCCTGGAGCCGGCCGAGGTGCGGGTGGCGGCGGCCGCCTGAGCAACCGTCCGCTGATGCGGTGAGCCGGTGACGCGGCGGGGGAAAGGGGTGGGAAACACACCGGGGGCGGGGAGGGGCACGAAGGGG